>DASYFS010000340.1:0-1931 GCA_036498305.1 Candidatus Elarobacter sp. | reverse complement strand
GCGCGCGATCGAGAGCGAGATTGCACGGCAGATCGCGGTTGTCGAAGGCGGCGGCCGCGTCATCCAGGAGACGCGCGGCTGGGACGAAGCCGCCGGCGTGACGCACAGCCAGCGCTCCAAAGAGCAGGCGCACGACTATCGCTACTTCCCCGATCCCGATCTCGTGCCGATCGACGTCGACGGCGCGACCGTCGAGCGCATCCGCGCTACGTTGGGCGAGACGACGTTCGATCGCTACCAGCGCTACGTCGACGAGTACGGGATCGCGACGAAGCAGGCGGCGCAGATCGTCGAGGACGGGCGCCTGTCGCGCTTCTTCGACGACGCCGTCGCGGTGTCGAAGAACGCGCCGGCAACGCTCAACTTCGTCCTCGGTGACCTCTCACGGCTCGCCAACGAGAGCGGTGTCCGCGTCGCAGACGGCAAGGTGACGCCGGAAGCTGTCGCCGAGCTGGTGGCGCTGACGCAGTCGAACGCGATCAACTCGAAGGGGGCGAAGCAGGTCGTCGAGACGCTGTGGGCCGAGGGCGGCTCCGCCAAAGCGATCGTCGAGCGCGAAGGCCTCGCGCAGGTCAGCGACCGCGGCGCGATCGCCGCGATCGTCGACGAAGTGCTCGCGGCGAACCCCAAGGTCGTCGCGGACTACAAGGGCGGAAAGACGAGCGTTCTCGGCTTCCTCACCGGCGCGGTGATGAAAGCCTCGCGCGGCAAAGCGAATCCCCCGCTCGTTCAAGAGCTGCTGCGAGAAAAGCTAGGTTAACGTCATCCCGAGCTTGTCGAGGGACCCTCGTTGTCGCGCGAGCGAAGCCGAGCGCGACGCCACATTGGCTGACGTTCGAGATCCGGGGTCATCACTCGACTGCGCTCGTGATGACGACGAGGGTCCCTCGAGCCTTTACCGGCCAAAGTTTCGAAGAAACTTTGTCCGATAAAGGCGCTCGGGATGACGTGACGTGACGTGACGTCGCCCGTCAGTTCCTGGAACGAGTGGGATCCGCTTCGCGAGGTCATCGTCGGCACGGCACGCGGCGCAGCCGAAACCGCCTACGAACCGGCCCTCTCGCCATACTTCGGCCCGTCGATCCGCGACGAAAACCTGCGCGGCGCGCCCGTAATGCCGTCGCTCATCGACGAGGCCGAGCATCAACTCGACAATTTCGCCCAGCTCCTCACCGATCGCGGCATCACCGTCCGGCGCCCGCACCCGGTCGACCACGCGCTGCCGTTCGCAACCCCCGACTGGTCATCGCCGACCGGCCGCGCGACCGCATGTCCGCGCGACGTGCTGCTCGTGGTCGGCGACGAGATCATCGAGGCCCCGATGGCGCAGCGCGCGCGGTTCTTCGAGTACCGCGCCTATCGGCCGCTGATCGCCGAGTACTTTCGCGCCGGCGCGCGCTGGACTGCTGCGCCGAAACCGTTGATGCACGACGACCTCTACCACGAACGTGCGCATACGCGCGGGACCCCGTTCGACTTCGCCGCCGATCCGCTGCTAACGGAGGTCGAGCCCGCGTTCGATGCGGCGTCGTTCGCACGGTTCGGCCGCGACATCTTCTGGCAGCCGGACCTCGTCAGCAACGCGTTCGGCGCGGCGTGGCTGCAACGGCATCTCGGCCCCGGGTTCCGCGTCCACCAGATCCGCTTCGCCGAGCAGCATCCGGCGCACATCGACACGACGCTGGTCCCGATTCGGCCGGGGCTCGTGCTCGTGAACCCGCAGCGGCCATGCGTCGACGGCGGCCTCGAGGTGTTCGCAGCGAACGGCTGGCGGATCGTCGAGGCGCCGCTCTCGGCGCGGCCGGGAGCGAAGTCGCGCGACGTCAGCAGCTGGATCTCGATGAACATCCTGATGCTCGACGAGCACACCGCCGTGGTCGAGGCGTCGGAGACGGCGATGATCGGCTTGCTGCGCTCGCTCGACTGTGAGG
>DASYFS010000339.1:0-3599 GCA_036498305.1 Candidatus Elarobacter sp. | reverse complement strand
GACGACCGTCGTCCCGACGGGCAGCTTCGCTCCGCCATTGACGACCTCGTCGGCGCCCAGCCCGGCATGTTTCCCGGCGAGCAGCACGATCGAGCGTCCTTCGGGCGTCTCGTCGGCGAGCGAGGCGAAGTACGCAGCGCGGTAGAGCGCGGCCGCGTCGACGCCCGGCGCCGCGATGATCTCCGAGGCCTGGCGGTTGCCGAGCGTGATCGTTCCGGTCTTGTCGAGCAGCAGCGTGTCGACGTCGCCGGCGGCCTCGACGGCGCGGCCCGACATCGCCAGCACGTTGCGCTGCAGCACGCGGTCCATCCCCGCGATTCCGATCGCGCTGAGCAGGCCGCCGATCGTCGTCGGGATCAGGCATACGAGCAGCGCGATGAGCACGACCACGCTCGGCGTCGAGCCGGCATAGATCGAGAACGGCGCCAGCGTCGCGACCGCAATCACGAAGATGATCGTGAGCCCCGAGAGCAGGATCGAGAGCGCGATCTCGTTCGGCGTCTTCTGCCGCTGCGCGCCCTCGACGAGCGAGATCATCCGGTCGAGGAACGACTCGCCGGGGTTTGCGCTCACCTCGTAGACGATCCGGTCGGAGAGGACGCGCGTCCCGCCGGTGACCGACGAACGGTCGCCGCCGCCTTCACGGATGACGGGCGCCGACTCGCCGGTGATCGCCGACTCGTCGACGGTCGCCGCGCCCTCGACGATCTCCCCGTCGGTCGCGATGAGGTCGTTCGCCTCGGCGACGACCCGGTCACCGCGCCGCAGCTGCGTCGCCGGGACCGGCTCCTCACGGCCGCCAACCAGCTTGCGCGCGATCGTGTCGGTCTTGGTGCGCCGCAGGTACTCGGCTTGCGCCTTGCCGCGCCCTTCGGCCATCGCTTCGGCGAAGTTCGCAAAGAGCACGGTGAACCACAGCCACGCCGAGATCGCGACGTCGAACGAGGCTTGCCCGTTGCGGGCGTCGCGGAACGCGTAGACGATCGAGACGAGCGCGCCGACCTCGACCACGAACATCACGGGATTGCGCAGCTGCACCCGTGGGTCGAGCTTGACGAACGAGTCGCGGATCGCCGGGAGCACGATCCGGCCGTCCAGGAGCGAACGCGAACGAGTCGCCGATGCCATCTTAGTAGAGCTTTCCTTGCAGGTTGAGAAGATGTTCGACGATCGGCCCCAGCGCATCGGCGGGGAAGAACGTCAGCGCCCCGACGATCACGATGACGCCGATCAGCAGCACGACGAAGATCGGCGAGGTCGTGCCGAACGTGCCGACGGTTTCCGGAATGGCGCGCTTCTGCGCCAGCGCTCCGGCCAGCGCGAGGACGGGGATCATGATCGCGATGCGGCCGAACAGCATCACGACGCCGCCCGAAACGTTCCACCACAAGTTCGCACCGAGCCCCGCAAACGCCGAGCCGTTGTTGTTGACCATCGACGTGTAGCCGTAGAGCAGCTCGCTGAAGCCGTGCGGGCCGCCGTTGTTCAGCGTCGCAACCCCGGCGGGCAGCACGGCCGCGATTCCCGCGGGGACCAGCGCGAAGACCGGGACGATCAGCGCGGCCAGAATCGCGAGCTGGACCTCGCGGCGCTCGATCTTCTTCCCGAGATACTCCGGCGTCCGGCCGACCATCAAGCCGGCGATGAACACGGTGAGGATCGCGTAGTAGATCATCCCGTAGAAGCCCGAGCCGACGCCGCCGAACACGACCTCGCCCATCTGCATGTTGAAGAGCGGGACGAGGCCGCCGAGCGCGGTGAACGAGTCGTGCATCGCGTTGACCGCGCCGCACGACGTGTCGGTCGTGATCGTCGCGAACAGGGCCGACGCAGCGATGCCGAAGCGCGTCTCTTTCCCTTCGAGATTACCGCCGAGCACGCCGAGCTGATGGACGGCGGGATTCCCCGCCGCCTCCGCCCAGTACGCCACCGCGAAGCCGCCGACGAACAGCACCGACATCGCGGCGAAGAGCGCCCAGCCTTGGCGCTGGTTCTTCACGAAACGCCCGAACGTATACGTCAGCGCGCCGCCGATCGAGAAGATCAGGAACATCTCGAACAGGTCGCTGAGGCCGGTCGGGTTCTCCCAAGGCGAGGCAGAGTTCGCGTTGACGAAGCCGCCGCCGTTGGTTCCCAGTTCCTTGATGACTTCCATCGACGCCATCGGACCCTGCGGAATCGACTGCGCCGCGCCTTCGAGCGTCTTCGCCGTCGTGTACGCGGAGAAGTTCTGCGGGACGCCCTGCGAGATCAGCAGCAGCGAGCCGACGACCGCAATCGGCAGCAGCACGTAGAGCACCGTCCGCGTCAGATCGACCCAGAAGTTTCCGATCGTGCTCGTGCTGCGCCGCGCGAGCGCACGCATCAGCGCGATCGCGATCGCGATCCCCGTCCCCGCCGAGACGAACATGTGCCAGCCCAGGCCCGCCATCTGCGAGAGATAGCTCATCGTCGACTCGCCGGAGTAGAACTGCCAGTTCGTGTTCGTCATGAACGAGACGGCGGTGTTCCACGCGAGGTCGGGCGCGAGGTTGCCGAAGCCTTGCGGGTTCAGCGGCAAGAACGCCTGGACGCGCAACAGCACGTAGAGGTAGGCGAGGCTCACCAAACTGAACGCGACGACGCAGAACGCGTACGTCTTCCAGCCCATCTCGCGCGCGGCGTCGATGCGGCACAGCCGGTAAATCGCGCCTTCGATCGGCGCCAGCACCGGCGAGAGCACGACACGCTCGCCTTGGAAGACGCGCGCCATGTAGCTGCCCAGCGGCTTGACCACGAGGCACACGAGCGCGAACACGAGAGCGGCTTGACACCACCCTATGACGGTCATCGGCGGGTCACTCCCTTAGAAACGTTCGGGGCGAAGCATCGCATACGTCAGGTACGCGAGCGCGGCGAGGGCGAGCACGAGGCCGGCCAGCAGATCGGCGTTCACAGTACATCCAATCCGGTCACATAGCGGTCGAGCAGCCAGAACGAGACGACGGTGAGCGCGACCAGGCTCACCTCCACCACCAATGGATTCACCCGTCGATCGTAGGCCCGCGGGCCGCCCGGCGGTATCCGCCGATCGGCCGAACCGTTCGGCCCGAAAAAAACTTCCAGTGCGACAAGCAACTGCCAGGGCTCCGTCCAATGATATTCTAAGAAATACCAGGACAGGATAGAGGGAGGTTCGCTTGGCCTACGAGGTTATCAAGCGCGTCAGCGGTCGTGCCTATCGGTATCGGGTGGAGAGTTTTCGCGACCCCGAGACGCGGCGTGTCCGGGGCCGCTGGACGTACCTGGGCCGGGTCGACCCGGCCGACGCCGGCCTGCCCGAGCGCCCGCCGAAGGTCAGTTCGCGCGAGCGGCTGATCGAGGCCGTTGCGCGACTCCTAGCGACCCACGACGCCGAATCGCTCTCCGCCGGCACGATCGCGCGCGAGGCGGGCGTCGCCTACGGTACCTTCTACCGGTACTTCACCGACCGGGCCCACGCGGTCCGCGAGACGCTGCTTCAGCGGGCTCCGGCCCTCGGTGCCGTGACGGAGCGCTTCGGCGGGCCGGTCGGGACGGCGGCGGCCGAGCGGGAGCGAATCGCCGGCTGGATCCGCGAG
>DASYFS010000338.1:0-3485 GCA_036498305.1 Candidatus Elarobacter sp. | reverse complement strand
GTCCACCTGCTCGATTATCTCGGCCGTGCCGTCGCGATCGACGTCACCGGCGGCGAATGGGATCGCGCAAGCGCCGACGCGGCGAACATCGAGCGCACGTGGCTGGCGCTGCGGCCGCAGGTCGTCGAACGTCCGCACTCGGCGCGCGCCGTCGCGGCGGCGGATGCGGCGGCCGGCGCGGTCAAAGCCGCGGTCGCGGCGCACTCGGTCGCGCGGGTCCGCGCGGCGACGGCGCGTTCGGCGAACGCGGTCGACCTGCTCGAGAACGTGTACGGCGGCTAGCTGGCCGCGTCGAGCGCGGCGCCGGCCTCCCGCGCCGCTTCGGCCGCGATCTCGAACGAGCGCAGCCGCGCCGCGTGATCGTAGACGTGCGCCGTGACGATCAGCTCGTCGGCCTGCGTCTCGGCGACGAACGCTTCCATCCCGGCGCGAACGGTTTCGCGCGAGCCGACGATCGAACACGCGAGGGCCTCGTCAAGGATCGAGCGCTCCGAAGGTCCCCATGCCAAGGTCGCGGGATCGACAGGCGGCGGGAGCGGGCCGCCGTTCCCGGTGCGGCGCAGCTCGACGAAGCGCTGTTCCAACGAGGTGAAGAGGCGGCGTGCCTCCTCGTCCGTGTCGGCGGCGACGACGTTCGCCGCCACCATCGCGTAGGGTTGCGCGAGTTGCTCCGACGGACGGAACCCGGCGCGATACGCCGCGAGCGCGGCGTGCAGATACGCCGGCGCAAAGTGCGAGGCGAACGCGAACGGAAGGCCGAGCGCGGCGGCGAGCTGCGCGCTGTAGAGGCTCGAGCCGAGCAGCCAGATCGGAACGTTCAGTCCCGCGCCGGGTACCGCGCGCACTGCCTGCCCGGGCTGGAGCTCGCGAAAGTACGACTGCAGCTCGACGACGTCGTGCGGAAAGTCTTCGCCGCCTTCGAGCGAGCGCCGCAGCGCGTACATCGTGGCGCGATCGGTCCCCGGCGCGCGGCCGAGGCCCAGATCGATGCGCCCCGGATAAAGCGCCGCCAGCGTCCCGAACTGCTCGGCGATCACCAGCGGCGCGTGGTTCGGCAGCATCACCCCGCCCGAGCCGACGCGGATCGTCGACGTGGCGTCGGCGACGTAGCCGATCACGACCGCCGTCGCGGCGCTCGCGATCCCGGTCATGTTGTGGTGCTCGGCGAGCCAGAAGCGATGGTAGCCCCAGCGCTCGGCGTGCTGCGCGAGATCGCGCGCGTTCTGCAGCGCGCGGCGCGCGTCGCCGCCCTGGACGATCGGGGCGAGGTCGAGGATCGAAAGTGGTACTTGCACGGACGCCGACCATGACGGCAGCGACGCGAGGTGGAGTTTCACCGGCCGCCGCGAAGGCGAATCCCGATGAACCGCCCGCTTCTCCTCCTTGCCGGGCTGGCTGCGACGTGCGCGCCGCTCGTGCTTCCCGCGCCCGTCCGCGCGAACGTCTTCTGCCCGGTCACCGTGGCGGCGCTCGCGGACGTCTCGCAGCCGAACCGGCCGAACACCTACGGGATCCTGCTCGACGTCGAGCGCGGCGACACGCGCTCGGCGCGCATCCGGCTCGACACCGACGTCGCGCGCTACGCCCTCGACGTCGACGACATCCCGCTGATGACGTTCGGCGGGACGCGCATCCCCAAGTACGTCACGCTCCCGCCGGGCGAGCACCTCGCCGCCGCGTGGGTGCAGGCGACGGGGCTCGCGGCGAACCAGCGCCTCGACTGTCCGCTGACGGCGGTGTGGTGGCCGAACGCCCCGCCGCCGGTGACGCCTGCCGCGCAGCAGGCGGCCGACCTGGATCGCCGCACGCTCGTCGCCGCCGCCGTGCGGACGACGCTCTCGCAGCCGTCACGCTTCGGTGCGATCTCGCAGCAGGCGTGCACGCAGCCGAACGCGCCGGCGCGTCCGCTCGCGGCGATCCGTCCGCCGTTTCCGCCGGAGGCGCGTTCGGTGAACGCGACCGGCGTCGTCGAGCTCGCGCTCGACGTCGACGAGACCGGGACCGTCGCCGGTGCTGCGATCAGCCGTTCGAGCGGCTTCGCCCCGCTCGATCGCGCGGCGCTGGAGACCGCCAAGCGCGCGAAGTTCGCGCCGGCGACCTACGCCTGCCACCCGGTCGCGACGACCGTCTCGGTGACGACGGGGTTCGGCGCGTAACGGGGCTCAGCCGTCGGTGATGCTCTGATAGGCGCGCAGCACGTCGCGGCGCGTTACGATTCCGACCAGGTGATGCGAGCGCGGATCCTCGACCGGAAGCAGCGGCGTGTCGTCGTCCGCCATGAGCGTCGCCGCGCGCTCGACGCTGTCGCTCGGCGCGAGCCGGTCGCCGAACGGGCGCAGGATCGCGTCGACCGGCTCGTCGCCGCGACCGGCCGCGAGCGCGCCCGCCAGATCCGCACTGTTCACGATCCCGACGAAACGCTCGCCCTCACAGACCGGGATCGCCAACTCGCCGGCATCGCGATCGCGCAGCGCGACGTCGCGGATGCGATCGGTACCCTGTACCACCAGCGGCGGGTCGCGGCGGATACTTTCGATGGAGAGGCGGCTTAGGAAGCGCGGCCGGCGCACGCGCTGCCAATCGATCCCGCGCCGCAGCAGTTTCATCTCGTAGACGGTCGCACCGAGGAGGCGGCGTCCGAGCAGCGTCGCGATGACGACGCTGACCATCAGCGGCAGAATGATCGTGTAGTCGCCGCTCAGCTCGAAGACGATCATGATCGCGGTGATCGGCGCTTCGGCCGCGGCGGCAAACACCGCCGCCATGCCGACCAAGCCGTACGCCGCCCCGGTCGCGGTCCACGCCGGGAAGAGCGCATGCAGCGTACGGCCGTACGCGTCGCCCAAAAACGCGCCTGTGAACAGCGAGGGCGCGAAGACGCCGCCGGATCCGCCCGAGCCCAGCGTGAGCGAAGTCGCGACCGGCTTCAGCGCCGCCAGCGCAAGCGCATGCGGCGCCGGGACGTGGCCGTCGAGCATCTGCTGCATCGCGCCGTAGCCGACGCCGAAGACCTGCGGATACCATATCCCGATGACGCCGACCGCGCCGAATCCGATCGCGCCCTTCAACCACGCGGGGAGCCGGACGCGCGCAAAGCCGTCCTCGCAGACGTACAACAGCCGCACGAATCCCGTCGCCCAGAGCGCCGCGATCATCCCGAGCACAGCGTACCAGACGAGCTCGTAGGGCGAGACGAGCTGAAACGCCGAGGCGCTGAACGACGGCGCGTTTCCGAAATAGCCGCGACCGATCACCGCCGCGATCACCGACGCCACCACGATCGCTGCAAACGAGCGCGGCGCGAACTCGCCGAGGATCACTTCGGCGGCGAAGAAGACGCCGCCGATCGGTGCGTTGAACGTCGCCGATATCCCGGCCGCCGCACCACAGGCGACCATGGTGCGCACGAGCGGCGCCGGGGCGCGCACCGCCTGACCGATCACCGAACCGATCGCGGAGCCGATCTGGACGATCGGGCCCTCGCG
>DASYFS010000337.1:0-13157 GCA_036498305.1 Candidatus Elarobacter sp. | reverse complement strand
AACGTCCGCGTCCGTCACGCGCCGCCAGCGCCGAGGCCAGCTCATTGTAGGGTTCGACGGCGTCCGCAACCGCGCCGTCGAGGTGGACCGAGCCGTCGGGATCGATCGCGCCTGCGCCGCGCTGCGCCGGCACCGTCGTCGCGACATCGACGCCGGCCGCCGTCCGGGTCAGCGTGATCGTCGTGAGGCTATGCTCGGTCTTCGTCCCGCGACTGGTGACCTCAAGCCGAAACGCGTCGGTGTCGCCGGCGTGTTGCGGGCCGACGAGGACGCCGGCGAGGACCACCGCTGCGATCGTATTCGAGAACTGCACGACCGCAGCGTAACCCGGCCGCGGCGCATCCCGGCACTGGCGGTCGTCATCCTCGGCATGACGCCCGTCAGCGGCCGGGACGCTCTCGCATCCGTACGCTTGTCGTCCATGCGCACCCGTCCGTCCCTCACCAGCTTCTCCGTCGACCGCCCGCTGATCGTCGGCGTCGTCGCCGCCGTCGTCGTGCTCGCCGGTACGTTCGCGGCGACGAACCTGGGGATCGTCTTCCTTCCCGACATCACCGCGCCGTCCGTGACCGTAACCGCTGCGTACCCGGGCGCTTCGCCGGCCGAGATGGAGCAGCTCGTCGTGAAACCGATCGAAGACGCGATCGTCGGACTTCACGGCCTCGACACGCTCGAGGCGAGCGTGCAAGACGGGCAGATGACGCTCGACGTGCACCTGCTCCTCGGCGCCGACGTCGATGCGGCGTTGACCGACGTGCAGCATCGTGTCGACGCCGCGCGGCTCTACCTTCCCGCCGACCTGGAGCCACCGCTCGTCACGAAGAGCTCGGTCGGCGGCGGCACGATCGTGCAGGAAGCCGTCTCATCGCGCAGCCTCACGCCCGGCGCCCTCTCAGATCTGGTGAACGGTCCGATCCTCGCCGCGATTCGCGGGATCCCCGGCGTAGAAAAGGCGAGCGCACAGGGGGCGCTCGCGTCGGAGTTCCACGTGCGGCCCGATCCGCAGCGCGCCGCGGCCGCCGGTGCGACGCTCGCCGATCTCTACGCGCTGCTCAACGGCAACAACGTCGCGTATCCCGGCGGGCGGTTCTCCGACCGGCGGGCCGAGACGTCCGTCGCGGTGCACGCCGACGTGCGCACGCCGTCCGACCTCGGCCTGCTCCCGCTGCCGACCGCGGCCGGCGCGGTCGTCCGGCTGCGCGACGTCGCCGGCTCCGACCTCGGTCATGCCGAGGCCCGCATCATCACGCACGTCGACGGCGCGCCGGCGATCGTGCTGCAGATCGGTCGCGGCCAAGGCGCCGACGAGGTTCGCACGACTGCGGCGGTGCGCGCCGCGTTCGCCGAGCTCGCGCAAGCATATCCGTCGCTCGGCTTCCGCGAGATCGCAAACACCGCGGATCGGACACAGGCGACGGTCGCCGGCGTCGGGCAAAGCTTGGTCGAAGGGATCGTCCTCACCGCGCTGGTGCTGCTTGTCGCGCTGCACGCCTGGCGCAGCGCGCTGGTCGTGCTCGTCGCGATCCCCGTCTCGCTGCTGGCGACGCTGTGCGCGATGCAGGCGCTCGGGTTCACGCTCGACCTGTCGTCGACGATGGCGCTGTCGCTGGCGATCGGGATTCTCGTCGACGACTCGATCGTCGTCCTCGAGAACATCCATCATCAGTATGCGCTGGGCCGCGACCGGCGCCGCGCGGCGATCGTCGGGCGAACGCAGATCGGCGCGGCGGCGGTTGCGATCACGCTCGTCGACGTCGTCGTGTTTCTGCCGATCGGGTTCGCGTCGGGGATCGTCGGCCGCGTCCTGCGCGAGTTCGGGCTCGTCGTCGCGTTCGCGACGCTCGTCTCGCTGCTGGTCTCGTTCACGCTGACGCCGCTGCTGGCCGCGCGCTGGTCGCTCGGCGGTCGCCGCGACCGCCTCGCGCACGTCCTGGCCGGCCTGACGGCGCGGCTTTCGATCGTCGCGACCGTGTACGCACGCCGGGTGCTGCCGTGGGCGCTCGAACATCGGACGGTCGTCATCGGCGGCTGCGTCGTCCTGCTCGCTGCTTCGCTCGCCCTCGTTCCGCTCGGATTCGTCGGCGGTGAGGTCGTCCCGTCGTCGGGCGACGGCGGGATCACCGTCGCGCTGACGTGGCCGACCGGGACGCCGATCGCGACGACGGAAGCGCGAACGGAGCGCTTCGCCGCGCTCCTGCGCGCGCAGCTCGCCGTCGCCTCGGTGGTGACGACGACCGGAACGAAGCCCGACGAGCCCTCGCCGACGCAGGGCGGAAACGTCGCGACGATTGCGCTGCGGCTCGCGTCGAACGGCGACGCCGAAGCCGCGGTGGAGGGGATCCGCGCGCTCGCGCCGCTCGCCGGCGGCGCGCAGCTCTCCGCGACCGCCGATCAAAGCACGACCTCGTCGACCGCTCCGATCAGCTACGCGGTCGCCGGCGCCGACGACGCGGCGGTCGCCGCCGCGGCCGCGCGGATCGCCGCACTGATGCGTTCGCTCGCCGGAACGACCAACGTGGCGTCGTCCACCGGACTGCGGATCGCGCAGGTCGACGTGCGGGTCGACCCGATTCGCTGCGCTATCCTGGGCGTCTCGCCGGCGGCCGCCGCGCTCACCGCGCGGATCGTGACCGGCGGCGTGGTCGCGACGCGCGTGCGCACGGCCGAGGCGTTAGACGATGTGCTGCTGCAGGTCGCACCCGAGCGCATCCGCTCCGCCGACGACATCGCCCGCGTCCCGCTGCGCACGACGGCCGGAACGTTCGTTCGCCTCGGCGACGTCGCGACGCTGACCGCCGGCAGCGTGCAGACGAAGATCGACCGGATCGACCGCCAGCGCGTCGCGTCGATCTCGGCTGCGCTACTCCCCGGCGCCACGCTCGGCACCGTCCTCGCCGCGGTCGACGCGCACCTCGCCGCTCCCGGCTTTCTCCCCGCCGGAACGCACGTGCTCAAGTTCGGCGACTCCAAGCTCTTCGCCGACACCGCCGCGGCATTCGTCCCCGTCCTCGCCGCCTCGCTGATCGGGATGTACTTGCTGATGGTGATCCTGTTCGGCTCGCTGACGCGGCCGCTGGTCGTGATGACGACGCTTCCGCTGGCGCTCGTCGGCGCGCTGATCGGACTTGCGGTCACGCACCAGTCGCTGAACGTCTTCTCGGCGATCAGCGTCATCATGCTCTTCGGCCTCGCGGCGAAGAACGGCATCCTGCTCGTTGACTACGCGAATCGCGAGCGCGCCGCCGGCGCCGATCCCGCCGCTGCGGTGCGCGACGCTGCGGCGCGGCGCTTCGGCCCGATCGTGATGACCACGATCGCGATGATCCTCGGCTCGCTCCCGCTTGCGCTCGGCTTCGCCGAGGGCGCCGCGTTCCGGCGCTCGATGGGGATCGTCGTGATCGGCGGTCTGCTGAGCTCGCTCGTCCTCACCCTGATTCTGATCCCCGTCGTCTACGTCGCCACCGCGCCTCGCGCGCGCGGATTTCGCAACGCCGTCGGGACCGACGGCGAGCCGGTAACGTTGGCGTTCCCCGGAGGTGCCCGTGGTAAGCCCTGACGTTCCACAGATCCGTCTCGAGCCCGTACCGCCGCGACCGCTGCTCGCGGGGAACCTCCCGATCGTCGTCGACGCCGCCGTCGCCCTCGCGGCAGCCGCGACGCTCCTCCACTCCGACGTCGAGCACGGCGGCGGCTGGGGAACCCCGATCGCCTTGCTCGCAATCGCCGCATATTTCGTTCTCGGCGTTCTCGGGCGCCGAACGCCGCGCATCGTACCGCTTGCGCTGGCCGCGGTCGATGCGCTGATCGTCATCGCGGTGATCGGCAGCGGCGCGCCGAGCGCGACGGCGGGGCTCGTCATCCTGGGCGCGTCGTTCCGTGCCGGAACGCACCTCGGCCGGCGCGCCTGGCGCGCGTTCGTCGCGGCCGACGTCGTCGTGTTCGCGATCGTCGAGGTGCGCACGCCGCAGGCGGACCATCCGGCACTCGCGATCGAGCTGACCGCCTTCTTCTTCCTCGCCCTCATCTTCGTTCAGGCGGTCGTGCTCTACGCGGACGCGGCGCGACGCGGGTATGCGGCGCTGGCCGAAGCGCACGACGAGCTGCGGCGGCACGTCGAACGCATCGGCGAGCTCGCCGCGCTGCGCGAACGGGAACGGCTCGCCGCGGACGTCCACGACGCCGTTGGACACGAGCTCACGATCCTCGCGCTGCAGCTCGAAGGCGCTGCGCTTCAACTCGAGGAGCATCCGGCGCTGCCGGGCGTCCGCCGCGCGCACGCGACGGCGCTGGGCGTGCTCGGCAACGTGCGCCGCGCCGTCCACCGCATTCGCACCGACCCGCTCGAACGCGCGCCGCTCGACGAAGCGATCCGCGCCGTCTGCCGCAACGCCGGCGACGGCGGCGCCGTCGAGCTGCGCCTGGACGCCCTGCCGTTGCCGGCACTTTCCGCCGGCCGCACGACGCACGTCGTCAACGTCGTCCGTGAAGCGATCTCGAACGCCTTGCGCCACGGGCGCGCGCAGACCGTTCGCGTCGAGGCCGTCGCAGACCGCGGCGCCGTCAACGTGGTGATCGCCGACGACGGCTGCGGTTTCGTCCCCGAAGTCAACACGCACGGCAACGGCCTGCGCGGGATGCGCTCGCGCGCCGGCGAGGTCGGCGGCGAGCTGTACGTCGTCAGCGCGCCCGGCGGCGGGACCGTCGTGCGGCTGCGGGTCCCGGTGGAAGGCTGATGATCCGCGTCGTGGTCGTCGACGACCAGGAGATGTTTCGCGTCGGGCTGCGCACGGTGCTCGCCGCGCAGGACGGGATCGACGTCGTCGGGGAAGCGGCCGACGGCCGTGAAGCGGTCGCGCGCGTCGCGCAGCTGCGGCCGGACATCGTCATGATGGACGTGCGGATGCCGGTGATGGACGGGATCGCGGCGATCGCCGAGCTGCGCGGCCGCGGTGTCGCGGCGAAAGCGCTCGTGCTGACGACGTTCGAGGACGTCGAGCTGCTGAACGCGGCGATCACGGCAGGCGCTGCGGGCTACATTCTCAAGGGGACGCCGGTCGAGGACGTCGCCGACGTGATTCGCCTCGTTCACAAGGGATATTCGCCGTTCAGCCCTGGCCTGGTACAGTCGCTCGCGATCGCGTCGTCCGGTTCGCGTCGCGCCCTCGACGAGGACGTAGCGCGCCTCTCGCCGCGCGAACGCCAGATCTTCGGGCTGCTGGGGAGTGGGATGACGAACCGGCAGATCGCGGAGCGGTTGTTCCTCAGCGATGGGACGGTGCGCAATCTCGTCTCGTCGGTGCTCGCGACGCTCGGCCTGAAACACCGCACCGAAGCGGCGCTCGTCGCGAACCATGCAGGGCCGCGTCTGCGAATAGGCCGAGACGGCGACGGGTCGTGACAATCGTCAGGGCCGCTATGACCCGTGCCAGCGGCCCGGCAACGTCGCGCTGCACTACGCTGCACTCATGCCAGCGATTCATTGGCCGCGCGTTGCCGCGGCTGCTCTGATCTTCACCGGGGCGCTGTGCGTCCGCGCCTCCGCCGATGAGACCGCCCCCGCGGCGACCGTCAACGCCGGCATCTGCCCCGTTCTCGACGCGATGTTGAGCGAGCCCTTGAGCTCCCGCGGATCGCGTCCCGGCGAGATCTTCCACTTCACGGCCAGCGCAAACGGCGCGACGCTCAACGGCGTCGGCGTCGTCAACTTCGTCCGCGGCGCGCGGCCGGGCGGCAAGCCCGGCCAGATCGGGCTCGAGGCGCGCTACCTCCAGAACGCCGACGGTTCGCACGTCCCGGCGATGATCGCGCCGCTGCACGACATGGCGTCGGTTCGCGACGGCAAGTCGAGGAACGCCCCGTTCGTGCTCAGCGCGATGAGCTTCGCGAAGGGGAGCGGTTTCCACGTCGCCTCCGGCGTGATCGCGATCTACAACTTGCTCCACTCCGGCTCGCAAGCGGTGCTGCCGGCGGGGACGCCGCTGCGCCTCGTTCTCGGCGACGACTACCTCACCGGTGCGTGTCGCCTCGACTGAGGGCGCGGCCCGCGGGAACGCGAAGAAGAGCGTCATGGCGACGTGGGACCAGGTCCGCCGCTACGCGCTCGAGATGCCGGGCGCGGAGGAGACGACATCACGCGGCAACTCGGCGTGGACGGTCGACAAGAAGTTCTTCGTGTGGGAGCGCCCGCTGCACAAGACCGACCTCGCCGCGCTCGGTGACGCGGCGCCGAGCGGCCCGATCCTCGGCGTGCGCACCGCCGACCTGGACATGAAAGAGGCGCTCCTCGCGAGCGCCCCCGGCGTCATCTTCACGATCCCGCACTTCGACGGCTACAACGCCGTGCTCGTCGAGCTCGCGAAGGTCTCGGCGAAGCAGCTCAAGGAGCTGATCGTCGAAGCGTGGATCGGCCGCGCCAAGGAGCGTGCCGTCCGTGCTTACCTCAATCGTTCGTAGCGTCCATCACTTGAGCCGGAGTGCCGTATTCGCCGTCCGGAATCCGTTCGAGGACCCTGAGGACCTCTTCGCTGGCGCCGTTCTCCTTCGCGCGATTGAGAATGTCGTCGCGCTTCGCGGGGAACCGGATACCGCGCATCGCCGCGGCGATTTCTTGTTCGAGTCGGAATTTCGGATTGGAGCCGCTGGTATTCGTAGCCATGACGCGATAAGCATACCCCACGCCTGGGACCTCGTGGCGGTGAAGCGGTCGGTCACGCCGCGAGCGGGTCGGCGAGGGTGCGCGCCATGAGCGAGACGCTGCGCTTCGACCTCGAGGACCCGCACTCGACCGACGCGCGCTGGTGCCTGGCGCAGTACTTTGCGGAGATCGACCGCCGCTTCGAGGGCGGATTCGACGAAGCGCGCAGCCTCGCGCCCGACGCCGGCGAGTTCGTCCCGCCGAAGGGTCGCTTTGTCGTAGTTCGGCTCGAAGACGCGCCCGTTGGATGCGGTGCGCTCAAACTGCTCGACGGCGTCACGGCCGAGCTGAAGCGCATGTGGATCTCACCCGCCGCGCGCGGCCGCGGCGCCGGGCGCCGCCTACTCGCGGAGCTCGAACGGCTGGCCGGCGAAGCGGGTGCGAGCGTCGTGCGGCTCGAGACGAACCGCGTGCTTCCGGAAGCGATCGCGCTCTACCACCGCAGCGGGTACGCCGAGATTCCGCCGTACAACGACGAGCCGTACGCGCACCACTGGTTCGAAAAGCGGCTGACGTAGCTCGAAGGGAACCTGCCGCGCCCCGGTAATGCAAAGTACCCGATGGCCGCCGTTACGCCGCCCGCTACCATCTACTTCATGGCGTTCGACCAGTGCGACGAGCTCGACGTCGTCGCTCCGTTCGCCGTGCTGCAGACCGCGAACCGGTACTTGCCGTACCGCAAGGTGCCGAGCGAGATCGAGCTGCGCATCGTCGCGGTCGACGGGTCCGGCGCCGTGACGCTCGAGGGTCCGAACGGGCCGCAGCTCGTCGTGACGGGGATCCACGGGATGACGATCGCCGTCGAGCCGTGGGACGGCGACGTCCTCCCGGATCTCTTGATCGTCGCCGGCGGCAACGTCGAGAACGGCACCGGGATCATGCGCCAAGCGGCGAACCCCGCGTTCACGACGCCGATCCAGCGACAGTTCGCCCGAGGTGCACGCATCGCGTCGGTGTGTACCGGCGCGTTCGGCCTCGTCGGTGCGGGGATCGCACAGGGACGGCGGATGACGACGCATCCGGGGCTGATGAACGACCTCGCCGCGGCGGGCGTCACCGTGCTCAACCCCGACTGGACGGCGCGCGTCGTCGACCTCGACGGGATCGTCTCGTGCGGCGGCGTCACCTCGGGGATCGACGAGGCGCTGTACTTCCTCGAAACGTGTTGGCCGCAGGACCCGCAGCTCGTCTCCGACGTGCGCGGGTTCGTCGACTACCCCTACCGTGCGATCGTGCGCGCGGAGCGGTCGTGATGAAGTCCGTCGCCGCGGCTCTCGCACTTGCCGGGTTGTGTGCCGTAGCGGCCCCCTATGACGCCGTTCGCGCGAAGGGTGCTTTCGCGCTGCAATTGGGGCACGCGCAGGCCGATGCGTTCCTCGTCTCGCAGGCGACCGGCGCACCGCCGCGAGCGCACCTCGATCTCTGGATGACGCGGCCGGGCGAGGACACGCCCATCACCGCGTACACGGTCGCGATGACGAAGCGCATTCACCTGATCGTCATCAGCGACGACTTCCGAACCTTTCTGCACCTCCATCCGGTGCTCGGCAGCGACGGCCACTTCCGTCTCGATACCGCGCTCCCGCGCCCCGCGCGCTACCTCGTCTATGCCGATGCGGTGCCGGAGGGACTCAATCAGCAGGTCTTTCGCTTCACGCTCGACGCGGGCGGCGCAGGAGCGAAGCCGCGCGACCTGACCGAACGCGCCGCGACGGCGCACGTCGACGGCTACGACGTCTCGCTTGCGCAAACGCACGTGCACGCGTTTCGCGAGGTCGCGCTCGCCGTGCGGATCGCCCGCTCGGGACGTCCCGCACGCGACCTCCATCCCTATCTCGGCGCTTTAGCGCACGCGGTCTTCGTCGATGCCGGCGACCTGAGCTACGTCCACGTTCATGCCGCCGCACGGGATACCGGCATGTCGGAGCTGCCTGCGATGAGCGAGATGCCGGGCATGAACGAGCCGCCGCTCCGCGACAACGCGACGATCGCTCCGTCGATGGTGCTGCGCTTCGCGCTTCCGCAGCGCGGGACGTACAAGCTATGGCTGCAGTTCCGCGGCGGCGGGTCGCTGCACGTCGCGCCCTTCGTCCTCGAAGCGACGTAACGCGCGCAGCTACGCCAGGCCGACCTCCCGCAGCACGTCGTCCTGATCGCGGCCGATGCGGCCGGCGGCGCGCTCGAGCCGCGCCGGATGGACGGCGAAGCGCGGGACCGTACCGTAGGTCGCGACCGGCGTCCCGTCGTCGTCGGGGACGCTCGCCATCGCGCCGCGCGCGCGGAACTGCGGATCGGCGACGATCCCGGCGATCGAGAGAACCGGCCCCGCGGGGACGCCCGCCGCGGCGAGCGCCGCGTTCGCCTCGTCGAGATCGAGCGACCGCGTCCACTCGGCGACCATCCCGTCGATCGCCTCGCAGTTCGCGACCCGCGTCTGGTTCGTCGCGAAGCGAGGATCGTCGGCGAGCCCCGGCCGCCCCATCAGCGCGGTGAGCCGGCGAAAAATGCTCTGGCTGTTCCCGCCGATCGCGAGCCACTCGCCGTCGCGCGTCGGGTAGACGCTATTGGGAACCGCGCGCAGATAGCTGTTCCCCTTGCGCTTGTTGACCTTGCCGCTGTGCACGTATTCGGGAAGCGTCGCCTGCATCAGGCTGAACGTGCTCTCGATCAGCGAGACGTCGATCGCGTCGCCGCTCCCGTCGCGCGAACGCGCGTGCAGCGCCGCGACGACGCCGAGCGCCGCGTACAACCCGGCGAGCTCGTCGCCGATCGAGATGCCGACGCGCATCGGCGGCCCGTCCGGCTCGCCGGTGATGTAGCGCAGCCCGCCCATCGCCTCGGCGATGTTGCCGTACCCGGGGCGCGAGGCGTACGGCCCCGTCTGCCCGTAGCCGCTGATCGAACAGTAGATCAGCTCCGGCTTCGCCGCGCGCAGTGATTCCGCGCCCAGGCCCCGTTCGTCGAGCCAGCCGGGACGGAAGTTCTCCAGCACAGCGTCGCACGAGAGCGCGAGCGCGCGCACGGTCTCCACGTCGCGCGCGTCGCGCAGATCGAAGGTGACGAGCCGCTTGTTGCGATTGTGCGACTTGAACCACCACGACGTTCCGTCGGGCGCGAGCTCGCCCCAGGTGCGCAGCTGATCGCCCTCGGGCTGCTCGACCTTGATGACGTCGGCGCCCAGATCGGCGAGATGCCGTCCCGCGGACGGCCCGGCGATCGTGCTCCCCAGCTCCAGGACGCGAATCCCCGCCAGCGGCGGGCACGGCTCGGTCATGCCCTTTTCATGCGACGGCTCGGGATGCTATCCTCGCCGCATGCCGGTAACGCGCCTCGACCACATCAACGTCCTCACCAGCGAGATCGACGCCGCCCGCGACTTCTTCGTGCGCGTGCTCGGCGTGACCGAGGGATATCGGCCGCCGTTTCGCTCTCCGGGGCACTGGCTCTACGCCGGCGATCGCGCGATCATCCACATCAGCGACGCCGGCAACCACGAGCAGACCCACGTCGAGGATCTGCGCGGCGAGTCGCTGCGCGGACAGCAGACCGTCGACCACGTCGCGTTCGGCTGCGAAGGCTACGCCGAGATGACCGAACGCTTTCGCCGCGACGGAATCGCGTATCACGAGGCCGACGTTCCGGCGACGCAGATCCATCAGGTGTTCGTCGATGGCCCGGGCGGCATCGGACTCGAGCTGATCTTCGCCCAAGCCGAGGTCGCCCTTACGGCGCGCGGACGAACTGGCCCCAGAGCCGGTCACCGGTGAACGGCTGCGTCGGCGAGGTCGCGAGGGCGAACCCGCGCCGCGTGAACCGTCCCGAGAACGTCGTCCCCCCGACCTGCAGTGTCAGCGTGCCGTGGTCGACCTTCCCCTTCACCGTCGCCGGCCGCGCGTAGTCGGGGCGGTACGTCCCGCGCACCGACGCGTCCGGCGAGAACGTCAGCGTCATCGTCCCGAACTCGACCGTGAACGTATCGATCTGGCTCTCGTCGCCGACCATCGGCGCGCGGAACGTCTTGTAGTCGAAGGTGACCTGGCGGTGCGGCGGCGGCGTGGGCGCCGCACTCGGCAGCGCCGTCGGCGCGGGGACGAGGCTCGCCGCCGCCGCGACGAGCGCGGCACGCAGCCCGATCACGACGCGAGCGCCGCGGCGATCGCCGCGGTAAACGCCGCGAGCTCGCGGCCGTCGTTGAGGCGGTGATCCGCGGCGACCGTCAACGGGAGCATCGGCCGCACGGCCGGCGCGCCGTCGACGGCGACGACGAGATCGCGGATGCGGCCGAAGGCGACGATCGCCGACTCGCGTTCGCGCACGATCGGGATCCCGAACTCGGTCCCGTAGCTTCCGACGTTGGTGATCGTCACGCTGCTCCCGCTCATCTCACCCGGCTGCAGCTCGCCGGCGCGCGCCCGCCGTACGAGGCGATCGAGCTCCGCGGCGAGGCCGTCGAGATCGAGCGCATCGGCGTCGCGCAGAACGGGAACGACCAGGCCGTCGTCGGTCGCGGTCGCGATGCCGACGTGGAAGCCCGTGCGGCGTGCGATCTCGTTGCGCTCGACGTCGATCGACGCGTTGAAGCTCGGATTGCGCGCGAGCGCGCGCACGACGGCGCGAACGAAGAACGGCAGCAACGTGAACGGCGGCGCACCCGGCGAACGCACGGCCCGCGCCGCATCGCGAGCCGCGATCAGTCCCGTCGCGTCGACGTCACGAAATTCCGCGATCGCGGGGATCGTTCGCCACGACTCGGCGACGGCGCGCGCGGTTTGACGCCGCAGGCCGCGCAGCGGCACGATCTCGACGTCGCGGGTCTCGACCGCGGGTTCCGCGCGTGAGGGCGGCGCGGCGTGACGTTCGACGTCGTCCGCCAAGACGCGTCCGTCGGGACCGGTCCCGACGACCTCGCGCAGGTCGACGCCGAGCTCGGCGGCGCGCTTGCGCGTGCTCGGCGCTGCTTGCGGCGCGCGCCCGTTCGGCGCCGCCGCTGCCGCCGTTTCCAGACGCAGCAGCAGACCGCCGGTCGGAACGATCGTCCCCGGCGTCGCAGCGAGCTCCCGCACCGTACCCGCGACCGGCGCCGGAATCTCGACCGCCGCCTTGTCGGTCGTGATCACGACGACCGCCTGATCGGCTTTCACCGTGTCGCCCGGACGGACGAGCCACTCGACGATCTCGGCTTCGGCGATCCCCTCGCCGACGTCGGCGAGACGAACGTCGAGCAGCGGCGCGGTCACGCGCTCAGCGTACGCCGTGCCGCGGCGACGACGTCGTCGACGGAGGGGACGTAGAAGTCCTCGACGCCGGCGAGCGGATACGGGGTGTCCGGCGCGGCGACGCGCTCGATCGGCGCCTGCAGATCGTAGAACACGGTCTCCACCAGCGTCGCGACGACCTCGGCGCCGAACCCGCCGGTGAGCGGCGCCTCCTGCACCACGACGCAGCGTCCCGTCTTGCCGACCGCCGCGGCGAGGCCATCGACGTCGAGCGGGACGAGCGTGCGCAGATCGATCACCTCAGCATTGACGCCCTCCGCCGCGAGCACGTCGGCAGCGCGCTCCGCCAGCTGTACCGCCGCGCTCCAGGCGACGATCGTCACGTCGCGGCCTTGGCGCGCGACGCGCAGCGTTCCGAACGGCACGGTGTACGGCTCGTCCGGAACGTCGTCTTTCACCAGCCGATAGCCGCGCAGCGGCTCGCAGAACAGCACCGGATCGGGATCGGCGATGGCCGTGGCGAGCATCCCCTTCGCATCGTACGCCGTCGCCGGCATCGCGACTTTCAATCCCGGGCAATGCGCGTAGAACGCCTCGAACGCGTCGCTGTGCAGTTCCGGCGTGCGGACTCCGCCGCCGAACGCCGCGCGCAGCACGAGCGGCACCTCGCAGCGCCCTTGCGAACGGAAGCGCATCCGCGCGACCTGCTGCCCGATCTGGTGAAACGCCTGATGCGCGAACCCGAGAAACTGGATCTCCGCGACGGGACGCATCCCCGACACGGCGAGGCCGAGCGCGGCGCCGACGATCGACGCTTCGGCGAGCGGCATGTCGACGATCCGCTCGTCGCCGTACTTCGCCTGCAAACCGTCGGTCGCGCGGAAGACGCCGCCCAGCTTGCCGACGTCCTCGCCGAGAACCATGACGCGGTCGTCGGCGGCGAGCGCCTCGTCGAGCCCGGCGCGGATCGCCTGAACCATCGTCATCACCGCCATCAGCGACGGTCTTTCGCGCGGCGCTGCTGCTGCAGACGCGCGGGCGGATCGGCGTAGACGTGGTCGAACAGCTGGCCGGGCGCGACGGAGATCGTCGCTGCCTCGACGAGCGCGGCTTCGATCTCGGCGGCGATCGCGTCGTCGAAGTCCGCGATCGCCGCCGCGTGCTTGGCGTCGCGCTGCGTGAGATACCGTTCGACGCGGTCGATCGGATCGCGCGCCCGCCATAGCTCCGCATCGCCGGGATCAACG
>DASYFS010000336.1:0-7874 GCA_036498305.1 Candidatus Elarobacter sp. | reverse complement strand
ATTGTTGATCTGGAACGAGTGGATGCTGTCGATCGGCAGCCGGTGCGCCGACCCGTTGAACGTTCCCAGCAGCGTCCCCGTCGACGACGTGGGGTACACCCCCGTGCCCGTCGCCGGCGGCTGGAAGAACGACGTGACCGCACCCGGCACCGTGAGCCCCGTCAGCGGCACCATCACGGCCGAGTCGATCTTCATCGAGAACTCTTTGGCGCTCGAGCCGTTCAACGGGTTCGCGTCGATCGAGACGTACAGGCTCCACGCATCGGGCCCGACGACGTCCGACGTGACGGCCGCGTCGATCAGGTCGCTGAACGTCGCCGTTCCGTTGAAGGCGGCAAGGTCGATCACCGGCGTCGCGCCGAGCGAGGAGATCGCGCACGAGGGACAGACCGTCGTCGGCGTCGAGCCGCCGGGGCCGTTTCCGCCGGGGCCCGGATTCGGCAGCGACGGCGCGTTGCCGACGATCGGCGTGCCGTTCGAGAAGATGATGCTCAGCCGCGAGTCGACGACGATCTTCACGTACTCGGCTGTCGACCACTGCGGCGTCGCGTTGACCGACAGCGTCGAGCACGACGCGTGGACGGCGCAGACGGTCGCCGGCCAGTCGAACTCCATGCCGATCTGATACGGCGCCTTCGCGGTGAAGAGCACGTCGACCGAGGAGCCCGGCGCGACGCTGCAGCCGCTCAGCACGATCGAGCCGTTCGTCTGGGTGCCGCTGTTGACTTGCGTCACGACGACCGACGAGCACGAGCCCGCAGTCGGTGTGCCGGTGACCTGCCAGTTCTGGCCGCCGGTATCGGTGCCGACCGAGCCCGCGCGATTGTTCACCGGGATCGTGAGGGTCGCGTCGGTGATCGTCTGCGATCCGTTGTTGGTGATCTTGTAGTCGTACGCGTTGCCTAACGTGATGCTGGTGTCGCTTCCGACGGTCGGCTCCGCGCCGGTCGACACCGTCGTCGCCGTCGGGTAGCCGCCGGCGCCGGCGAACTTCACACTCGCGGAGACCGGCGAGATCACCAGCTTCGATTTCCCGAGATACGTCGAATTGTTGAGCGTCGTCGTCCCGCCGTTCGCGCCGCGAACGTACCACGTGACCGCCGGCGGGTCTGAGCCGACGCCGTCGTAGGTTCCGACGGTGGTGGTCGTCGGGAAGTTGACCGTCAGCGCCAGCGTGGCGCCGGGCGCGATCGCGCCGGTCTCCTGACACGGCGTGGGCGTGCACGCGTTCAGCGTTACCGTGAACGTCGGCGCCGAGCCGGTGACCGTCCAGCCGACGGGTGCGGTGATCGAGCTGGGATATGCGCCGGTCGGGAACGTCAGCGTCACCTGGTCAACGTAGTCGGGATTGGGATCGGCGGAGGTCGGCGTGTTGGTGAACGTCCACGTCGAGCTGGTCGCGACGCCGGCGCCGATCGTCTGCGGCGTAAAGACGCCGCTCATCTTCGACGTGTCCAGCGAGTAGACGCCGAACTCGGTGGAGTCGACGTTGGTCGGGCCGGCAACGGTGTTCTGCGTCGATGCCGAGTTCAGGATCGTCCCCGCATAGGTGCAATGCGTAGTCTGTTGGATGCAGCCGCCGTCGAAGTTGGCGTCCGCCGCGATCTGCTGCAGCGGGAACGAGTTCGAAGGCATCGGGAACTTCAGGGTCGCGATCACCGTCGTTCCCGGTTGGATCGGGTTGCTCGCCGACGTGCTGTTGCTGGTGCCGTTCGCGATCGCGAAGGAGTTCGGGTTCGGGACGTTATTCGAGGTGCCGTTCTGCGTGTAGACGCTCCAGCCGTTGATCGTCGTTCCGCCCGACGTCTTGAGCGAGAGCAGCGTCGGCGCCGCGAGGGAGTTGGTGAAGTTGTAGCTGCTCGGGAACGTGAAGAGCACGTCGTTCATCGTGTACGAGTTCCCGCCCGGGTTGTTGTTCTGGATCGTGGCGGTGACCGTGTAGTAGCCCGATGCGGTCGTTACGCCGTTGGTCCCGGAGACGTACATCATCTGGGTGAAGCTCGGCGGCGCGACGATCGACCCGCCGGGAGTCGGCCCGGTGACCCCCCATGCGTAGGTCGAGGGCACCGACGTGTTGTTCTTGCCGCCGACCAGCAGGCCGTTGGTCACGGTGTCGACGGCGCTGTATGCCAAGCCGTGCAGCGGGAGGATCTGCGTCTGCAGCGCGCACAACGGGCCGCCGCAGGACGACGACGGTGCTTTGAGCGTGATCGAGAACGAAACGGACTGTCCGGGCTGGAGCGCGGCGGGCTTTGCGCCGTTGATGGTCGCGGTGACCGACGTTCCGGAATACGTCATCGTCCACGTGTTGCCGCCGGTATCGGTCGCCGAGGTGCTGCCGTTCGTCGAGCAGACGCTGACCGTGTTGGTCGCATCGGGGTTGATCTGGATGCCCACGATGCCGTCGCCGCTCGCGCTGCCGTAGTTCCCCGACGTGTTGGTGACGGTGAGGGCGTACTGGTTGCCCGCTTGGCAGCTGTTCCCCGGCGCGCTGGCCGACGTGGCGCCGTTCCAGCTGAACGAGGCCGAGTACGCGACGAGCGTGAACGCCTTCGCCGCGACCACGACCTTATTCACCGGATCGTAGAGTTGAGCCAACAGTGTCGTCGCAGCGTTGAAGAGCTGCGTCGGACCGAGAGCGGTGTTCTTCGCCGCGTTCAGCGCGAACGGCACCTTCGTGGAGGTGCCGGTGCCGCCGCTGACCGTGACTGACGCCGGGCCGGCGACGTGCTTGCCGTCCGCGGCCACCGTCGACGAGAGCACCGCACCCTTCGGATCGCTCACCGTCAGCGTGTACGTTCCGTTCGTCGCGCCTGAGACCGAGTACGTGAGTCCGGTGACCGCCTGGTCGAGGAAACCGTCGAACGCATAGGTCCAGTCGGCGAGGCCCGTCGTCCCGTTCGTCGCCCCCTGATAGGGCGTCAGCGTCCACGAGACGGCCGAGCTCTGCAGCGCGATCTGCTGGGTCGCGATCAGGTGGTGCGCGGTGACGTCGTACAGCTGGATCGTGTAGTTGCCGGGCGTCGCCGCGCCGGTGCTCCACGACGCTTCGAACGTTCCGCTCGACGCCGTGACGCCGGTGCCGACACTCTGAGAGAAGCAGTTCGGGAGCGCCGAGAACGTATTCGGCACTGCGTAGACGCACTTGATCGGCGGTACCGATGCCTGGACGAAGCCGATCGCGTACGCGTCGCTCGGGTTGAGGCCGTTGGCGACGACGTAGACCGTCTGGCCGGTCGTGAAGTCGCGCGTCGACGTCGTCAGCGCGCCGTCGCTGTACGTCTGCATCTGCGCCTCGCCGGTGACGACGAAATACGTTACCGCCTCGTAGTTGCCGTTCGACTGGCGCAGGGCGACGGTCCACACGCCCGAGTACGGCGCGTCGGTGCCGCTGCCGTAGGGCGTCGACAGCGTGATGTCCTTGATGGGATTTTGGCAGTTGCCCGACGCGTCGGTAGAGACGGTCGCGACGTTCTGCAGGGCGGTGCCGTCAGGCGGGAAGATGATCCAGTTGAGGTTGGTCTCGTTCGGCGTGAGGTTCGAGCAGTCGAAGCCGACCTGCTCGCCCCAGCCCAGGGTGAAGTCCGCGATCTGCGGCTGATTCGCCACGGCATAGGCGGAGTGGTCGCCGATCAGGGTGACCGTGGCGCCAGTCGCCGACATCGGCCGGCGTCCGCGCTTGACCCGCGCCAGCGCGTCGTGCAGCGAGACGGCCGGTGGGCGCTTCTTCACGGAGACCGGGATGAAGGCATGACCGCTGAGGACGCGCCGGGTCGGGCTGGCCAGCCGCAGGTCCCCGAGCGGCAGCGGCGGCGCCGTCGCGGCGCCGGCCGGGTCCATGCGCGGTGCGGGCGTCAGCGTACGCGTCGCCGCCGAGCCCATGCGGCCCGCGAGGAACGTAAGCAGCAGGGCGCCTAGCAGCGCCGCCGTCGTGCGAAGTAGCCCTAACATCCTTGTCCAGCCTGGTCGAGAGCACCCGCAGGGGTACTATCGGACGCCGCGCGGGCGAGCTACAGGTAGGTTGCTAGGTTTGCAAAGGATGTTTTACCTGGGGGCACCCACGAGCGCGTTGGCCTCGGCGTACGCCATCGTCTCCTCCCGCGTGAAGCCGAACGTGCCGGCCTCCCGGAGCTCCCGGGCGATCCCGCGCAGGACGCCGAGGATCCGCCGCATCGGCCACGACCCGACGCTGACGCGACGGACGCCCAGCTCCTGGAGCTTCGCCGCCGGCGGCGCCTCCGGGCCGGCCAGGACGTTGAGCGGGAGCGGCACGGCGGCCGCGAGCGTCCCGATCGTCGCCTCGTCGGTGACCCCGGGGACGAAGACGCCGTCGGCCCCGGCGTCGGCGAAGGCGCGCAGCCGCTCGATCGTGCGTTCGAGCCGCGTCGCCTCGTCACCGATGTCGTTGAGGAAGATGTCGGTCCGCGCGTTCAGGAACAGGCCGGGCGCCGCGGCGCGTGCGGCGCGCAGACGCGCGATCGCCTCGTCGAGGTCGAACAGCTCGGTCGCGCTGCGTGCATCCTCGAGGTTGAAGCCGGCGACGCCCGTCTCGACGAGCGCGCCGACGAACGCGGCGACGTCGTCGGCCGTCCGGCCGTACCCGTTCTCGACGTCGGCCGAGAGCGGACACCGGAGGGCCGCGGCGATCCGCGTGAGCGTCGCAAGATGGAGCTGCGTGTCGAGCGCGTAGCCGTCGG
The DNA here is from genome assembly GCA_036498305.1 of Candidatus Elarobacter sp. Lineage (GTDB taxonomy): Bacteria > Vulcanimicrobiota > Vulcanimicrobiia > Vulcanimicrobiales > Vulcanimicrobiaceae > Vulcanimicrobium. The sequence continues at coordinate 3,177 of DASYFS010000336.1, read as the reverse complement.
GAAATCCGAGCGCGTTCGCGAGCGCCGCGCTGGACGTCGCGACCGCGCCGAACCCGGCCTCTTCGTAGACGCGCGCGCTGATGACGTCCCAACAGTTCGGGACGACGAAGATCCCCGGACCGTCGTGCAGCGCGCGCAGCTCGACGGCGCGCCGGCGCTGCTCCTCCTTCGGAAAGGTCATCCGGTGGAGTTCGTGCGCGCGTCGCGACGGCCCCGCGAAGGTAAGGCATCCGGGCGTCGAAGCGTGGCCGCCGTGGCGAAGTTTGCGATGGCGATGATCGTCAGCACCGACCTCGAGCGGGCCAAAACGTTCTACCGCACGATTCTCGGGCTGCAGATCGTGACCGACGCCGCGCCGCACTGGATCGACTTCGCGCTCGGCGACGGCGGACGGCTCGGCATCCATCCGGCGAGCGAGAGCTTGCGCGTCCAACCGGGATCGCTGCAGCTCGCGTTTACCGTCGACGACGTCGATCGCTTCGTCACCGACGCCCGCACCGCGGGGGTGCGCATCCTCCAGGATCCGCACGACGCGAGCTGGGGGCGCTTTGCGGTGATCGCCGATCCCGACGGCTACGCCGTCCAAGTCGCGACCTTCAAGGGCTGATCGTTCTGACCGCCGCCGAACGCCGCGCGCGCGAGCTGCGCGAGCTCCTCAACGATGCCAACTATCAGTACCACGTCCTCGACGATCCGCGGATCAGCGACGAAGAGTACGACGCGCTGCTGCGCGAGCTGCTCGATCTCGAAGAGGCGCATCCCAAGCTGCGCACGCCCGACTCGCCGACGCAGCGCGTCGGCGGCGTCCCCGCCTCGAGCTTCCCGCCCTACGTCCACGCGCGTCCGATGCTCAGCCTGGCGAACGCCTTCGACGAGGCGGAGCTGCTCGCGTTCGATCAGCGCGTGCGCAAGCTCGGCGCGGTCGAAGGCGACGTCGCCTACACCTGCGAGCTGAAGATCGACGGGCTCGCCGTCTCGCTGCGCTACGACGACGGCCGGATGACCGCCGGCGGGACGCGCGGCGACGGTTCGACCGGCGAGGAGATCACCGCGAACCTGCGGACGATCAAGTCGATCCCGCTGACGCTCCGCAACGGCAAGCATGAGGTGCCGCGGCACATCGACGTGCGCGGCGAGGCCTATCTCCGCAAGAGCGATTTCGCCCGCCTGAACGAGACGCGCGAGGCCCAGGGTCTCAAGCCGTTCGAGAACCCGCGCAATACGGCGGCGGGCGGGCTGCGGCAGAAAGACCCGAAGCTCACCGCGGAGCGGCGGCTTTCCTTTTATGCGTACGCGACCGGCGAGGTCGACGCCGACGCGCCGCCGCGGACGCAGTGGGAGCTGCTGCAGCTGCTGCGCGAGCTCGGCTTCCGCGTCAACGAGCACGCGCGTCGCGTCGCCTCGATCGCCGACGTCGTGGCGTTCGCCCAGGAGTTCGAGGAGAAGCGCGAGTCGCTCGACTACGAGATCGACGGCGTCGTCGTCAAGGTCGACGACCTGGCGCTGCAAGCGAAGCTCGGAAGCGTCGGCAAGGACCCGCGCTGGGCCGTCGCCTACAAGTTCCGCGCGCGCGAGGCCGAGACGAAGCTGCTCGCGATCGAGGTCAACGTCGGCCGAACGGGGACCCTGAACCCCTACGCAGTGCTCGAGCCGGTCCGGATCGGCGGCGTCACCGTCACCAACGCGACGCTCCACAACCTCGATTACATTCGCAGCAACGACATCCGTGCCGGTGACGTCGTGACGGTGATCCGCGCGGGCGACGTGATCCCGCGCGTCGTCGGCCCCGTCCTCGAGAAGCGCAAGGGAAAGCTGCGCGAGTACGAGATGCCGGCGACGTGCCCGGTCTGCGGCAGCGACGTCGACCATCCCGAGGGCGAGGTGATGGCGCGCTGCACGAACGCGAGCTGCCCGGCGCAGCTCGTCGAGCGCGTGCGCCACTTCGCCTCCCGCGGCGCGATGGACATCGAGGGGATCGGCGACCAGCTCGCCGCGGCGCTGGTCGAGAGCGGCCTCGTCACCGACGTCTCCGACGTCTACGCCCTCGACATGGAGAAGCTGCTGCGGCTCCCGCGCATGGCGGAGAAATCGGCCTCGAACGTCCTCGCCGCGATCGCGGCGTCGAAGCAGCGCGGCCTGGCGCGCGTGCTCTTCGGCCTCGGAATCCGGATGGTCGGCGGGCAGAACGCCGCGATCCTCGCCGGCGACTTCGGCTCGATCGACGCGATCGAGTCGGCGACGGAAGAACAGCTCCTTGCGAGCGAAGGGATCGGGCCCGAGATCGCGCGCAGCGTCGTACTGTTCTTCCAGCAGCCGCCGAATCGCGCAATCGTCGACCGCTTGCGCGCCGCCGGCGTCGACCTCACCGCGCCCAAACGCGAACGCGCGCCTGCCGGCCCGCTCGCGGGGAAGAAGCTCGTGCTCACCGGGACGCTCCCGAGCCTGTCGCGCGACGAAGCGACCGAGATGATCGTCGCCGCCGGCGGCAGCGTCGCCGGCTCCGTGTCGAAGAAGACCGACTACGTCGTGGCGGGTGAAGAAGCGGGGACGAAGCTGGCCAAAGCAGAGCAGCTCGGGGTTCCGGTCCTTGACGAGGCCGGGCTGCGCGCCCTGATCGAGAGCGGCGGCTAAGGGCGCCGAACGCGCAGGACGTCGAACATCTCGGCGACGTGGAACGTGAACTCGGGGAGAGCTGCGGCTTCGAATCGATCGCTCTCGCCGAACGTCCTCGTCCTGTCGCGCGCGTGCACAGCGACGGTGCGCGCGAAGGGGTCGACGACGATGACCGCATCAGTGCCCGACGCGAGATAGACGCCGATCTTGTGCGCGACGTCGGCGTGGCGGTCGTCGGGCGAGAGGATCTCAACCGCGACGTTCGGCGCCATCCGCGGCGCCTCGAGCTCGTCTTCGCTCGCATCGCCCATGCGATCGTATGAGAGAAATGCGACATCGGGAACGAGCGGCCGAATCCGCTGGTTCGGCGGCGCCAAACGGAAACGCCACTCGGGGCCGGCTTCGCCGCGCGTCTTCGCCCATTCGCCCAGATGCGCGACCCACCACGCCTGCAGGCGCGAATGACGCCGCTTGGGGCTCACCTTCTGAAGGACGCGGCCGCGGACCCATTCGAGCGCCGGCTTCTGTTCCGGCAGGACGATCTCGCGCATCATCTTTTATTCC
>DASYFS010000335.1:0-11368 GCA_036498305.1 Candidatus Elarobacter sp. | reverse complement strand
GAGGCGCGCGGGGTCGATCGGCGGAACCGGACCGCTCGAGTTTCCGAAGAGCACCAGCATTCCGCGCGGACGGAGGAGGCTCATCGAGCGTTCCCACGTCTCTTTGCCGACGGAGTCGTAGGCGACGTCGATCTTCTTCGGTCCGACCAGCATCGCGGTCGCTTCGGCGAAGTCGTTCTCCGCGTAGACGATCACGTCGTCGGCGCCGGCGTCGCGCGCAATCTGCGCCTTCTCTTTTGTCCCAACGGTCGCGATCACCCGCGCGCCGCGCACCTTCGCGATCTGCACCAGCAGCGCGCCGACGCCGCCCGCGGCGGCGTGGATCAGCGCGACGTTGCCGGGCTTGAGCGGAAACGTGTCCGTCGCGAGATAGTGTGCGGTCAGACCCTGCAGCATGAGCGCCGCGGCGCTCCGCTCGTCGACGTCGGCCGGGATCGGTACCGCCATCGATTCCGGGATCACGTTCGACTCGGCGTACCCGCCGTTCGACGCCGTCAGCGTGTACGCGACCCGGTCGCCCGGTTTCACCGAGGTGACGCCCTCGCCGACCGCGTCGACCACGCCGGCGCCTTCGCGTCCCGGAATGAACGGCAGCTCGGTTTTGTACAGTCCCGTTCGCAGATAGACGTCGATGAAGTTGATCCCGGCGACGCTCTGTCGCACGCGAACCTGCCCGGGTCCGGGTTCGGGGACCGGGACGTCGGCGAGCTGCAACACTTCGGGACCGCCGAGGCGGTCGATGCGAATGGCTTTCACGAGGGCCGTCATACCGCGACGGCCCTCGTGTTTCCGCTTGACGCCGGGATGGTACGAAGCCCCCGATGGAACGCCGCGACCTCTACGAAGACGATCTCACCGAAGAACGCTACCCGTCGCCGGCCGAGCGCGACGAGGCGTCGGCCGACGAAGAGCTCGACCCCGACACGCTCGGGGACGACGGCAAGGGCGAACCGGCTACGTAAGCTCGCGGCCGGGCGACGTTCCGGGGACGCGCGGGACCGTCTCGTCGCTCGTCGCGAGGTCGTCGGCGGTAACGTCGCTCGTGCTCGGCGTCTCCGTCGGCAGCGTCGCGCCGCTCATCGCGGGCGGTGCGGGCTCCGGCGTCATCCCCATCGACTCGTTCTGCGCGACGGTCGTGTCGCCGCGCGCGGCCGCGCTGTCGGCATGGAAGAGATACGACGACGACGTCGGATCGAGCGCGCCGGGCGGCGCGTGGTCGACCATCGCCGCGAAGTGATCGAGATCGTGCTGTAGCCGCTTCTCGAACGTCGTCCCGGCGCCCAGCGCTTCGCCGATCGTTCCGAGCACGCCGGCGGGCGGATCGTAGCTCACGCTCACCGTCAGGCGGGTCGTGTGCGGCCCGAGCGACTCGAAGCGCGCGACGCCGGCGTTCGCGAGACCGTCGACCGAACGCCATCCGATCTGGCGATCCGGGATCCAGTTCTCGTTGACGGCGTCCCACTCGTGGCGTCCCGCGATGTCGACGACCCAGTGGCTGCGCTCGTCGTCGAGATAGGTCACCTCTTTCACGAACGTCATGAACTTCGGGTAGTCGTTGAAGTGCGTGTAGAGCTCATAGACCTGATGGACCGGTGCGTTGACCGTGACCGACGCGGCGTGCTCCGCCATAGTGCGCTCTCCTCGTCCTGCTGGATACGGACAGCGTACCCGGCGCGGCCCGTGGGTACGCTTGCGCGCACGATGACGCGCCCTGCCTTCGGCCTGCTCAAGGAGACATACGACCGGTTCAACGCCGACAAGGTGCCGCGGCTCGCGGCGGCGCTCTCGTACACGACGATCTTCGCGATCGCGCCGGTCTTCATCGTGATCATCGCGATCGCCGGCTACGTCGTCGGCGTCGCGAACGGGACGGGCCACGGCCATCACGTCGTCGAGGACCGCATGCTCGCTGCGATCCAGTCCTCAGCGGGCAAGGAGGCGGCCGACACGGTGCGCCAGCTCGTGACCAGCGCCTTTGCGAAGCCCAGGCAGTCGGTCGTCGCGCAGATCGTCGGCTGGATCACGCTGCTGCTCGGCGCGATCGGCTTGTTCGCGGCGCTTCAGGACTCGTTGAACACGATCTGGGACGCGCACCCGCCCCAGCGCGGAATCTGGCTTGCGATCCGCAGCCGGCTCGCGTCGTTCGGGATGCTGCTCGGGATCGTCTTCCTGCTGCTGGTGACGTCGGTCGTCAACGCAGGGATCGCGATCGTGGTGACGCGCCTGGTCGCGCTGCTCCCGTTCCCCGGCGCCGGTGCGCTGCTCACGGTCGTCAACCTCGTCGTCTCGATCGCGCTGATCGCGCTGCTCTTCGCTGCGATGTACAAGGTGCTGCCGGACGTCGAGATCGCCTGGGGCGATGTTCGCATCGGCGCCATCGTCACGGCGGCGCTCTTCGTCGTCGGCCAGAGCCTGATCGGCCTGTACCTTTCCTGGGCGGGCGTCGCGTCCGGCTACGGCGCGGCGGGCTCGCTCCTCGTTCTGCTGCTGTGGATCTACTATTCGTCGCTCGTGCTGCTGGTCGGCGCCGAGTTCACCCACGTCTACGCGCTGCGGCACGGCTCGCACCGCGAGAACGCTATGAGCGCGCCGCTTGGCTCCCGCTCACCAGCCGCGTCCGCGACCACTTCTCGTACGGCTGCACCCGGCGGAACAGCGACCACCATCCAATGACCGCGAACATGCTCGCGATGAGCGCGAGGTAACGCGACAGCGCAGCCCAGAAGCCGACGCGGCAACCGCGATCGGCGCAGACGACGCGCAGATCCGAGACCATCATCCCGAACGTCTGCCCGGTCAGCGCGACGAGCACGACGGCGTAAGCGAAGAATGCAAACCACACCAGCGCGTCCGGCGAGAACCCGGTGCTGAAGTGCACGTGGTCGAGCCACTTGGCGAACCCGCTCGCGTCGGAGCTCGTCGCAACGGCGTGAATCCGCGGATTGTCGTCGAGCTTGACGTTGGTGCTGACGAACTTCGCAGCCGGGACGAGCGCCTGCAGGACGGCTAGGTCGACCACCAGGGCCCACGCACGCCGCCAGAAGCCGGCGTAGGAACCTTCGGTCGAGGTGGCCGGCGGCAGCGCGGCGTTCTCGGCGACGCGGCGCGCCCAGGTGATGTAGAGCGGGTCGCGCGCGAAGTGGTGGAGCGACGAGACGCGGTGCGTCGCGTACGGCGTCGACGCCGTCCACTCCGCGAGCCGCAGCGACGGCTCCGCTTGCAGCTCCTTGAGCTGCTCGGCGAACGCACCCAGATCGACCTTGCGGCCGACGTGCTGGAACGTCGAGACGGCGATCGCGCGGATCGCGGCGTCGAGCGAGCCGCAACAGAGCAGCCCGACGCGATCCGCGGTGTAGTCGATCTTGCGCAGCCAGGCGCCGAAGATAATCGCGATGACCCCATTCTCGCGGCCGTTGGAGCTCAGCAGCGAGGTGAAGCGGGTGTGTCCCGAGGCGATGTGGCCGAGCTCGCGGCCGACGAGAAAGCGCAACTCGTCGTCCTGAAACGCCTCGACGAACTGCGCGGAGATCACGATCGCGTACGGTTCGCCGATTCCGATCGCGACGACCGGAACGAACGGATCGTCGCGGATGAAGACGTGCGGCGTCGGGACGCGCAGCATCCGCGCGCACTCGTCGACGACCTTCCATACGTGCCCGAACTGCCGGTCGTGGACGCGCAGCCCGCCGCCCAGCAGCCGGCCGCGCGCGAACGCGACGTAGACCATCGCCGCGACCAGCAGCAGCGCGAGCTCGGCGTAGGTGAGCTGATGCTGCAGCACCCAGCCGACGACGATGATGCTGAGCGGGAGCGAGAGCAGCGTCCAGACGAACGTCGCGGTCTCTCCGCGGCATCGCAGCGACTCCGGCCCCCGAAACGCGTTCATCGCATCATGAACCCCGAGCGATGCGCTTGGCGCTCGTACACGAACTTTCCGCCCTTGATCGCGTAGAAGTAGCAGTTGGGGTCGAAGGGATCGCCGTTCGCACCGAACGTGTACGATCCGGTCACCGTGTCGAACGCGCCGCCTGTGGAGATCGCGCGCGTGATCAGCGGCCGCGAGGTCGCGCCGCTGCGGCGCTGGGCGAGATAGATCAGCTGCACCGCGGCGTAGCCGTACGCCGCGACCGGCGTGATCGGCCCGTAGCGCGCGGTATAGTCGCTCAGGTCGTTCTGCGCGGTCGGCGCCAACGGATAGTACGGGACCGCCGACGACACGACCATTCCGTCCGACTCCTTCGGATACTTCGCGACGGTCGTCCCATCGAAGAATCCCTGCGAGGCGATGAAGCGGCCGGTGTAGCCGCGCTCGCGCAGCAGCGGAAGCAGGGGCCCCATCTCGTCGACGTTGCCGGCGAACGCGATGCAGTCGGGAACGTGCACGATCGCGTCGGCGACGGCGCTGTTGAAGTCGGGCTTGGCGGCGCTGATCTTCGTCTCGGCGACGACGACCTTCATCGCCGATGCGCGGCGGACGAACCCGTCGGCGACGACCGGGCCGTAATCGGCGTCCATCGTCATGACGTGCGGCGCCTTGGCGCCGCCGGCGATCGCGTACTGCGCCAACAGGCCGCCTTCGTCGGAATCTTTCGTCGGCAGGCGGAAGACGTTGCGGTAGCCCTGGTTCGTTACGCGGTCGTCGGTCACGGTCGGAACGATGAGCGGCATCTGCGCGGAGTTGTAGGTCGGGAGCGCCGCGAGCGTCGCGGCGGCGCTGAGGTGGCCGATCGTCGCCCACGTGTCGGGGTTTCCGGTCGCGAACGACGCTTGCACGACGGCGTCGGCGGCGGTGTTGCGATCGTCGTAGAACTCGTAGAGCAGCGCGCGGTCGAACGACGAGCGGTTGTTGTTGATGTAGTCGACGGCCGCGTGGACGCCCCCGATCAGCTGCCGCCCGATCTGCGCGTCGACCCCGCTCTGAGGGCAGACGACCGCGATCCTCAGCGTCGGGGTGAACGCCGGGAGCGTCGGCTGCGTCGCCGCGGCGAGCGTCGAGCCGGCCGCGCCCAGAAAGCCGGCCCGGTTCATCGCGGCACGACGTACGACGCGAGCGTCGTTCCCAGGAATGCGACCGAGAAGGTCATGTTGGTCAGGAAGATCCGGTCGTTGAGCACGAACACATTCTGGGCCAGCGCAATGAGACGTTCCTCATAGATCGTCACGCCGGCCGCGAGCAGCACGCCCGCGTAGTAGAGCGGGCCGGCGCCGGCGAGGGCGCCCGCGCCGAGGAGCGCGAGCGTCATCGCGGCGTGCAGCAGCACCGGCCAGAGCCGCGCGCTGCGCTCGCCGAACCGGACCGGGAACGACCGCATCCCCAGCCGCACGTCGTAGTCGAGGTCCATCAGCGCGTACAGGATGTCGAAGCCCGCGACCCACACCGTCACCGCGACGAACAGCAGCAGCGCCGGGAGCGTGATCGTCCCCGCCACCGCGATGTATGCGCCGAGCGGCGCGAGGCCGTCGACCGCGCCGAGGACGAAGTGCACCAACCACGTGAACCGCTTGCAGAGCGGATACGCGACGACGCCGAGCGCGGCAATCGGCAGCAGCTTGAGGCACAGCGGGTTCAGCATCGCGGCACTGAGCAGCGTGAGCCCCAGACCCGCGGCGATCGCCCACAGCATCACCGCCGGCGCGAGCTGACCGCTGGCGACGGCGCGCTTTGCGGTGCGCGGGACCTGCGCGTCCAGATCGCGATCGAAGTACCGGTTCGCGGCCATCGCCGCGGTGCGCGCGCCGGTGACGGCCAGCGTGATCCACACCAGCTGCCAGATCGTCGGCACGCCGCGCGCCGCCATCACGGCGCCGACGTACGCGAACGGGAGCGCGAAGAACGTGTGCTCGATGCGGATGTCGCGGACGAACAGGCGAACGGCGTTCACTTCACGCGCTCCGAGCGCGGCGCAACGTCGCCGGGATCGGCCGGCGCTTCGGCGAGCAGCCGCGCCAGCCGCGCCGGACCTTGCCCCGACCACGCGTCGGCGACGCCGTTGCGGATCAGGTCGCCGATCCCGTACTCGTCCCAGCGCTGCGAAACCCGCGCCTTCGTCGCCGCATCCATGCGAATCTCGGGCGGCCAATCGCGGCGGTAGCCTTCGTCGGCCCGCTTGCGCGTCGCGTCGACGCCGAGCTTGTTCCCCAGCGCCAGCTCGTAGGAGCCGGCGTGATCGAGATCGTCGACCGGGCCCGGCATGACGACGAAGTCGCGCGCCGGATCGACGTTGTTGAAGGCCTGCCACACCACGCCGCGCACGTCGTGAACGTCGACGTCGTGATCGACGACGACGATGCAGCGGCTGAGCATCATCATGTGCCCGAGCCCCCACAGCGCGTTCATCACTTTTTTCGCCTGACCCGGATACGACTTCTTCACCGCGACGATGACGAGGTTGTGGAAGCCGCCTTCGACGGGGAGGTTGTAGTCGACGATCTCGGGGACGACCATCTGCAGCAGCGGCAGGAAGATCCGTTCCGTCGCCTTCCCGAGCCACGCGTCTTCCATCGGCGGCTTCCCGACGACCGTCGCGCCCCAGATCGCGTCCTTGCGGTGCGTGATCGCGGTGACGTGGAACGCCGGGTAGAGATCGGCGGCGCTGTACACGCCGGTGTGGTCGCCGAACGGACCTTCGACCCGCAGGTCGTCGTTGTCGACGTAGCCTTCGATGACGAAGTCGGCGTCGGCCGGGACGTCGAGGTCGATCGAGACGGCCTTGGCGATCCGCACCGGTTTGCGTCGCAGAAAGCCGGCGAAGGCGAGCTCGTCGACGACCGGCGGCAGCGGCGCGCTGGCGGCGTACGTCAACGCCGGATCGCCGCCGACCGCGACCGCGACGGGGATGCGCTTCCCCCATTTGTCGGCGTGCGCGCGGCCTTGTTTGTGACGCTGCCAGTGCATCGCCGCGGTGCGCTCGTCGTAGATCTGCACGCGGTACATCCCGACGTTGGGGCGCTTCGTCTGCGGATCGGTCGTGAAGACGAGCGGGAGCGTGATGAACGGGCCGCCGTCGAGCGGCCATGTCGTCAGCACGGGAAGCTGCGTGAGGTCGACGGGATCGATGCGCACCTGCTGCGAGGGCGCGTTCGCCACCCGGCGCGGGATCGCCGACGCGCCGGCGAGCGCGAGCGACGCCAGCTTCGAGACCTTCCCGCCGGCGCTCGCAGGGACCGACGGATCGATCGTCTCGCGCAGGCGCTGCTCCACCTCGCGCAGGCTGGCCGCGCCGAACGCCATCGCCGCGCGGCGCTCGGTACCGAACTGGTTGGTCAGCACCGGAAAACGCGAGCCTTTGACGTTGCGGAACAGGAGCGCGGGACCGCCGGCCTTCACGACGCGGTCGGTGATCTCGGCGATCTCGAGGTACGGGTCGACGGCCGCGTCGATCGTCGCCAGCTCCCCGGCGGCGCGCAACGCTCGCACGAAAGCGGAGAGCGATTCGAAGGCCATCGCCGGTCCCTTGGACGGGCGGGACGAGAGTTCATCGTCGAGGTCGCGGAGAAAGGCAAGCGCATGGCCCAGTTTCTCGCCATCTGCCGGCGCGTCACCGAACGCTTCACCGAAGACGAGTTCGCCCCGCTGATGGAGCCCGAAGCCGAGCGCGCGCGGCAGCTCTACACGCAGGGCGTCGTGCGCGCCGCATGGAGCCGCAAGGACGTGCCGGGCGCGGTGCTGCTTCTCGAAGCCGAGACGCAAGCGGACGCCGAGGGGTTCGTGAGCACGCTGCCGCTCAAGGCGAAAGGGATGCTCGAGGTCGACGTGATCGCGATCGGTCCCTACCGCGGCTTCGCGCCGCGCGGCAGCTAGACGATCGGGTCGGAGGAAAACGCGTCGAGGTCGGTCTCGAGCGGGACGAACGAGCGGCGAAAATCTTTGTCGACGGCGCGCGCGACGTCGTCGAGCGACGGGTTCTGACCGAAGACGATGCCGGCCATCGGGCGTGGCTGCGAGAACAGGAACGTCTCACGGCCGCGGATGCCGAAGAGCTGCCCGCTGACCTCCTGCGCGCGTTCGGTGCACAGGTAGGTGACGAAGCGCGCGACCGGTTCGGCGGGGACGCGCAGCGCGCCGGCCTTGTAGGCTTCCTGCGCGCCGGTCTGCGGCACGATCGACTCGGTGACCCGGGTGGAGGCGAACGGTGCGACCGCGTTGGCGGTGACGTGCGAGCGCGCCAGGTCGAGTGCGGCGACGCGGCAGAGCGCGACCAGACCCGCTTTCGCGCTCGCGTACGCGGCCTGGCCGTAGTTGCCGTAGAGTCCGGCGGTCGAGACGATGTTGACGATCCGTCCCCAGCGGTACGTCGCGCCGCCGCGCTCGCTCTTCGCGTTCTCGCGCAGCACCGGCGCCGCGGCGCGAATGGTGCGGAACGCCGCGATCAGGTTGACGTCGATCACGTGCGCGAAGTCTGCCGGAGACGCCTTGAAGACGAAGCCGTCACGCAGGATCGCGGCGCAGTTGACGACGATGTCGAGGCCGCCGTACCGTTCGACGGCTTCCGCGACGGCAGCTTCGGCAACCTCGGGCTCGGCGATGCTGCGCGCGATCGCGGTCACGCTGCCGCCGAACGGGCGGGCGAACTGCGTCGCGACCGATTCGTCGGCGATCGTGCCGTCGATCGTCGAGCCGTCGTCGACGACGACGACGTTCGCGCCCTCGCCGGCGAGCGAGGTGACGATCGCCGCGCCGATCCCGCGCGCGCCGCCGGTGACGAGCGCGACCCGTCCTTCGAGCGCGTTCATGAGGCGGGCCGCAGCGTCACGCGCGCCGCCGCGCGGGGCGCGCAGCCCGGCGGCGGCGGCGCCTCGACGTCGACGAAGCGCCCGGCCGGGTCGGAGCGGATCAGCCCGCGCACCTCGACCGAACCGTCCGGCGCGAAGACGATGTAGCCGACCTCGCGCCCGGCGTCGGTCAGCACGAAGCCGTTCTGGACCGCCGGGCCCGAGCGGTCGGGGCGCGGCTGCGCGCGCAGCGTCGGCCGCAGCGCGTCGACGAACGGCATCCCGTCGACCAGATGGACGCGGGCGAGGCGGACCGCCGGGCAGAGCGAGGCCGCGAGGACGAGCGCGTGCATCAGCGCCGCTCCGCGATCGGGCGGCGCATGAACAGCACGTCGCGCAGCGAGCCGTCCTTGCGTGGGACGGTGCCGCTGCGCCGCTCGATGTCGACGAAGCCGACGGCGCGATAGAGGCCGATCGCGGAGTCGTTGTCGGGGAAGACGCGGAGCCGCAGCGCCGTGCGGCCGTTGGATTCGGCCCACTCGATCGCGGTCACGATCAGCGCGCGGCCGATCCCTCGGCCGCGGTACGGCCCGGCGACGATGATCCCGATCTCGGGCTCGGGTTCGTCGACTTCGTAGACGCTCAGATCGGCGATCATGTGCGCGCCGTCCTCGACGCACCAGCCGATCTGCCGGCGATCCAGGATTCCGCTGCGCATCCACTCGCTCTTCGCGGTCACGTCGAAGGGCCATTCGGTGCCGAGCCAGCTTCCCTCGCGCGCGACCTCCGCGAGGAGCTTGGTCGCCGCGCTCGCGTCACGCGCGCCCTTCGGCCGTACCGTCCAGCCGGCGCGCCGGCTCACGGGATTCCCAATTTCTCCAGATCGGATGGAAGCACGTCAACGGGGTCCCCGTGCTCGTTCACGGCCAAACCGTGGGAGATCGTGCGGACCCGTCCCTCGGCATCGAGCAGGTAGTCCGTCGGGACCTCGTACTTGTGGCCGCGGCCCGCGCGTTCGTCCTCCGAGATGATCTTGTCGAGCTCCGCCTCGCCGAAGACGATGACGGGGAACGGGTACTTCGCGGCAGCGACGGCGTCGCGCGCCTTCTTCGCATCGTCGAGAACGTCGACGCCGATGAAACGGACCCGGTCGCCGTAGCGCGCGTAGTCGCGCAAGACCAGCGGCTCGGCGAGCTTGCACGGATGACACCACTGCGCGAACAGGAACACGAACGTCGGCTTCCCCGCGAGCGCGCGGAACGCGATCGGCGTTCCGTCGGTCGCCGTCAGCGTCAGCTCCGGCGGGCGCGCTCCCACGGCGTCGCCGAGATCGAAGATCGTCGGCGGCGGATGATGACGCGCACCGAGCAGCGCGAGCGCCGCGCACAGCACGGCCGGCCGAAGGAGTGACATAGGAAGAGAGCCCGTCTTGCGACGAGCTCTCTGCGAGTTCCCGGTGGCTCGGCCTTAGCCGTTGGGCCGCGGACGCCGGCGGCGCGGACCGCGGTCACCGCCGCCCCCGCCGGAGCCGCTGCCGCTTCCGCCGCCGCTGCCGGCCGGCTCGCGGCGCGGCGCGCCGTTGCTGCGCGGCGGCGGGAGCGCTTCGGCCCCGCCGTTCTCCGAGCCGCCCGCAGCGCCGCTCATCACGGCCTTGCGGCTGAGGTTGATGCGGCCTTGCGAGTCGACCTCGATCACCTTGACCATGATCTGATCGCCCGGCTTGACCACGTCCTCGACGCGCTCGACCCGGTCCGGAGCGAGCTGCGAGATGTGGACGAGGCCTTCTTTGCCCGGCAAGAACGCGACGAACGCGCCGAAGTTCATCAAGCGGGTGACGGTGCCGAGATACGTCTCGCCGACCTTCACCTCTTTGGTGAGCGCTTCGACCATCTGCTTGGCCTTCTCGGCGCCGGCCGCGTTCGGTCCGGCGATGAAGACGCGCCCGTCGTTCTCGATGTCGATCTTGACGCCGGTGTCGGCGACGATCTTGTTGATGACCTTACCGCCGGGCCCGATCACGTTCTTGATCAGGTCGGGGCTGATCTGCAGCACGATCATCCGCGGTGCGAACTCGGAGAGCTCCTTACGCGGCTCGGTGATCGTCTCTTTGAGCTTCTCGATGATGAACAGGCGCGACTTCTTCGCTTCGGCGAGCGCTTCGCGCATGATGTCCAGCGTGATCCCGGCGACCTTGATGTCCATCTGGATCGCGGTGATCCCGTCAACGGTACCCGCGACTTTGAAGTCCATCTCGCCGAGCGCGTCTTCGAGGCCCTGGATGTCGGTCAGAATCGCGTAGTCTTTCCCCTTGAGGATCAGACCCATCGCGACGCCCGCGACGTGCGACTTGATCGGAACGCCGGCGTCGAGCAGCGCGAGCGTCGAGCCGCAGACCGAGGCCATCGACGACGACCCGTTCGACTCGAGCACTTCGCTGATCAGGCGCAGCGTGTAGGGGAACTCTTCCTCGGGCGGCAGCACCGGCACGAGCGCACGCTCCGCGAGCTGGCCGTGACCGATCTCGCGGCGGCCGGGCGAACGCATCGGGCGCGTCTCACCGACCGAGTACGGCGGGAAGTTGTAGTAGTGCATGTAGCGCTTGTTGGGGATCGCGAGGATCCCGTCGAGGCGCTGCTCGTCCGAGATCGAGCCCAGC
>DASYFS010000334.1:0-2898 GCA_036498305.1 Candidatus Elarobacter sp. | reverse complement strand
ACACCCTGCCGCGGGAGGTGTGGGAGCGCCTGACGGACGAGTTGGCGCGACACGTCCGCGAGCATCCCTGAGAGGAACCGGCATGTCGTATCCGTGGGAGCATTCGTATCCGCCGCCGGCGCGCTGGGACGCGGAGATCGCGACCGGCCCGATCCAAGCGACGCTCGACGAGGCTGCGATCACCTACGCCAATCGGCCGGCGGTCGAGTTCATGGGGAAGCGCGCGACGTACGCGCAGCTGCGCGCGCTCGCCGATCGCGCCGCGAAGGGCTTTCAGCAGCTCGGCGTCGGACCCGGCGTGCACGTCGGCCTCTACTTACCGAACACGCCGCACTACCTCGTCGCGTTCTTCGGCGTGCTCAAAGCCGGCGGTACCGTCGTCAACTACTCGCCGCTCGACGCCGCCGAGGTCCTCGCGCACAAAGTCGAGGACAGCGAGACACAGATCCTCGTCACCCTCGATCTGCCGATGCTCTACCCGCAGATGGCCGCGCTCGTCGGGCGCGGCAAGTTGAAGCAGCTCGTGATCGGCGGGATGGCCGACCTCGCCGGCTTTCCCGAGTTCGCCACGATCGTGCGGCCGCCGTCGAACGACCTCGTCACGTACGACAATGCGCATCTGCCCTTCGTCGCGCTGCTCGACAACGACGGCGCCTTTACGCGCCACGAGCTCGGCGATCCGGCCGAAGCGCTGGCCGTCGTGCAGTACACCGGCGGGACGACCGGATTGCCGAAAGGCGCGATGCTGACGCACGCCAACCTGACCGCCGCCGGCAGCCAGTACATGGAGACGACGAAAGCCGAGCCGGAGGTGATGGCGCGCGGCGAGGAGCGCTGTCTGCTCGTCCTGCCGCTCTTCCATATCTACGCGCTGACGTCGTGCATGCTGCTGTGCGTGCGGCTCGGCGCCGAGATGGTGCTGCACCCGCGCTTCGAGATCGAGGCGGTGCTCCGCGACATCGAGGCCAAGCGGATCACGATCTTCATGGGCGTGCCGACGATGTTCACCGCGATGCTGATGTATCCGGGAATCGGCGACATCGATCTCTCGTCGCTGAAATTCTGCGGCTCCGGCGGCGCGCCGCTCCCGCTCGAGGTGCAGCAGAAGTTCCAAGCGCTGACCGGCACGACGCTCAACGAAGGCTGGGGGATGACGGAGACGTCGCCGTCGGGGACGTTCACCCCGATGCACGGCGCACGAAAAGAAGGTTCCTGCGGTATCCCCGTCCCGCGGGTCGTGTTGAAGTTTGCCGACGTCACCGACCCGTCGCGCTACGTCCCGTACGGCGAGCGCGGCGAGATCTGCATCGGCGGCCCCAACGTGATGAAAGGCTACTGGAAGAACCCGGAGGCGACGGCCGAGTCGATGACCGCCGACGGGTTGTTCCGCACCGGCGACGTCGCGTACATGGACGTCGACGGCTTCGTCTACATCGTGGACCGGATCAAGGACATGCTGCTGTGCGGCGGCTTCAACGTGTACCCGCGCAACATCGAAGAGGCGATCTACACGCACCCCGCCGTCGCCGAGGTTTCGGTGATCGGCGTCCCCGACGAGTATCGCGGACAGTCGCCGAAGGCGTACATCGCGCTGAAGGCCGGCAGTGAACCGTTCACCGTCGACGAGCTCAAGGAGTTCCTCCGGGACAAGCTCGGCAAGCACGAGATGGTGCAGGAGATCGAGTTTCGCGACGCGCTGCCGAAGACGCCGGTCGGGAAGATCCTCAAGACCGCGCTGTACGAAGAAGAGGCGCGCAAGCGCGCCGCCGCCGGCGCGACCGCGTGAGAGGGCAGCGCCGTGGCCGATGAGCCGAAGGACCCGATGGCGCTGTGGCGCGAGATGCTCGGCCAATGGGAGAAGAGCGTCAACGCGCTCGCGAATCAGACGATGGGCTCCGAGGAGTACAGCCGGCGGATGAACGGCGCGATGGGTGCGTCGCTCAAGCTGCAAGAGTCGATGCGCGATGCGATGACGACGTATCTCGCGACGATGAACCTCCCGAGCCGAACCGACGTGGCCCGGCTCGACGAACGCGTCGCCTCGGTCGAGGCCAAGCTCGACCGCCTGATCGCGCTCGTCGAACGCGGCAGCGCTCCGAAAGCGCCGTCCGCGCCGCGTCCGCCGCGGACGAAACGCCCGCCGGCCTAGCGCGCGTGAACCCGACGGTCGAGCGGCTCCAGAACGAGGTGCAGCGCGCGATCCAGCGCAGCGTCAAAGGGCTCGAGTACATCGCCTCGCCGTCGATCGCCGTCGGGCCGACGCCCAAAGACGTCATCTACGAACAAGGAACGCTCCACCTCTACCACTACCATCCGATCGCCGACGAGATCTACCGCGTCCCGCTGCTGATCGTGATGGCGACGACGAACCGGGGCTACATCCTGGACCTCGCCCCCGGCCAGAGCTTCGTCGAGTTCATGCTCCGCGCCGGCTACGACGTGTATCTCATCGACTGGTCGCCGCCGAGCCCGGCCGAGCGGACGTTGCGCTTCGAGGACTACACGCAGCGCTTCATCCCGGAGTGCGTCCGCCGCGTCCGCGAGGACACCGGCGAGCACGACGTCACGGTGATCGGATACTGCATGGGCGGGGTGCTGGCGTTGATGTACGCGGCGCTGCACCCCGACGATCCGCCGGCGAACCTCGTGTGCTTTACGACGCCGGTCGACTTCTCGCAGATGGAGCTGTTCGCACGCTGGTCCGACCGCCGGTACTTCGACGTTGACGCGCTGGTCGATCAGAGCGGCAACGTGCCCTCCGAGCTCATCTTCAGCTCGTTCGAGATGCTGCGGCCGGCGACGCGCGCGGCCGGTCAGCTGCAGCTCTGGGACAACTTGTGGGACGACGCGTTCGTGAAGTCGTATCGCGCGTTCGAGCGCTGGTCGACCGACACGCTG
>DASYFS010000333.1:0-12146 GCA_036498305.1 Candidatus Elarobacter sp. | reverse complement strand
GGCGACGGGCGCGGGGGTGTACCCCACGTCGTCGACCGGGACGCTGCTGGGCACGTTCAACGGCTCGGCGCACCGGCTGCCGATCGACAGCATCCACTCGTTCCAGATCAACAATCTGGGCGCGAGCGGAGCACAGGCGGTCACGCTGATGTGGACGTTGATCTCTAGCTAGTCGCCCCCCGTCATGGCGAGCTTGTCGAGCCACCCTCGTCGTCACGCGAGCGTAGTCGAGTGCGACCCCTAATGGTGACGGCCGAGATGCGGGGTCACGCTTCGACCGGAACGCGGCGGCCGTTCTTCGTGAGGTCGTCGAGCGTCTCGAAGTTCGTCGCTTCGAGCTCCCGGATGCGGGCGCTGTCGACACGGATACCGTGGGCGCGCTCATCGGCAAGGACGGCCTTGAGATAGCGCCCGGTATACGAGCTGTCGTCCGCGGCGATCTCTTCCGGCGTTCCGGTTGCGACGATCGTGCCGCCCTTGTCGCCGCCCTCGGGGCCGAGGTCGATGATATGGTCGGCCGTCTTGATGACGTCGAGATTGTGCTCGATGACGAGCACCGAGTTGCCCATGTTGACCAGCCGCTGCAGCACGTCGAGCAGCTTGTGGATGTCGGCGAAGTGCAGACCCGTCGTCGGCTCGTCGAGAACGTAGAACGTGCGGCCGGTCGCGCGGCGTGAGAGCTCGGTCGCGAGCTTGATGCGCTGCGCCTCGCCGCCGGAGAGCTGCGTCGCCGGCTGGCCCATCTGGATATAGCCGAGGCCGACCTCGCAGATCGTCTTGAGCTTGTTGCTGATCTTCGGGATCGTCGAGAACAGCTCGGCCGCCTCGTCGACGCGCATCGCCAGCACGTCGGCGACCGACTTGCCCTTGTACTTCACCTCAAGCGTCTGCGCGTTGTAGCGCTTCCCTTTGCAGACCTCGCACGGGACGTAGACGTCGGGGAGAAAGTGCATCTCGATCTTGATGACGCCGTCGCCCTGACACGCTTCGCACCGGCCGCCCTTGACGTTGAACGAGAAGCGGCCCGGCGTGTAGCCGCGCATCTTCGACTCGGGTGTGAGCGAGTACAGCTCCCGGATCTGGTCGAACGCGCCGGTGTAGGTCGCCGGGTTCGAGCGCGGGGTGCGGCCGATCGGCGACTGGTCGATCACGACGAGCTTGTCGAGTGCCTCGGCGCCCTTCACCCGGCCGTACGTCCCGCCCGCCGGCTGATGGTGGAGGTACTGGTTGAGCGCCTTGATCACGACGCCGTTCACGAGCGTTGACTTCCCGGAGCCCGAGACGCCGGTGATCGCGGTGAAGGTTCCGAGCGGGATGTCGACGTCGACGCCGCGCAGGTTGTTCGCCTTCGCGTTCTCGACCCGCAGGACGCCTTTGCCCTTGCGGCGGTGTTTCGGGATCGCGATGAACTGGCGCCCGGAGAGATACGCGCCCGTCAGCGACTCGGGATTTTTCTCGATCTCCTCGAGCGAGCCGACGGTGAGGATGCGGCCGCCCTCGGCACCGGCGCCCGGGCCGATGTCGACCACCACGTCGGCGGCGCGCATCGTGTCCTCGTCGTGCTCGATGACGATCAGCGTGTTGCCGATGTCGCGCAGCGTCTCGAGCGTCGCCAACAGGCGGTCGTTGTCGCGCTGGTGGAGCCCGATGCTGGGCTCGTCGAGGATGTACAGCACGCCGACCAACGCCGAGCCGATCTGCGTCGCCAGGCGGATCCGCTGCGACTCGCCGCCCGACAGGGTCGTGGCCGAGCGCGAGAGGTTCAGGTAGCCGAGCCCCACGTTCGTGAGGAAGCCGAGCCGCGCGCGAACTTCCTTGAGGATCTGCTGCGAGATCTTCTGCTCGCGCTCGTTCGGCTCGAAGCGGTTGAAGAAGTCCGTCAGCAGCTCGACCGACATCGTCGTCACTTCGTGGATGTTCTTGCCGTCGATGAAGACGCCGAGCGCCTCGGGCTTCAGACGCGCGCCCTTACAGGCCTGGCACGTCGACGCCGACATATACTTCTCGATCTCTTCCTTGACGTAGTCGGACGAGGTCTCGTTGTAGCGGCGCTGCAGGTTGTTGACGACGCCCTCGAACTGCGACTCGTACTCCCACGTGTGCCCGCTGCGCGACTCGTAGGTGAACTTCTGCTTCTTCTCGGTGCCGTAGAGGATCATCTCGAGGACGTCCTCCGGCAGCTCTTCGACCGGCGTCGTCGCCTTGCAGCGGCGCGAGCGCAGCAGCCGTTCGACCTGCTGCAGATAGTACGGATTGGTCGAAGGGAATCGCCCGGCCATGTTCTTCGACCACGGAACGATCGCGCCGTCGCGGATCGACTTCGTGCGGTCGGGGATGACCTTCCACTCGTCGATCTCGATCTTCTCGCCGAGACCGCTGCACGCCGGACACGCGCCGTACGGCGAGTTGAACGAGAACAGCCGCGGCTCGAGCTCTTGGAACGACAGCCCGCAGTACGCGCACGCGAACGACTCCGAGTACGTCGCCTCTTCCCACTGCACCGACGGCTTCTCGGTCTCGGCGTTGACCTTCGCCTGGTACATCACCGTGACGATCCCGGTCGAGAGCTTCAGCGTCGTCTCGATCGAGTCGGTCAGACGCCCGCGCACGTCGCTCTTCACGACGAGGCGGTCGACCACGACCTCGACGGTGTGCTTGCGCTTCTTGTCGAGCTCGATCTTGTCGCGCAGCTCGCGGATCTCGCCGTCGACGCGAACCCGGGCGAAGCCCTCCTTCGCGACCTCCTCGAACAGCTTCGTGTACTCGCCCTTGCGGCCGCGGATCACCGGCGCGAGGAGCTGGATGCGCGTCCCCTCGGGAAACGCCATGATCTGATCGACGATCTGCTCGGCCGTCTGCGGCGAGACCGGGCGCCCGCACTGATAGCAGTGCGGCTTCCCGATGCGCGCGTAGAGCAGGCGCATGTAGTCGTAGATCTCGGTGACCGTGCCGACCGTCGAGCGCGGGTTCCGCGAGGTCGACTTCTGGTCGATCGAGATCGCCGGCGAGAGCCCCTCGATGTAGTCGACGTCGGGCTTCTCCATCTGGCCCAGGAACTGCCGGGCATAGGATGAGAGCGACTCGACGTAGCGGCGTTGCCCTTCCGCATAGATCGTGTCGAACGCGAGCGACGACTTTCCCGACCCCGACAAGCCGGTCACGACGATCAGCTTGTTGCGGGGCAGGGTCAGGTCGACGTTCTTGAGATTGTGCTCGCGCGCGCCCTTGATGACGATGGCGTCGAGGGCGTGGGTGCCGTCAGACATGCTTTTCCAGTGACCCGTCGACGATCCCCAACGGATGCGGCAAAAAGGACGCTCGCCTCATCGAACGTATGTTCGTTTTCGGCGACGCCGGGTCCCCTGTCCTGGCCCGCCGGTCGCGCGTGAGCTTTATTGCTCAGTAATTCGGCGGCCACACGTGTACGCTGGGGCTTATGCAAGCATGGCGCAGTAGGCTTCTTCATCTAAGAACGCCGGGCGCGCCCGGCGCGGCGGGTGTCGCCTTGCTCGCGGTACTCCTGAGCGCGTCGGCGGCGCACGCACAAACGGCCGAGTTCGGCAACCCGCCGTCCGGCGAGTACCCGATCCTCTACAACGATCACACCGTCTACGCGACGCCTGACGTGCTCAAGCAGAACCGCGTCCTCGCGGCGCTCGTCAAGAACGGCCGCATCTACGTGCCGCTCCGCAGCATGTTCGAACAGATGGGCGCGACGGTGAGCGCGACGCCTGACGGCAAGACCGTGACGGCCTCGAAGCCGGGCGCCAGCGTCGTCGTGACGGTCGGAAAACCCGAAGTCGTCGTCAACGGCGAGTCGCGTCCGCTGGACGTACCGCCGATCGTCTACCACGGCATCGTGCTCGTGCCCGTCCGCGTCATCTCGGAAGCCATGGGCGCCTACGTGCAGTGGGTCCCCGACAAGCGCGTCGTCGTCGTGCGGTATATCTCGCTGCCGGCGCCTACGCCGACGCCGGTTCCCGCGGCAACCCCGAGCCCGAGCCTGGTACCGGCAGCGGTGTCGACGCCGAGCCCCTCGCCGAGCCCGGCACCGACGCCGGGCTCGTATCAGGCCTTCGTGCAGGCGGCGTTCAGCGCGCCCAAGACGTACAACGAATTCTCCGCCGGCGAATGGTGCCGCGAGTCGTACATCGTCAGCGGCGCCTGGGCACCCAAGAACTCTCCCTTCGCCGTAAAGATCGACTTTCGCCAAGACTCGTTCGTCACCAGCGACAACGTGCGCGACAACATCGGCAACCACTACACGCAATTCGACACGATCGACGGCGGCGTCGCGTTGACCCCCGTCTTCCTCGGGCGTCAGACGAACCTCGACGCTCGCCTGGAGTATGCAGTCGCCGCACCGCGCGTGTACGTCGGCGTGAGCTACATCCACACCGAGAACAACTACGGCTACCCGCAGCTCAACGGCATTGGCGCCGGCGTCGAAAAGCTCCCCGACCTGCGCCCCGGCCTCAGCTTTTTCGGATCGGCGTTCTATTACCCGACCGTGAGCGGCAACTACACGATTCTCAACGCGGCGAGCGCCAACGCCGGGAAGTCGTACCGCCAGCAATATCAGATGCTGAAGTACGATGTCGGGCTGGCGTACGACCCCGGGCGGTCACGGCTCTACGTGTACGGCGGCATCGCGGGCGACCGGTTCACGGCAAAACAGAACGCGCCCATCGGTCAGACACACGACGGTCCTTATCTCGGCCTCGGCCTGAAGATCTGACGCTGAGAGGATGATGAAGATGTTCCCGATACGCTTTTCTCACGTCGGGCTCGCGGCGCTCGTCGGCGTCGCGTCGCTGGCCTCGTGCAGCGGCGGCGGTTGCGGCAACTGCACCGTGCCGCCGTACACCGCGCCGACGCCGACGCCGGTCCCCGGCGTTCCCACGCCGACGCCGACGCCGCTCCCGCCGGGCGTGACGCCCACGCCGACACCGACGCCGACCCGTACGCCGACGCCGACACCCACGCCGACGCCGACACCGACGCCGACGCCGACACCGACGGCGACGCCGACCACACTCTCGTGCAGTCAGGGAGCCGCGTCGATTCCGCTCGGGCCGGCGCTTGCGCCGTTCGCCGTGCTTGCAGGCTCGACGGTCACGAACGTGGGCAACACGCTCGTCACCTACGCGCCGGGCGCCGTTACGGGAGCCGTTAACGACGATCTGATCGGCGTCTCGCCGGGGACCGCGGTCACCGGCTTCTATCCGCCGGGCACGGATGCCGACGGCACGAACGCGATTTATGCGGCCGGTTTCAACACGAATGCCGCCGTGCCGCTCGCAGCGCAGAACGCGTTGACCACGGCGTATAATACGGCGGCCGGAAAACCCGCCACGACGACGTTCCTCGGCGGACAAGACCTCTCGCAGGCCAGCGTTCCCGGACACCCGGTGGGTACGCTGCCGCCTGGTGTGTACCACTCACCGTCGACGCTCACGATCGCCGCGGGCAACCTCACCCTCGACGGAGGCGGGAACCCGCAAAGCGTGTTCATCTTCCAGATGGGCACCACGCTGACGACCACGCTCAACGGAGGCACCAGCGGCAACGTCAACCTGATCAACGGCGCGAGCGCCTGCAACATCTACTGGCAGGTCGGCAGCGCGGCGACGCTGGGCGGCGCATCATTCTCCGGCAACGTGCTCGCGAACCAAGCGATCACCATCAACGCCTCGACGTTCAACGGGCGAGCATTGGCGAGCGTAGCGGCGGTCTCGATCCCCGTCGCGGGCGGTTCGACGATTACCAACCCCGGCGGTCAATAGACGCGATCTCCACAGGATGTGCTTTCGGTGTCCCAACGAACAGAGCGGCGTGCAGAAACGCGAGATCGCATGAAACAGAACGGTGCGGGACCGTTCGATTCCAAGACGTTTCTCGCAGCGGTCGGTGACGGGCGCAGCATTCAGAAATATCGCAAGGAGCGCGTGATCTACGCGCAAGGCGACCCCGCCGACTCGGTCTTCTACGTACAGCGCGGTAAGATCAAGATCGGGATCGTCTCCGCGTCCGGCAAGGAAGCGGTCCTGGCAATTTGCGCCGAGGGGTATTTCTTCGGGGAAGGGTGCTTAGCCGGTCAGCCGCTGCGCATGGCGACGGCCGCCGCGATGACGGACTGCACCGTCGTGCAGGTCAGCAACGCCGTTATGAAGCGCGTGCTGCGCGACGAGCCGGCGTTTTCCGAGACGTTCATCGCGCATCTGCTCACGCGCAACATCCGGATCGAAGAAGACCTCGTCGACCATCTTTTCAACTCCAGCGAGAAGCGGCTCGCGCGGATCCTCCTCCTTCTCGCCAACTTCGGCAAGGACGTTCAACCGGAAGAAGTCATCCCAACCATCAGCCAACAGACGCTGGCCGAGATGGTCGGCACGACGCGCTCGCGCGTCAGCTTCTTCCTGAACAAGTTCCGAAAGCTCGGCTTCATCGAGTACAACGGGGGCATGCACGTCCACCCGTCGCTGCTCAACGTCGTCCTGCACGATTAGCGCAGCGGCAGCACCGTGAGCACGTCGGCGATCGTCTGCACGATCGCGTCGGGACGCGGGCCGTCGGCCGGAATACGCGCGCCGTGGACGTCGACGAGCACGGTGAACAAGCCGACGTCGTGGGCTCCCCGCACGTCGCGGTCGTAGCGGTCGCCGACCATCGCCGCTCGTTCCGGCGACGTCCCGAGCGTCCGGCACGCGAGCCGGTAGAGGTCCGGGTCGGGCTTGACCATGCCGACCTCGTCGGCGAGAAAGAACGCGTCCATGCGCTCGCGCAATCCGAGCCGGTCGATCTTGTCGTGATGGGTCGCGGCGAAGCCGTTCGTCACCAGGCCGAGCTTGCAGCCGCGGGCGCGCAGCGCGTCGAGGACCTCCGCGGCGCCGGGGAAGAGCGCGAGCGCGCCCGAGCGGGCGGCGACGTAGCCGTCGGCGGCGCGGCGCGCGAGCGCGGCGTCGGTGATCCCGACCTCCTGAAGCGCCTCGCTCCACATCCGCTCGCGCTCGACGCCGATCGACTGCTGCAGGTGATCGCTGCTGAGCTCGTGCCAGAACCGCTGCGCCGCGGCGTCGTACGCGTCGGCGAGCCGCTGCGCGTCGATCCCGCGCTCCGCCGCGATCTCGTCGGCGACGATCCGCGCGGCGGTGCGATACGCCGCGGTATCGTCGTGAAGCGTATCGTCGAGATCGAACAGGACACAGTCGATGGAACGCACGATCAGAACCGTACCAGAAACGAGCGCAGCGCGAACGCACGTATGTCGAAGACCAGCTCCTCCTCGACGATGCGCACCGCCTCGTCGGTCGGCCGCTCGACGGCGTCGACGGCGATCGCCGTGCGCATGCGTCCGCCGCAGCGCAGCGCGACGGTCCGCGGCGCGCCGTCGCATTCGCGGACGCGCACGATCACGCCGTCGGCGTCGGCGGACGGATAGGACGCGACGACGAGGACGGACGGGTCGTCGCAGGTGAACAGCCGCACGCGGTCCGGCTCCGTATAGGCGAGCCAGGCGTGCTCGAGGCCGGAGATCGTCGCCCCGCTCGTCGGCGCGAATGCCCACTGCAGCCGCTGCTCGCCGCGGTCGGCGCCGGGGTCGGGCCAGCGCGGCGCGCGCAGCAGCGACGTTCCGATCCGCAGCCCGCCCTTGGGCAGCGCGACGCCGTTCCAGCCGTAGAGGTCCGGGGTGAAGATTGCGACGCCGCCCTGCGGACCTTCGGCGTGCACCCAGCGCTGCGCGGGGACTTCGAAGCGCGCCTGCGCCGCGACGTCGCGTGCCGCGAGATCGCGCACGAGCGTTCCGTGCGGCTGGCCGAAGCGCGCCGTCGTCGTCTCGATCGCCATCCGATGCTCGGCGCGGAGGATCACGTGGTCCTCGGCCCACGCGACGGCGAGGTCGACGCGCAGGAACGGCTCGGCCTCGCGCAGCTCGACGCGCATCGTCGCGCGCGACCGTTTGCCGATCGTGAAGCGCACCGCGAGCGCCCCCTCGACGAGCTCCGAACCTTGGCACTTCACCGGAACGCGGTGGCGCTCGTAGCCGCGGTCGAGGTTCCACGCGTCCCACGCTTTGGGCTTGTCGACGAACGCGACCAAGCCGTTGAGCATCGCCGAGAGCCGAGGGCCGTCGTCGCCGGCGGTGGCGGGCTCGTCGATCGTACCGTCGTCCCCTACGCGTGCGGTGAGGTACTCGTTGCGGAACACCCACCGGTCGCTTTCGCGCAGGGGCGCGACCACCGGCGCGTCGGCAAGCTGCAGGTCGGCGCGGGGAAGGATCGACGCCGCGCTCGCCGCGAGCCGCGCGACGACCGCTGCGGCGCGGTCGTGCTCGGCGCGCACGTCGTCGTAGACGGCGCCGATCGAGCTGCCGGAGATGACGTCGTGGAACTGCCCGCGCAACACGATCCGCCACGCGGTGCGCAGATCGTCGACGAGCGCGCGGCGCACGGTCAGCGGCGCGCGCACGGCGACGCACCACGCGGCGAGCTCCTCCGCGGCCGCGAGCTCGCGTTCGAGCGCGGCGTTGCGCGACTTGACGTCGTGATGCGTCGTGTACGTTCCGCGGTGCGTCTCGAGATACAGCTCGCCGCAATACGCCGGCAGCGCGTCCTGCGCGATGCCCGCGAACCAGGCGTCGACGGCGGTCCAGCCGCGCGAGCCGGGGCCGACGCGCGCGAGCTGCTCGTCGGTCGCGCCGCCGCCGCCGTCGCCGTACCCGACGACGAGCGGCTCGCCGCGCTCGCGCGCGCGCCGCAGGCGCTTCTCGTCGAGGTCGCCGTCGTACGAGTCGAGCACCGCGGCGAGGATCGCGCTGCCGTCGTCACCCTCCCAGCGGAAGCGCGGGTACGGCCACCGCGTGGTGTCGTTCCACTGCAGCTTCGTCGTCGCGAAGTACGGCATCCCGGCGTGCGCCGCGAGTTGCGCGAAGGTCGACGGGAAGCCGAAGGTGTCGGGCAGCCACACCACGCTCGGCGTGACGCCGAGCTCGTCGCGCGTCCATGCGGTGCCGTAGGCGAACTGCCGCAGCACGGATTCGCCGCTGGGCGCGTGGAGATCGGGCTCGACCCACATCGGCGCGACGCTCGCGTCCCAGCCGCGGCCGAGGTGCGCGCGCACGCGTTCGGCGAGCTCCGGCGCGAGCGCGAACGCCCATGCGTAGAGCTGCGGCTGACTCTGCGCGAAGACGAAGGCCGGGTCGAGCTCCATCTCGCGCAGCGCGGTGGCGAACGTGCGGACCGCCTTGCGCTTCGCCTCGTCGTAGGTCCACAGCCAGGCGATGTCGAGGTGCGCGTGTCCGATCAGCGGGACGTCGATCGCGCGCTCGTCGATGGCTGCGTCGGCGCCCTCGACCAACAGCTCGTCGTGCGGCCGCTGCGAGGCATTGCGCAGCATCAGCCGCCAGCGCAGACCGT
This sequence comes from Candidatus Elarobacter sp., assembly GCA_036498305.1. Lineage (GTDB taxonomy): Bacteria > Vulcanimicrobiota > Vulcanimicrobiia > Vulcanimicrobiales > Vulcanimicrobiaceae > Vulcanimicrobium. The sequence goes on along the minus strand of DASYFS010000333.1, from coordinate 2,730 downwards.
CGCCCGACGGCAGCCCCGACACCGGCATCGCGCGGCGCTCGACCTCGAGGACGACGTCGTGCAGCCCGGGTGCGGGCCGCAGCGCGATCGTCTCGTGCGGACCGTCGAACGCGCCGCGCACGACGCCGTCGATCCGCAGCGTCGCGCCGGTGCGGGTCGGGTAGCGCAGCCGCAGCGGACCGTCGGGGAACGTCACCTGGGCGCCGAGCGTGACGAGCGCGTCGTCTTCGCCGCGGCGCTCGAGGCGCACGCGCATCAGAGCGTCGCGGTCAGGTTGTTGTTCGCCTCAACGCAGTCGTCGCCGGGCCGCAGCCGGCTCTCGAACGCGAGGCGGAACGTCATCTCTTGCGGGACGTGCTTCTTCTCGTGCGGCCGCTGGAACCGGAACGCCGCCTCGTAGCTCTCCTCCGGTCCGAGCGCCGGGATCGGCTGCGACCCGACGCGCTGCTTTCCGAGCAGGAGATCGAGGTGCTGCTTGATTTCCTGACGCTGCGGACGGTTGCCGGCATTGCGCACGTCGACCGCGACGATGTTGTTGTCGAACGCGCGATCCCGCGCCCGCACGATCTTGATCCGCGGGTTCGTCACCTGCAGATCGGACGGGCACGGCGCCGGCTGCGCCGCCGCCAAGGTCGCGGCCAGAAGGAACGGCAGCATCAGGGTGATTCCGTACGCCTAGGGCTCAGACTTCGCCTTCGAAATAGTCGAGGATCGGGTGGTCTCGCACCAGCGTCCCGGTCGCCTCGACGACGAACTTCTGCGAGTCCGGGTAGAAGCACGCGTCGCCGGGATCCGTGTTCGCGATCGCGAGCACGATCGCGTCCTCGTCGGCGTGGTTTTCGAGCCGATGCGCGCCGTTGGGCCCGGTCGGAAACGCGATGAGATCACCGGGGCGCAGCGTCTGCGTCCCACGCGGCGTGCGCAGGGCCGGCGTCCCGCGCATCACGACGAACAGCTCCTCTTCGCGCGTGTGCCAGTGGTAGGGGCAGAACGCCGTACCGCGCGGGAGACGAAGGACGCCGTAGCCGAGCTTCTCCGCGCCGAGCATTCGGCCGACGTCGTTCCAGCCGCCGGTGTACGGCGGCGGATCGTCGGGGAACTGCAGCAGCGGCAGCTCGTCGACGTTGACGCGGTCGACGAAGGCGTCGGTACGGGCGTCGAGCATCGTGCCGATCGCCAGGTGGGCATTGCCGAAGATGCACGCGCCGTCGCCGACGAGCAGGTTGTCCACCACGCGCTCGCGGAGCTCCCGCAGCGAGAGCGCGGCGCGCGGCGGGTCCGTCAGCTTCGCGTCGGGCATCAGCGTCAGCGCGCCGGCCGGCGTCCCCCAGATGACGTCGCCGACGATCGCCGTCCGGAGCGCCCGGCGATACAGCACGATCTCGCCGGGCGTCTTCGCACCGGCGACGCCGATCACGCGCCAGCCGTGTACGAACTCGCCCGGCTGCACGGTGCGCGACGGCGGCTGCGCGAGCAGCGGCGCGTCGAGCGCGCTCGCGACGATCTCCGCGCCGGTCGCGGCGGCGACCGCCGCGCTGAAGCGCTCGTGATCGCGGTTGGTCACGACGATCGTCTTGACGCCGCGCTCTCGCAGCTCGGCGAGCGTCGCGTCGTCGGGCTCGAGCGGATCGACGACGAGATTCCCGTCCTCGGTCTCGACGAAGAAGCTGTTGAAGTCGAGGTTGCGGTCGGGCTGCCACCGCGACCACGTCCACACGCCGGGGATCACCGTGCTGCGCATGCCGATCGATGCGCCGCGGGACGGCGCGGCTCCGCTCGCTAGCCGGCGCCGGCCGCGTGCCGCGCGGCAAGCGCGCCGAAGACGAGGGCGACGCCGAGCTGCGCGCCGGCGCCGGGGTACTCGCCGCCGAACGGTGCGTCCATGTCGTTTCCGCAGACGTACAGTCCGGCGATCGGGCTGCCGTCATCGTCGAGCGCCCGCGCGTCGGCGTCGGTGCGGATGCCGAGACTCGTGCCGAGCGGCGTCGGCGCGACGGCGACCGCGTAGAAGGGTGGTCGCGCGATCGGGCCGAGACACGGGTTCGGCCGGCGGCGCGGGTCGCCGTTCGCGCGGTCGTAGACGTTCGAGCCTTTGCCGAACGCGAGATCGACGCCGTCGGTCGCCGCGCGGTTGTGCTCGGCGACGCTCGCGCAGAGCCCGTCGGCGTCGACGCCGATCGACGCCGCGAGCGCCGCGAGGGTCGGCGCTTCGCGCAGGTAGCCGGTCGCGACGAACCGTCGCACCTGCAGCGCATGCGGCCGCACGAGCCCGAGACCGTAGCGCCACAGGAACGCGCGGTCGCACACGAGCCACGCCGGGATCGTCGGCACCGATGCGTGCGAGGCGTACATCGCGCGCACGAACTCGTGGTAGGGCGCGGCCTCATCGACGAAGCGGCGCCCCGCCGCGTTCACCGCGATGAGCCCCGGCTTCGCGCGGTCGAGGACGATGTGCGGATAGACGGCGGTCGAGCCGTCGGCGCGGCGCGCGGTCGAGCTCGGAAACCACAGTGCGTTGCCGCCGCCCGGCGCGCCGAGCGCGGCACCGGCGGCCGACGCAAGCTCCAGCGTCTCGCCGGTGCAGCCCTCGAACGCCGGCGTCGCGTCGGCGACCGGCGCAGGGAGAAAGCGGCGGCGCAGCGCCTCGCCGGCGGGAAACCCGCCGCCGGCGAGGACGACGCCGCGGCGCGCGTGCACGGTTTCCATCCCGCTGCCGCGAGTCAGCGTCAC
>DASYFS010000332.1:0-2440 GCA_036498305.1 Candidatus Elarobacter sp. | reverse complement strand
AAGCGGCCGCCCTGCGCGCAGGTGACGTTTCTGCTGCCGATGCTCGCGCGCGGTCTGCTCGGCGATCACGAGCTGCGCGAGTCGGCGACGTGGACTCAGGCGTTCGGCGAGCCGGCGGTCGGCACGACGCGGTATCTCGTGAAAACCGTCGACAACCCGACGGCGACGCTTGCCGTCACGACCGACGTGAACGTCAAAGGTCCGCAAGGCTACGACGAGCACGAAGACGGCACGCTCGTGTACGCCGCTGATCGCCAAGTGCCGCTGCGGTGGGATCTCGCGGCGCGGCTGCACCGGTTCGCGATCGACGGCGGTCAGACGACCGACACGCACCTCAGCGCGAAGCTGGTCGCCGATTCGATGACGCCCGCGACGCGCTAACGCAGGCGCGTTTACCGGCGCCTCTCCCTGGTTTTGGGTATGGGTTGCGGCCCACCATAGCGGCGACTATGAGACAAACCTGGATGTCTCATGAGGTCACCGTCGATGCGTGCTCTCCCGGTGTTGCTTGCGGCCCTTGCCGCTGCCGTTACGTTGACCGCCTGCGGCGGGCGCGGATCTTCGGCGGTCCCACCCATCGCGAGCATCGTCGGCGCCCAAGGCGCCGCGCGCTCGGCAGGCGGCGCGCGGCCGCAACCGACGGCACCCCCTGATGCGCCCGGCCACTCGAACGTGATCCCGCCGGCGCCGGCAGGCGGAACGTCGCGGGCGGGCGCGGTCTACAGCGTTTACCTCACGGCGTCGACCGGCGACACCGTCGCGTTCACCGTCTTCGAGCCGTCGACGATCACCGGCGGCGCGACGTATCCGCTCGTCCTGCACGGCCACGGTTGGAGCGGCAGCCGCACGAAGACGCTCGGCTCGCCGGCTGCCAGTCCGAGCGAAGGCGTCGGCGTCGGGACGAATCTCTCGGAGCTTGTCTACAACGGCTACGGCGTCATCAGCTTCGACCAGCGCGGGTTCGGCGAGAATACCGGGATGGTCGACTCGATGAACCCCGACAAAGACGCCGCCGATATTCTCGCGGTAATGGATTGGGCGCAAGCGAAGCTGCCGTGGCTCGCGTACGCGCCGACGCTCGACGGCCGCGATCCGCACGAGCCGGTCATGGGCGCGATCGGCGGCTCGTACGGCGGAATGTATCAATACCTGATCCTCAACACCGATCAACGCCGCCGGCTGCGTGCGATCGTGCCGAACATCGCGCCGTCCGATCTCAACTACGCGCTCGTTCCGGGCGGCGTCTTCAAGTCGCTCTGGAACGACTTCTTGTGGGGCGCGGGCCTCGGTACGGCGCAGCAGCGCCTCGACCCATTCATCACGACACAGTTCGTCGCGACGGACAACTCGCTGAACAACACCGAGAGCGCGTACTCGCACGACTACTACGCCTATCACAGCGCCGACTATTTCTGCGACGGCACGAGCGTCGCGACCAACGGCGGACCGGGAACGGCGCCGCTGCTGCCGCCGGCGACCGTGACGCCGAAGGTCAACGCGATGATTTGGATCGGGATTCGCGACACGCTGTTCGACTTCAACAACGGCTACAACAACTACGCGTGCCTGCGGCGCGCGGGCGGTGACGTGCGCCTGCTGAGCTATCAAGCCGGGCACAACAGCCTAGGGATGGTCCCCGACACCGGCGCGACGCTCTACTATCCCTCGGGCGATTCGAACGATTCGCGCTGCGGCTCGACGCTGAGCGAAGCGCAGGCGCAGTTGATGTGGTTCGACCGCTATCTCAAGGGAAAGGCGAACGCGGCATCGGCGATCCCGGCGAACCCGTGCATCTCGCTCTCGATGGGCGACGCGATCACGCTCGCGACCGTCCCGACGATGACGAGCGGACTGCCGCTGAGCGCGTTCGACGTCGGATCGCTCGCCGTGGTCGCGGGCGCGAACGTCGACGTTCCGGCGGCGGTCGGGCTCTACACGGCCGGCGCCGGCGGCACCGTCGTCGCCGGGATCCCCCACGTGACGTTCCAGGTCTCCGCCGTCGGCGGCATCGCGGCCGGCACACCGATGGTCTTCGTCGGCGTCGGGCAGATGCACGCGTCAAATCCCGGCGTGTGGGACCTCGTCGACAACCAGCTGACGCCGCTACGCGGCCAGGGGCAGTTCGATGTCGACCTAGCTGGAGTGGGCGTCCGCCTGGCCCCGCGCGATCAGCTGGGCATCCTCGTCTTCGGGCTCCAGGACCAGTACGCGCGCAACGGGACGGCGAGCGCCGCGAAGCCGGCCGTCGTACCGGTCACGGTAACGGGGACGGCGCGGCTGCCGATCCTCTCACAGGCGCCGCCGCCGATCTGACGCTAACGCGACGGGAAGTGAACGACGACCACGACGTTTGACGCTACCGAGGCGCAATTGCGGACTTCGGCGCGATACACTGAACGGCGCGCTGCAGAGAGCGCCGCGTTGTTGAGGACCGCGCTCG
>DASYFS010000331.1:0-2129 GCA_036498305.1 Candidatus Elarobacter sp. | reverse complement strand
TGACCAGCACGCCCTGATACACCGCGCGCACGCCGCGCAGCCAGGTCGCGGCTTTGCCGCCGTAGCGCAGCTCGATGAACTCGACGTCGGTCAGCACGCCCGAGCGCCGCCAGAGCGCCGCGAAAAAGAACACGGTGAGGATTCCACTGGCGGCCATGTTCCACCACAGCCAATTCCCCGCGATCCCGTTCTGGGCGACGAAGCCGGTGACGGCGAGCGGCGTGTCGACGGCGAACGTCGTCGCGACCATCGAGACGCCGGTCAGCCACCACGGCGCGCTCCGTCCGGAGAGAAAGAACTCCGCGACGCTCTTCCCGGAGCCGCGGGCGAACCAGAGCCCGATCCCGAGGTTGATCGCGAAAAACGCGACGATGACCGCGATGTCGAGCCCGCTCAGCGCCATTGGCCGCACGTTCGTGCGGCCGGACGGGCTCCCTCCGCGCGAGGAACCGCGCCGCATCACGGGGTAGCGGAGCGGCGTGTTCCCGTCGCTCGCGCTTGCCGCTGCGATCGCCGGCTGGCAGCCGGCGGGGATCAAACCCGCGACGACGACGCTATCGGAAGTGCTCGCCGCCAATGCGGCGGCGAGTGGGAAGCCCGATCCGGCCTTCGCGCGGCGTCGCGAGCGGTGGACGTACGCCAACGGCGACCGCCGTTTCCCCGTCGACGTCGCGGTGCGCGACGAGGACATGCGCGCGACCGTGCATCTCGGCGCTGCCAACTATGCCGCGGGGCGGCACGACGGTACGCGGTGGCGCGCCGACGGCAACGGGATCGCGCACGGCTTGTTCGCCGATCAGCAAGGCGACGCCGTAGACCGCCTTCCGCAGAGCTACGTGTCATTCGATCCCGCAAACTGCACGCTGGCCGGGGAGACCGGCGGTCCGAATCCGCGCTGGGTGATCGCCGATCTTCCGCGCGGCGAACCGCCGGAGTGGTTCTACGTCGACGAAGCTAGCGGGCTGATCGTCAGCGAGGTTGCGCGCGAAGGGAGCCGCGTCACGACCATTGATTTCGATCAGTTCACCCGCTTCGACGGCGCCGTGCGCCCGCGGCACTGGCACGTCTCGGACGGTGCGCGTGCGCACGATCTCGAAGTCACCGTCGACGACGTCGAGCCGGCTGCGGTGACCGCGACCGACGTCGCCTTACCTTCAGAGCGGCGCGTCTTCGCGCCGCCGGCGTCCGCGTCCGAGGCCGTCGTGCTTCCGGCGCGCTTCACCCTCGGCCGCATCGAGGTCGAGGCGTCGATCGCCGGGCGCCGCCGCTGGCTCGTGCTCGACACTGGGACGGCAAGCATCACGCTCGATCCGTCAGTCACCGGCGCGTTCGGTCCGGTGCTCGAGCATGCGACGATCCCGACGATGTCGATCGGCCCGTTGACGCTCGACAACGCCTCGGTTCTCACGATCCCGATTTTCGCCGGCCGGCTCGCGGGGATTCTCGGGTATGATTTCTTCTTCGGACACGTCGTGCGGATCGACTACCTGCACGAACGCGTCGAAGTGCTGAGTCATGCCGCGGCGGCGCCGGTCTTCGCGGACGCCGCGACCACGGTCGTGCCGGCGAACGTCGAGCGCGGCGGCGTACCGCTGATCGGCGTCGAGCTCGGACCGATCGCAATCGAGACGTTCGCGGTCGACACCGGTTCCCCGAACCTCAACATCCTGTCGGCCTTCGCGCAGCGCTATCCCCAAGAGATCGCGACGCGTTGGACGCCGCTCGGACGGTCTTACACCGCGCGGTACCTCGAGGGCTCCATCGTCCTCGAGCCGCACAGAATTGCACGGTTCGCGATCGGCCCGTACCACTTCGACGACATGCCGGTCGGCGTGGAGGTCCCCGGCGCGCTCCGCGACCAGCTGACCGCGATCCCGTTCGACGGCATCATCGGCACCGACATCCTCTCGACCTTCGATCTCTACTTCGACTACGACAACGCCCGCATCGGCATCCGTTGCTGACCCTGTGCCCCGTCATGGCGAGCTTGTCGAGGGATGACCCCGCATCGTGGCGGCCGAGGTGGGGGCGCCGCGCTCGACTGCGCTCGCGCGGCAACGAGGGTGGCTCGACAAGCTCGCCATGACGGGCGATTACGGCGTGGCGGTTGGTGCGGGTGTCGGTGTTGG
>DASYFS010000330.1:0-10038 GCA_036498305.1 Candidatus Elarobacter sp. | reverse complement strand
GGCAGCGGATAATCCGGGCTGCGCACGCTGGCGTCGAACGACGAGTACCCGTAGCTCTGCGTGTGATAGGTGAGCCGCCCGCCCGCGTTTCCGAACGCGGCCGAGAGGATCGCGTCGCCGAAACGATAGCCGTACGCCTCGCTCGCCGACAGCGTCACGTTGTAGCGCGGGCTCATCCGGCGATACGCGCTGATCCCCGCAGTGCTCGAGGCGCGCAGCGGCGCGTCGAAGCCTGCCGTCACGTACTCGTTGTCGCCGGAGGCGAGCTGCTGCTGCAGGCCCAGCGCCGCGCTGTTCCCTTCGACCCGCGCGTGCAGCGCGGTGAGCGAGGTCGGCGTTCCGAACAGCCCGTACGGTTGATCGAAGGTCGCGCCGGGGAGCGTCGACGTCCCGAATCCGGCCGCCGTCGCGAACGTGTAGAGGTACGACGGAACGGGGACGCCGCCGACCGACGTCGGGAACGATGCCGGCGTGAAGCGCACGTTGGCGTGCGCGACGATCGCGGCGCGGCGGCTGCGGATGAACGCGTTGCGGTCGTCGACCTCCGGGAAGGCGAAGCGCTGCGCGTCGATCTCCGCCGGCGCCGTGTCGGTGAGCGCGCGCGTCGTCCGCTGCACGCCGGTCGCGGCGTCGAGCAGGTCGACGCGCGAGCCGCCGAGCTCGAGCGCGATCGCGTCGGCGTTGCGCATCGCGGCGCCGCGCGCGATGTGCGCGTGACCGGCGAGCACGACGCGATCGTTCTTGAGGTCGACGTAGGCGGCGTCGGCGCCGCCCGTCGTCCCGTCGCCGAAGCGGATCGTCGCGCCGTCGCGCGCGACCAGCGCGAGGGTGTCGGCGAAGAAGACGATCGAACGGCTCTCGACGGTCGCCGTCGGGCGCGCGAGCGCCGCCGCCGGCAGGGCGGCGCAACCCATGGCGGCGAGGACGGCGACCGCGCGGCGCATCAGCGCGGCGGCTTGTTGGGGAATCCCGGACGCGGGGTCGGGAAACCGCCCGGCGGGGTCGCGCGGCTCGGCGGGTAGAGTCCCGGCGGGAACGGATTGGGATTGAACGGCGTCGGGATCGCCCCGGGCTGCGCGCCTTGCGGCGCGTTGGCGCGGTTGTCGCTCCACCCGTAGACCGTCACCGGATACGATCGCGAGTCGGACTCGGTGACGAAGAACTGACGCGGCTGCGGCGGCTCGAGCCCGTCCTCACCGACTTCGACCGAGTTCCACGAGCCGCGCGTGACGCGGAAGACGAACTTCGTCCCGGACGCCAGGCGCCGCACGACGCGGTAGCGCGAGCCGTCGATGCGGTCGAGCTTAATCGCCTGCGGGTTCCAGCCGCTCGCGTCCGTGCTGAGGTAGACCGTCGCGTTGATCGGCGTCGTAGGCGGAACCGTGACGACGAACTCGACGGGGACCTCTTTGCCGGTGACACGCACGCCGACGATCTCGGGGGCACTGGTCACGGTCGGCTTTGTCGCGACGGCGCTCTGCACGTCGGGCGCGTAGGTGGTGTCGCTCGCCAGCCGCTTCTTCGTCAGGTCGAGCTCGACGACTTGTTTGGTCCCCGGGTCGAGGACCGCGCGCGCGAAGAGCTTCGGCGCCGGCCGCAGCGTCGTCGGTTTGCCGGTGTCGTAGTCGTTGTACGCGACCGTCGGTGCGAGCTTGAACGCTGCGCCCGTCGTGAAGTAGACGTAGCCGCTCCCCACGTCGAGGAGCTGGCCGGTGAAGCGCACGAGCGTCCCCTGCGCGAGGCCCGGGGCGGCAAGCGCGACGACGGCGAAGGCGGCGAGGAGCGCAAAGGCGCGGCGCATGGTCATGGCGAGATTTGAAGCCCGAGCTGCGGCGTCCATCGCTCGCCGGCGAAGTTGAAGTAGTATTGCCGGGAGAGATCGAGCAGGATCTGCCGCGAGACGCGGACGCGCACGTCGAGGCTCAACTGATACGGCGGCTGGCCGTAGATTCCCGGAATCGGTGCCGGAAAGTCTTTGTTCTTCGCGATTTGCGCGCTGAACGCAAAGGCGGCGCTGGGCGTGTAGATGAGGCCCGCGACGAGCGCGCGCAGCGTCGCGAGGCCGCGGAACGCGTCTTGTCCCGAGAACGTCCCCCACTGCGTCACGCAGGTGTCGTACGCCGGGGCGATGCAGCCCCCCGCCGCGGTTCCGACCGGATATGCGGCAAGTTGCTGCGCGCCCCAGTAATCGGCGGTGTTGCGGACCTCGTAGCTCAGGAACGTGTTGAGGTGCGCCTTCTGCAGCGCATCCGAGAGCGTGAGCCGCGTGTCGGCGAGGTCGGTCTGATGCGGGACGTTGAACCACGTCTTCTCGCGGTCGTACTGCGCGGTGAAGCGCACGTTGCCCGCGACCTTGATCGCCGGCGTGTATACCGTCCCGCCGACGCGATGGTAGAAGGAGTCCGGCGGTCCGGGCTGTTCGTTCGGGAAGCCGCCTTCGCCGTAGATGTCGTGCGCAAGCCCGACCCCCGAGCGCAGCCGGAAGAGCAGCGGGATCGACTTCGTCACCCGGTTCTCGTAGCCGGTCCAGATGAGCTGCGCCTGCATCGGATGCTCGCGCCAGCGCGGATCGTACGACGGGTTGACGTAGACCAGCTGCGTGTCGTCGGCCGGCGGCTTGAACCCGAGCAGGTACTGGTAGTAGTTGTCCTCGGTGTAGCTGATCCCGGAGCGCTTGAGCGCGGCGTTGATCTGCAGCTGCGCGTAGCCAGCGGCGTTGATCGGGCGGTTGATGATCCCCGGCTGCGCGGCCGACTCTTGCAGGAAGAGCCGCGTCTCGAGGCCCGGCGACTCGCGCTTGTAGCCGATCAGGTTGTACTCGCGCTGCTCTTGGGTGAGCGGGTCGACGCCGAAGACGATGTAGTCCTTGTCCCAGACGAAGTGTTGGTCGAAGGCGAGGAACGTCCCGTTGTACGGCTCGTTGCGAATATGCAGCGCCGTGAGGCTGTGCTCGGAACCGTTGAACGGCAGGCCGACGTCGAAGCGGCCGCCGGGGAACGCGTTCTCGAAATAGTGCGGGTTCGCGGAGAACGTGACGACGTAGCGCGGGAGCGGGGTGTAGATCCCCGCGGTGTAGATCCGCGGCAGGGTGAAGAGCGCGTTCGTCTTCGGGACGATCCGCACGCCGCTGGCGATGATGTACGGCCGCTCGCCGGTCAGATCGGGGAAGTTGAACGCGTCGCCCGGCTGTTCGCGGCCGGGGTGCGGGTTGGTCCAGTCGGAGCCGAAGTACGTGTACCGGATCGGCTCGACGCCTTCGGGGAGGAAGAAGGTGCGGTCGAGGTCGGGATAGCCCGCCCAGCCCGCGCCGACCTGGTGGATCCCCGGCCCGTCGACGTGGACGTTCCCCGCGATCAAGTAGCGGTTCAGCTTCAGGTCCATCGTGAACGTCTGTCCGGTGACGACGGTCCCGTCGGAGAGCCGAACCCGCACGTCGCCGTCGGCCGTGACGATGAAGCGGTTGTAGTAGAAGTCGACGTTCCGCGCGGTGATGTCCAGGCTGGCCGGCGCGGCGGTTGCCGTCGCGGTCGCCGCGGCGAACACCACCGCTGCGAACGCGAAGAGGAACGGTAAACGCATGCGGTCGGTCACGCCATGCGCGCTGGGGAAGGCGCGGTCCTGCGAGGGCTGGAACCCGCCGTCACGGCATGCCGCGCATACTCTGCTTCGTTATGGACTCCGCCGGCGTTGGTGCCCTTCCGGACGCAAACCTGTACCACGACGCTTCGAACGCCAACACGATCGGAAACGTCGCGGACCGTTTGGGCGGGCTGCGTCTCCCCACGTTCGAGCAGCTGGGTCTGGGTCACATCACGCCGGTGCGCGGCGTCGACTCGCAAGCGAGCCCGCTTGCCGCGGTGGGCCGCCTTAGAGAACGCTCAAAAGGCAAGGATACGATCACCGGACATTGGGAGATGGCCGGCGTGATCACCGAGGTCCCGTTTCCGACCTACCCGGACGGCTTTCCGCCCGAGGTCGTCGACGCGTTCACCGCGATCGTCGGCAAGCCGCCGCTCGCGAACCGCACCGCCTCGGGGACCGAGATCATCGCCGAGCTGGGCGAAGAGCACCAGCGGACGGGCCGGCCGATCCTCTACACCTCGGCCGATTCGGTCTTCCAGGTCGCGGCTCACGAAGAGACGGTTCCGCTGCCGACCCTCTACGACTGGTGCGAGCGGGCGCGCGCGATGCTGGTGCCGCCGCACGAAGTCAACCGCGTGATCGCGCGGCCCTTCGTGGGGACGCCGGGGAACTACGCCCGGACCCCCAACCGCCGCGATTACGCGATCCCGCCGCCGCCGACCGTCCTCGACCGGCTGGAGAGAGTGGGTGTATCGGTCCACGCGGTCGGGAAGATTTGTGACATCTACAGCGGTCACGGCATCGCGTCGTCCGTCCGCGTCGCCGACAACGGCGAGGCGGTCGATCGCGCGCTGGAGCTGGCCGATGCCACGGATCACGGGCTGGTGTTCGTCAACCTCAACGACTTCGACACGAAGTTCGGCCATCGCCGGGACGTCCGCGGTTACGGGGACGCCTTGGCCCGGCTGGACGCGCGGCTCCCCGAGATCCTCGCCCGGATCCGCCCCGGCGACGGCCTCATGTTCACCGCCGACCACGGCTGCGATCCGACCCAGCCCGGGACCGATCACACCCGCGAGTACGTCCCCTACCTCGAGTACAGCTCGACGGCGGGGGGCGACCTGGGGACGATCGACGGTCTCGGATACGTCGGCGAGCGGATCGAGGCGATCCTGAGCATGGTCCCCCGGTGATCACCGACTACGGCGCCGGCGTCCACGCCGATCTCGCCGAGCTTCCCGTCGGGGTCCCGTTCCCGAAGGCGCCGTCGCGCCCGGGATGGTTCGCGCCCGCCAAGCGCGCGATCGACGTCACCCTGGCGCTGACGATCATCGCGCTGAGCGCGCCGATCGTCCTCGGCGCCATCGCCGGGATCGTCCTGGTCACCGGTTCGAACCCGCTCTATCGCCAGGAGCGGGTGGGCCTGGGCGGCCGCACCTTCCGGATGTGGAAGCTGCGCACGATGGTGCGCAACGCCCACCAGATGCTCCCCGAGCTGCGCAAGTTCAACGAAGCCGACGGCCCCGTCTTCAAGATGCGCGACGATCCGCGGCTGCACGCGCTCGGAGGCTTCTTGCGGCGCACCTCGATCGACGAGCTCCCGAATTTCTGGAACGTGCTCTTCGGCGAGATGGCGATCGTCGGCCCGCGGCCGCCGCTCCCCGAAGAGGTCGCGCACTACGACGCCTACGCGCTGCGCCGGCTCGTGGTGAAGCCGGGGGTGACGTGCCTGTGGCAGATCTCCGGGCGTTCGCACCTTTCGTTCGAAGAATGGATGGCGCTCGACAACGCCTACATCGACGCGTGGTCGCCGTGGTACGACCTCGCGATCGTCGTGAAGACGATCCCGGCCGTACTGCGAGGGGTCGGCGCGCATTAGCCCGCCGCGGCTGACCGTCGTCGCGGAGGGCCGCACCCCGCGGCGCGTCGCGCGCTCGACGGTCCTGGTGATGGCGGCGACGCTGGGCTCGACGATCCTCGGCTTCGTGCGCGAGGTCGTCTACGCGAAGTATTACGGGACGTCGTGGGAGCTCGACGCGTTTCTGGTCGCCTCGATCGTCCCCGTCGTGCTGTTCGGCGTCTTCAACGGCGCGCTGGTGACGGCGCTCGTCCCGCTGTTCAGCGACTACGTCAACACCGACCGCGAGGACGAAGCCTGGAAGCTCGCCTCGTCGGTGCTGGTGACGGTCGCCGCCGTGCTGAGCGTCTGCGCCGCCGCCGGCGCGCTGTTGGCGCCGTGGTACGTCCCGCTCATCGCGCGCCTGCCGCACGGGCACGTCGCCGCGGCGGTGATGATGACGCGCTGGCTGATGCCGACGATCGTCGCGACGAGCCTGTGCGGCGTCGTCGCGGCGCTGCTCAACGCGTACCACCGCTTCCTCGCCGCCGCGCTGCAGGGACTCGTCGCCAACCTGTGCATCGTCGCGCTGGTCACCTTCGCTCAGCCGCACTACGGCGCGTACGCGCTCGTCTTCGGCGCGCTGATCGGCGCGTTCGTCCAGCTGCTGGTGATGCTGCCGCCGTTCTTCTCGCTGCACCGCTTCCGGTTCGTCGTCGAGCTGAACCACCCGGGGCTGATCCGGCTGCTGCACGTGCTCGGACCGATCGCGATCGGCTCCGCCGCCGGGCAGCTCGCGCTGTTCTTCGACCGCTTCTTCGCCTCGCAGATGACGGTCGGGACGATCGCCGGGATGAACTTCGCGGTGAAGATCGTCGGCTTTCCGCAGCAGATCTTCGTGACGGCGATCGCGACGGTGATCTTCCCGCTCTTCGCCGGCCAGTTCGCGCACCGCAACCGGCCGGCGATGCGTAAAAGCCTTGCGACGGGGCTGCAGATGGTGATCTTCCTGACGCTGCCCTCGGCGTGGGGGCTCTGCATGCTCGCCGGACCGATCGTGCAGACGCTCTTCGAGCGCGGCGCGTTCACCCCCGAGGCGACGGTGCTGTGCGCGCAGCTGCTGCCGTACGCGGCCGCGGGGCTGGTCGCGCTCGCCGCAAACGTCGTGCTGACGCGGTGTCTGTACGCCTGCGGCGCGGTGAAGACCGCGATCGCGGTCGCGGTCGGGACGGTGATCCTCAACGTCGCCCTGTCGCTGGTGTGGCGGCAGCCGCTGGGCGCGCGCGGCCTGCTGCTCGCGAACGCCGTGTCGCAGACCGCGCAGACCGTCGCCTACGTCGTCATCGCGTCGCGGCTGCTCGGCGGCTTCCACCTGAGCAAGATCGTCATCTCGCTGCTGAAGGTCGGGGCGTGCTCGGCGGTGATGGCGTTCGCGCTGGCGGCGGTGCAGGTGACGCGGACCCCGCCGGCGCCGACGACGATCGCGCGCGTGACGAACCTCAGCGAGCACCTGTTGTTCGGCGCGTTCGTGTTCCTCGGCCTTGCGCGGCTCGTCGACTCGGAGGAGCTGCAGATGGCCACGGCGCTGCTCCTGCGCCGCCGGCCGCGCGATCTCGTCCCGTTGCCGTGACGTGCACCCGCTGACCGTCACGCTGCGGCAGGAGACGCATCTTCCCGTCGACCTTGCCAGCGCGCTGATCTATGCGGCGTGCGCGATCGGCGTCGCGCTGCTGACGCGGCGTCGCCCGGCGCTGGGCGTCGCAGCGCTTTTGGTTCTCGCGCCGTTCGATCTCGCGCGGTACGTCGGCCCGACGACGATCACGACGCTCAAGGCCGGGCTGCTCGGGATGCTCGCGGTGCTGCCGTTCGCGCGGCCCGATCTGGCGGCGTTCCGCACCTTTCCGGTGCGCGTCATGTTGACCGCGTTCGCGTTCACCTTCGTCGCGATCGCACTGTCGGCGCTGCACGCCGAGCATATCGGCCCGGTCGTCCGCGAAGCGTTCAAGGACGGTGAGTACTTCCTGCTCTTCGCCGGGGCGATCGCGGCGTTCGCGACCGACCCCGACGACCGTCCGTTTTGGCGCACGCTCGAGCTCGCCGTCGTGCTCGTCTCGTTCTCCGCGCTCGCCGAGTACGTCATCGGCGCGCACAGCGGGATCTTTCTCCACGGTCAGGCGGTCGTGTTCCCGCGCATCGCCGGCGCGCTCGAAGGTCCCAATCAGCTCGCCGGCTACTTCGACGTCGCGATCCCGGTGCTCGTCGCGCGCGCGCTCGTGCACCGCGACCGCATCTTGTTCGCGGTGATCGCGCTGGCGACGGTGACCGATCTGCTGACGATCTCGCGCTCGGGGATCATCGGCGTCGCGATCGGCGTCGCCGCCGTCTTCACCGTGCTGCGCGCCCCGCGTCATCTGGCCTGGCGCTACGGCGCCACCGCCTCGATCGTCGTCGCCGGCGGCCTGGTCGTCGCGCTGCAGGTGGGCGTCCCGACCGGCTACTTCAGCCTCGAACAGCCGGCGGTCGCCGCCGATCACCTCGCGAACCGCTCGCAGCTCTGGCGCGCCGCCGTCGCGCTGTGGCAGACGTCGCCGGTGACCGGCGTCGGTGCCGGCAACTACGAGTTCGAACTCGAGGACGTGGGGCTCGGCGGCGTGCGGACGCACGCGAACAGCTTGTACCTGCAGAGCTTAGCCGAGACCGGGATCGTCGGGCTCGTCGCGACGCTTGTGCTGTTCGGCGCGACGATCGCGATGCTCGCGCGCAGCGCGGTGCGCCGTCCGCTCGTCGTCGGCGCGCTCGGCGCGACCGTCGCGCTCGCATCGCACCAGCTCTTCGACGACATGTTCTTCTTTCCGAAGGTCGCGACCGCGTACTGGCTCGTCACCGGCGTCGCCGTCGCCGAGGTCGCGGCGCGCCGGCTGTTCGAACGCCGCCGCGCCGCCGCGTACCGCGCCACGGTCGCGCCGGCCCGATGAGCACCGGACGGAAGCGCGTCGCGCTGGTCGCGCCGTTCTTCGGGCGCGAGCTGCGCGGGCGCAAGGAACGCTTCGCGTTCGACTTCGCGACCCACCTCGCACTCGACGGGATGGACCTCGAGGTGCTGACGACGACGGCGCGCGAGGACGCACCCGACGCGAACTTCTACAACGCGGGCAACGATCACACCGAGCCGTTTCCCGTGGTCCGCTTCCGCGTCGAGGCGCCCGACCGCGTCGCCTACGAAGAAGCCGTTCTCGGAACGCGCGGCGGCGGCGGACGCGCGCTTCTCGACGAGCGGCTGCGCAGCCCCGATCTGATCGCGCACGTCCGCGGCTCGGCCCATCGCTACGATACGTTCCTGTTCGTCGACGTCAGCGTGCCGACGACGGTGCGCGCGTTCCCCGACGTCGCGGAGCACGCGATGCTGATCCCGCTGCTCGACGACACTCCGGGTGCGCGTCTTCCCGAAGTCGCCGAGGCGGTGGCGCGCGCGCGGCTCCTGCTGTGCACGACCGACGCCGAGGCGACGCTGCTCGCCGAGCTGTACGGAAGCGCGGCGCGCGCGCGGACGCGGATCCTCGGCCTCGGCGCCGACGTCGTGCCTCCGCAGGAGCTCTCGCCTGACGCGGTGCGCCGGGTGACGCGGGGACGCGCCTACGTGCTGCTGTGCGGCGACGATCCGTTCGCGCGCGAGCAGCTGCGCCGAGCGCGCACCGCGATCGTCGCGCTCGCCGACACCGAGGAGCGCGATCGTGCCGCGCTGTTCGCCTATGCGCGCGCCGTCGCGGTCACCGGCGCCGGCGCGGGATTCGTCCCCGAGGTCGCCGAGGCGTGGGCGTACGGGAAGGCGGTGCTTGCCGCCGAGAACGCGCCGGGCGCGGCGGCGCTCGTCCGCGAGACCGGCGGCGGGATCGTGGTGTCGCCCGACGGCTGGGCGGCGGCGGTCGACGATCTTCCCGGCGACGACGCGCTGACACAGCTCGCGCGCGGCGGGACCGCGTATCTCGAGTCGCGCGGCGGCTGGCGCCGCATCGCGGCCCGCACCGCCGATGCCGTCGACGGTCTCGCCGCGCTCGACGACGGGCGCTCGCGCGACGCGCTGCTGGCGCAGGTCGCGTACCTCTATCCGCTGGTGCAGCGCCAGCGCCGGACGATCGAGGCGATGCGCGTCAGCCGTTTCTGGCGGCTGCGCGACGCGTGGTTCGCGGCGCGGCGCCGGTTCGGGATCGGCCCCGCCGCCGATCCGGTCCCGCTCGTGTCGACGACCGAGGACCGCGCCGTGGAGATGGCCGCACTCGGCGATCCGTATCAGCTGTTCCGCGAGCATCACCGGCTGCGGCTCGAGGACGTCGAGCGGATGCGCACGATGGCGCGTTTTCTGCCCAAGCCGACCGCGTTCGCCGTCGTGATCGACGCGCGCGGCGGAGGAACCGACGGCGCGCGCACGACGTTGCGGTCCTTGCGCGACCAGGTCTACAACGCGTGGACCGCGCGCGTCCTCGTCGACGACGGCGCCGGCGCCGAGCTCGCCGACGAGCTGCGCGCGTTCGCCGCCGAGGATCCGCGCATCGTCCTCGTCCCGCCCGGCGGCGAGCGCTTCGGCGACGCCGACGTCGTCGGCGCGCTCGACCCGTCGGACC
>DASYFS010000329.1:0-2412 GCA_036498305.1 Candidatus Elarobacter sp. | reverse complement strand
ATCCCGAGCTTGTCGAGGGACCCTCGTCGTCATCCTGAGCGAAGTCGAAGGATGACCCCGCATCGTGCCCGTCAGCATGAGGGGTCGTGCTCGGCTTCGCTCGCACGACGACGAGGGTCCCTCGACAAGCTCGGGATGACGACGACGCTCTTTCGCCGCGCTCCCTGCGCAACGCTTAGGCTAAGTCGTCGATCAGTAAGCGCGCTTCCGCGTCGGCTTCGGCGAACGTCGACTCGCCGTCGACCGCGCGATCGTAGGCGCCGGTGATGCGGCGCTAGACGTCGCTCTGCGCGCGCTCGCGCTCGAAGTCGCGGTCGGTCGGGCGATACATCGTCGTGTAGGCGGCGAAGTTCTCGCGGGCTTCGGTCAGTGAGTAGCCGTGATTCGGGCCTTCGACGACGGCGTCGGGGCGCGGCGCGCCCGAAGGGCCGTGGCCGGCGTCGTCTTGGCCGTCGTCTTCCCAGCCGCAGATCGGGCAGATGTCGTAGGCGGCGCGGCCGTTGATCGTCGGGTACGCGCAGCACGGGCACGTCGCGCGCACGCCCTCGCGGACTTGGAAGAGCAGCCGCTGCTCGGGGGTCAGCTCGGGAGCGAGGATCTCTTCGAACGTGGCGCGCCGCAGCACGAACGAGGCGCGGTCGAAGCTCAGAGCGTCGTCTTTCCCAACGCCGAGAGGATCAGCTCGACGGCGAGGATCGCGGTTTGGTTCTCGTGATCGAGGATCGGGTTGATCTCGGTGATCTCCAGCGATCCGAGCGTCCCCGACGCGCAGACGCCTTCCATCAGCAGGTGCGCTTCGCGGTAGGTGATCCCGCCGCGGACCGGCGTCCCGACGCCCGGCGCCTCCTGCGGGTCGATCCCGTCCATGTCGAAGCTGACGTGGACCGAGTTCGCGCCCTCGCCGACGATCGTGAGCGCTTCGTCGACGACGCGGCTCATCCCGAGCCGATCGACGTCGGCCATCGTGAACGCCTTCACGCCGAGCTCGCGAATGATGCGCCGCTCGCCCTCGTCGACGTCGCGCAGCCCGATGAATACCATCCGCGCCGGATCGACGGCGTGCTGCTCCAGCGCGAAGTGTACCGGCATCCCGTGGACGTTCCCCGACGGCGAGGTGAGCGGGGTGTTGATGTCGCCGTGCGCGTCGACCCAGATGACGCCGGGCGCCTTGCCGCGGGCGCGCGCGATGCCGGCGATCGTCCCCATCGCGATCGAATGGTCGCCGCCGAGAACGAGGGGGAACGAGCCGCGGGCGACGACGCCTTCGACGATCACCGCCAGCTCGTCGCAAACGGCTTTGATGATCGGAAAGTACTTCGCGTTCTGCTCGTCGACCGTCGCCGACTCCGGAACGGGGACGCGGAGGTTGCCGTGATCGGTGACCAGGAATCCCAAGCGTTCGAGCGACTCTTTGAGCCGCGCGTACCGGATCGCCGACGGCCCCATGTCGACCCCGCGGCGGTCGGCTCCGAGGTCCATCGGGACGCCGACCACGTCGACGGAGGCTTGCGCGATCACGCCGCCACCTTCGCCGCACGGACCGCCCGCCTCCCGTAGCGAACCGGGGGCGTCTGGTGTTTCTCTCCGACCCGTGGTCCGCGGTGTCGTTCGCCGGGTACGCCGCGGCGCTGCTCACCTTCGTCGCCTTCTTCATGAAGGACTCGATCCGGCTCCGTCAAGTCGCGCTGCTGAGCAACGTCTTTTACGCGCTGTGGTCGGCGGGCGTCCACCTCTACCCGACGCTCGCGCTGCACGTCGCGCTGTTCCCGGTCAACCTCGTGCGCCTGGTGCAGCTCGTCCGCGAGCGGCGGCTGATCGACGAGGCGATCGCCGCGAACGAGCTCTCCGCCGAGTGGCTGATGGACTTCATGGAACGCCGCACGTTCTCGGCCGGCGAGGCACTCTTCAACCGCGGCGATCCGGCCGACGCGATGTACTTCGTCGCCGATGGGAAGCTGCGTCTGGTCGAGTTGGGGATCGATGTCGAGCCTGGCGCGCTGCTCGGGGAGATCGGGATCTTCTCGCCCGCGGGTATGCGCACGCAGAGCGTCGAGGCGGTCGAGAAGAGCCTCGTGTACGTGCTGCGGCGCGACGACGCGCTCGCGCTCTACCGGCGCGATCCGGCGTTCGGGATCTACCTGGTGCGGCTCATCACGCGCCGGCTCGTCGAGGACATCGATCTGGAACGCGGCGCGCGGCGCGTTACGCCCGACGACGCGGCGGACGCGACTCGCGCAACGGCTCCGCCGTAAGCCCCGGCTCCGCGGCCGCGCGCGAGACGGGCCGCGGCAGAAACGCTTCGAGCAGAACGCGGATCATCGCCGCGACGGGAACCGCGAGGAACGTGCCGATCAGCCCGAACAGCTCGCTGCCGGCGAGGATCGCGAGCACGATCCAGAACGGCGAGAGCCC
>DASYFS010000328.1:0-2288 GCA_036498305.1 Candidatus Elarobacter sp. | reverse complement strand
CGTCCTGGTCGCGGGCAACTCCGTGTTCGCCGCCGCCGATCCGGGTCAAGCGCTTCGCGATCTGCGTGCGCGGCTCGACGCCGTGACCGTGTGACCGAAGACGACCTGATCGCGAAAATTCGCGAACGGCTCAGCGCCGTTTCCGATGCGCGGTTAGAAGTCGGTATCGGAGACGACGCTGCAGTCTGGCAGCCGTCGCGGAGCAACCGCAGCGTCGTCACTACCGACGCGCTGGTCGAAGGCGTGCACATCACGCGCGAGGCGATGACCGCGCCGCAGATCGGGCATCGCGCGCTGGCGGCGAACCTCTCCGATCTCGCCGCGATGGGCGCGCGGCCGGTGTTGGCGACGATCGCGCTCGGGATGCCCCCCGGCGAAGATCCGGAGTGGGTCCTCGCGTGCTACGACGGGATCGCGGCGCTCGCCGCGCGCGCGAAATGCGCGATCGCGGGCGGCGACATCACCGCTGCGCCGCGGCTCGTCTTCGCGATCACCGCGATCGGCGAGGTGCGGCCCAGCAACCTGAAACTGCGCTCCGGGGCGCGGCCCGGCGACGTCGTCGCGGTCACGGGTCCGCTCGGCGCGAGCCGCGCCGGGCTCGCGGCGGCGGTCGAGCACCCCGAGCTCGCGGACGATCCTGCCTGCGCCGCGGCGCTCGCGAAGTTTCGCACGCCCGAGCCGCGGCTCAAAGAGGGCCGCTGGCTCGCCGCGTCACGGCACGTGCGTGCGATGATGGACGGCTCCGACGGGCTCTCGACCGACCTCACCCGGCTCTGCCGCGCTTCGGGGGCGGGCGCGATCGTCGAGACGGTCCCGGTCGATCCGTCGGCGGTCGCCGTCGCGGCGCGCGTCGGCGGGGACGCCGAGCGCTGGGCTCTCGACGGCGGCGAGGATTTCGAGCTGCTGGTGACGATCGCGCCGCGCGCGTTCGCGCACCTCGGGACGCGCTTCGCGCAGCGCTTCGGACGCCCGCTGCTGCAGGTAGGGCGCATCACCGAGGGAGCGGACGTCCGGTTCGCCAACGGAACGCCCATCGCAGCCTCCGGCTGGGACCACGTCCGATGAGCAGCAACGACGACGCGATCAAAGCCTATCCGCTGCTGGGTTCGATTCAGAACAGCGTCGGCTACGGCTTTCTCGGCAACGAAGCGGTCAGCGCGATCGCCCAGCGCCTGCGCGTCCGCACCGTCACGGTCCCGAGCGCGTACGCGAGCGCACGCGGCGGCGTCGAGGGACGCATGACGCTCACCGTCGACGAGCGAGAGTTCCGGCGCGGCGTCGAGTTCCTGATGGCCCGCGCGCCGACGGTGCTCGTGATCGGCTACCTGCCGCAGCCGGCCCACGTCGACATCGTCGCCGAGAACCTCGACGGCTTCCACGGCCTCGTCGTCCTCGATCCGGTCCTGGGCAGCTACGAGAAAGGCCTCTTCGTTCCGGTCGAGACGGCGCGCCGCATCCGCGACCTGCTGCTCCCGCGCGCGCAGGTCGTCACGCCGAACCGCTTCGAGGCGGAGGTGCTGCTCGACCTCACCCGCGCCCGGCGCGCGAACGAGCGCACGTTCCTCGACGGCCTCGCCGAACGCGGCCCGCAGACCGCAATCATCTCGTCGTTCACCCGCGACCCGGAGAAGCACCAGCACACGACGATCTTCTCGAACGGCTACGTCTACGAGAAGATCGCGGCGCCGTTCTACCCCGCCTTCCCGGCCTACGGCGCGGGCGACGTCTTGGCCGGCTCCGTCTCGGCGATGCTCGCCGTCGGCGCGAGCCCCTGGGCGGCGGCGCTCCTCTCGACGGCGCTCGCCACGATCTCCGTTGAACGGACGACCGGATATGGCGGGGCAACGGTCGACCCGGTGGCGGCGCTGGATCTCTTCAAGCCGCTCCCCTACCTAGGCGACGACGCCTGCGCCCGCTATGCCGAGCGCTTCGGAGTAACCTCGACGCCAATCCCGACGGAAGACGGAGAAGGGGCGCGACTCAAGTTCGCGCCCCCGAGAAATCAGATCGTGTACTAAAGTGGTCGGGGTCGCTTACGCGACGCCGACCCGCTTAACGCGCTTGCTACGCAGGCAGTTCGTGCAAACCCGGGCGGTTTTGTGCGTACCGCGCTCGTCGATGCGGACGGCTTGGAGGTTCGGAAGCCACCGGCGCTTCGTCTTGTTCATCGCGTGGCTGACATTGTTGCCCGTCATCGGACCCTTGCCGCACACGTCGCATCGCTTGGCCATAACTCGACGAGTGTAGCAAAAACCGGCATGTCCGTAAACCCGAGGCGGCGAGGTCGA
>DASYFS010000327.1:0-3130 GCA_036498305.1 Candidatus Elarobacter sp. | reverse complement strand
GGTCTGCTCGGCTACACGCCGGCGCTTTCGGGTCAGATCAAGGCGATCGAAGCCGACGGACCCGAGAGTCCGCGCGCGGCGGCGCTCGGCAAACGCGGCGGCATCTTCGCAGCCGTCTTGGCGATCCTCGTCGTCGTGCTGATCGTCGACATGGTCTTCAAGCCGGCCTGACGGCCTCGCTCAAACAACGCCGTTCGTGCGCAGCGCCCGCAACGACGCGTCGATTGCCGCAGCGGTGAAGGCGACGTCCTCGTCGCCGTGTGCGGTGGAGAGGAACATCACCTCGTTGTGCGAGGGCGGGAGCAGGACGCCGCGTTGGCGCATCGCGTGATAGAAGGCGGCGTAGGCGCGCTGGTCGTCGCGCGACTGATCGTCGTATGAGCGCGTCGGCGGTCCAGCGCGGAACTTGAAGTCGACGATCGACTCGAGCTGCAGCACCGCGTAGTCGAGGGCAAGGGCGCGCAGCGACGCGCGGATAGACTCCGCCAGCGCGTGCGCGCGCCGGTCCGTCGCGCGAAGCAGCTCCGGCTCGTTCTCCACGTAGTCGAGGACGCGCATCCCGAGCGCGACGGCGAACGGCATGCCGGCGTGCGTCCCGCCCGTGAAGCAGGGGCCGTCGGGCGCGAGGACCGCCATCACGTCGGCGCGTCCGCCGAACGCGGCGAGCGGCATGCCGCCGCCGAGGATCTTCCCGACCGTCGTGAGGTCGGGCGTGACGCCGGCGCGCGTCTGCGCGCCGCCCAGCCCGAGCCGCAGCCAGCTGATGATCTCGTCGAAGATCAGCACGGCGCCGTGGCGGTCGGCGCGTTCGCGCAGCCCTTCGAGAAAGCCCGGGACCGTTTCGACGAGCCCCATGTTTCCGCAGATCGGTTCGACGACGATCGCCGCGACGCGGCCCGCGAGCTGGGCGAGATGACGGTCGACGTCGTCGAGCTCGTTGTAGCGCGCCACGGCGAGATCCGAGACGACGGCGCGCGGGATTCCCGAGCGCGATGCGTCGGGCGTCTCGGCCGATGCGCCCGCGTCTTGCAGCGCGAGGTCGAAGTGGCCGTGATAATTCCCCGAGAACTTGAGCACCGCATCGCGGCCGGTGTACGCACGCGCGACCCGGATCGCGCTCTGCACCGCCTCGCTCCCGGTCGTCGTGAAGCGCAGCTTCTCCATCGAGGGGAGGTGCGTTTGGATCCTTTCGGCGAGCGCGAGCTCGTCGGGGGTCGTCGATCCGTACACGACGCCGCGCGCGGCGAGCACGTCCAGACCGGCCAGAAACGGCGGCGTGTGGCCGAAGAGCAGCGGGCCGTAGGCCATGACGTAGTCGACGTAGCGGCGGCCCTCGGCGTCGTACGCGTACGGACCCTCGGCGCGGACGCAGACGAACGGATCGCCGCCGACGCGGCGGCCGGCGCGAACCGGAGAGCTGGCGCCGCCGGCGAGCACGGCGTCGAGACGGGGAGTGGTGCGGATGAGGACCTCCTACTGCAGTAGGCCCAGTATACGCGAGGCCGCCGCCTCGACGTCCCGCGGAAGTCGCTCCGCCCCGGCCGCGACCGCCGCGACGTTCCCGCTCGCCTCGCAGTCCAGCGCGAAACGCGGGCGGCCGCAGCCGCGCGCGAAGTCCATCGTGTGCATCGCGCCGCCGCCGGCGTCGGAGACGATGAGCACGGTGGCCGCTGCGTGCGCTGCCTGCAGCCGGTCGCGCCGCACGAGCGACCACCGCGTGACGCCATCATGCGGCGGGCGTTCCGCCGCGAGCGCGCCGCCGCCGCGGACGATTTCCTCGCCCAGTTCCGCGTGCTCGGGCGGATACGTTTGCGCGATCCCGGTGCCGACGTACGCGACGGTCGGGACGCCGGCGTCGAGCGCGCCGCGATGCGCCGCCGCGTCGATTCCGCGCGCGAGCCCGCTGACCACCGGCTGCCGCAAGCGGACCGCGAGCGCGTGCGCGAACGCGCGGTCCTCCTCATTCGCATCGCGGGCGCCGACGATCGCGACGCCGCCCGCCGCGAGGGTCCCGCGCACCGCCAGAAAGGCCGGCGGGTCCGTGAGATCCGCGAAGCCGCGCGGCCAGTCGTCGTCCGACGGCGTCACGAGCCGCGCGCCGATCGACTCCATCAGCGCGAGATCGCCGCGGGCGTCGCGGCGCGCCTCGGCGAGCCGCAGCGCCGACTCGGCGCCCAACCAGCCGCGCAACGGTTCGTGGTCACCCCGAGCCAGCGCCCGCAGCGTCCGCAGCGGGACGCGGAGCCGCCACGCGGCGAGGAGCGGGAGGTCTCTTGCCGCGTTCATCGTCAACCCCGAAAACTAACGTGGCACGGAAAACGCTGCCGATTCTGGCGATTTTCGCGCCGCCGCCGCCGTGGCATCATCCAGCCGTCATGGAAAACACGAGCAAGATCGGTACGACCCTCGCGGCCGCAGTGCTCGCCCTCGGCTTGCCGACGGTCGCCGCCGCGCAAGACAACTCGACCGGACTCGAAGACTGGCAGGTCGACACGACGCAGGCCGACCAAGGCAGCGCGGACCTGTCCGGCGCCACGACGATCGACCAGGCGATGGCCGATTCCGCGACGAGCGCCCAGCAGTTGAACGACATGGGGCAGATCTCCGCGGCCGACATCGCCGTCGTCTCGATGGGCGACATGAATCTCGACGCCGACCAGCGCTACACACTGGCGCAGAACGCGGATCCGAGCACGGCCTTGGCGGTGCAGTCCGCGCTCAGCAATGCGACCGTGGCCGAATATAACGGCACGACGCCGACGCTGGCCGACCATCTGCAGAGCCTCGGCATCGAGCCGGCATCGGTCGTCGCGCTCACCGTCGGCAGCGACGGAATGGTGACAGTGTTCACGCAATAACGCGCATTGGTACCCAACCTAACGCGAACACCGAGTACCAATCGGAACCACGAAACGAGGGGCCTTACGTCGCCCCTCGTTTTTAGGTTTTCTTAACGCGGGAATCGGCGCACCGTCCGCAAAGCACCCTGTCCCACCTCACCGGAAATGACGAACAGGAAGCACACGATGTATATCTCGGTTGTCTCCGTCAACGTGAACGACATCGATCGCGCGATTGATTTCTATACGAACAAGCTCGGTTGGGACAAGACGATGGACGTGCCGATGGG
>DASYFS010000326.1:0-6221 GCA_036498305.1 Candidatus Elarobacter sp. | reverse complement strand
TGATTCACCGCGCGCTCGCCGGTTCGATGGAGCGTTTCTTCGGCGTCCTCATCGAGCACTTCGCCGGCGCGTTCCCGGCTTGGCTCGCGCCCGTGCAGGCCGTCGTCGTGCCCATCTCCGAGCAGCAGCTCGACTATGCCTACGCGGTCCGTGACCGGCTGCGCGCGCGCGGCTTCCGCGTCGACGCCGACTCCTCGAACGAAAAGCTCGGCTACAAGATCCGGCACTGGAAGACGCAGAAGGTCCCCTACGTGTTAGTCGTCGGCAAGGCCGAAGCGGCGGCGTGGTCGCCGGACGGTTCCGATCCGTCGCAATGGCTCGTAAACGTCAACGAACGCGCCGTCGACGAGAAACGCACCGAGACGGTCGACGCTTTCGCCGACGAGCTCGCCCGGCGGGTCGCCGCCCGCCGCTGAGCTACTGTTCGCGGAGCCGCTGCTCGAACAGGATCGCCGGGTCGGCCAAGCGATCCGGTTCGGGATCGGGGAGCTCGAATGCGATCGTGTTCCGGCCGCGGCTCTTCGCGACGTAGAGCGCGATATCGACGCGCTGCATCATCGTGTGAACGCGGTCGTCGCCGCCGCCGAGCAGCGTGACGCCGATCGAGACGGTGATCGAGCCCGCCGTCGCGCGCCGGGCGCCGATCGCGAGCTCGGCGATCGAGGCCCGCATGCGCTCGGCGACGAGATACGCGCCCTCGTGGTCGGTCTCCGGAAGAACGGCGACGAACTCCTCGCCGCCCCAGCGTGCTACGACGTCGCCCGGCCGCAATGCGCAGACTCGCAACTGCGCGGCGACGGCCTTCAACGCTTCGTCGCCGGCGAGATGACCGTGGCTGTCGTTGTACTGCTTGAAGCGGTCGACGTCGACGAGCAACAGCGCGAGCGGACGATTCGCGCGCTTGGCGGTGCGGAACGACGCTTCGAGGCGCAGCTCGAACGCGCGCCGGTTCGGAAGCGCGGTGAGCCCGTCGATCATCGAGAGATCGCTGAGCTTCGCGACCAAGACGTGCATCTGCTGTAAGTACGCGAACAGCACGGAGGTGGAGGAGACCACGACGAGCGCGCGGGCGAGATACCAGCCGGCGGTAAACGGGACGTTCGCCGCGACCGCGATCTGCACGTCGAGGACCGATGCGACCAGCGCGACGATCAACCACATCTGCAGCACGGTGCGGCCGCGCGTCCAGACGACCGTGAGGAGCAGCGCCGCCGCATTGACCGCGACGACGACTTCGCCGAGCGCCGCTTGTTGGAGCCCGGCCGGCGCGCCGACCGCAACGTGCGGAAGGCGGCCGGCGAGCGCCGAGCCGGCGATCATCGGGAGAACGATGATCGCGACCGCGGCGAGCACGAACAGCGCGGTATATCGCCGCACCGGCGCACCGTCGGGGATCGCGCGCCGGTCGCGATCGTAGGCGACCGCGACGATCACCAGCAGCGGAAACTCGAGGTTGCGCACGACCCAGATCCAGACCGCGAGCTGCGAAGCCGTCCGCCCGCCGAAAAGCTCGGGGAAGGTCCCGATCGTTCCGGCCAGGCTCAGCCCGACGGCGAGGTACGCGCAGGCGAGAAAGCCGGTGCCGACCAGCCGGTTCGTCATGAACTGGCTGAAGAGGACGAATCCGGTGATCAGGTTGGCGACCAGCGCGACGCCGAGGACGGCCGGGAGCACGCTGGGATACGCGGGCAGCCGCTCTCCGAGGAACGGGATGAACATGCACGAGCCGCCGGCGAGGGCACAGATCAGGCCCACGGCTAGGGAGCGTTGACGAGCGTCTACCGGCGCCGTCGCGATGCTCAACATGGGACGAGCGCCCTTCGACGGCGCGCGGAGACCGCCTCGCGGGCGTCGTACTCTTTGAGGGTGCCGGTCGTCGCCATCATCAGCCCTGCCGGCCGCATCCGCGCCGACGTGCAGCTCCGCCGGGTGCTCCCCGACGAGATCGCGGTGGTGGAGGACAGCCTCCACATCAAGGCGGGCACGGAAGAAGAGCTCGAGGCGGCGATTCCGCGCTACGAGGACGCGATCGCGCGCCTCGCGGAGCAGAAACCGGACCTCATTCACCCCGCCGGCGCGCCGCCGCTGCTCTTGGGATACGAGGGCGAGCGTGCCGTGGTCGCGCGCTGGGAGACGCGGTACGGGACGCCGATCTTCACCAACGGCATGAGCCAGGTGAACGCGTTGCGGGCCTTGGGCGCGCGCAAGATCGTCGCGCTGAGTTATTTCCCCGATGCGCTCAACCTGCGCTTCGCGCGATATTATGAGGAAGCGGGATTCGAGATCACCTCCGTGGCGGGGATCGGCGTCCCGTTTCGCGAGGTGCCGCAGCTTGCGCCGGAGGCCGTTCGCGAGTTCATCGAAGGCGAGCTGCGCAGAAATCCCGGCGCGGACGCGCTCTATCTCCTCGGTCCGGCGTGGCCCACGCTCGACCTCGTCGACGACCTGGAGCGCGAGTTCGCCATCCCCGTCGTGCACCACGTTCCGGCGCAGAGCTGGGAGATGCAGCGGCGGCTCGGCCTGCGGCGTCCTTACGCCGGTTTTGGCCGTCTGATCAGCGAGATGCCGGCGCTTCCGTTGTAGGCGCCGGGAACGTCGCCAGCAGCCGGCCGTAGCCGCCGCGCGGGCGGCGGATCCCGCACCGGTTTTGAATCTCCCAGCTCTGCGCTGCAACGTGGTGCACGATCGGAATCCCGAACGCGGCTTCGAGCGCGGAGACGATGCCCAGCGACCGGCGCCACGCCGGTCCGATAAGCAAGAGCGCGGCGGCACCGGGATTGCACGCGACGACATCGGCGAAGAAACCGCGCAGGTCCGATTCGTCGAGCGAGGGGACGGCCTGGAAGTCGACGTCCAAACCGCGCATCTCGAGGACCTCGAACCCCGCTTGCTCGTAGTAGCTCGCGAAGCGCGCGTTCACCGCTCCGCGAAAGTACGTCGCGCCGGCGATCCGCTTCACGCCGAGCGCGCGAAGCGCGTTCACCTGGCTCATGCCGTTGGTGAAGATCGGAACGCCGTAGCGATCCTCCCAGCGGCGCACGAGCTGCGTTTCGCCCTCACAGCCGAGCAGCAGCGGCGGCGCGCCGGCGGGATGCACGATATCGGCACCGTGCTCGACGAGATCCGCGATCGCTTCTTCGTATGCGGCGACCGCGGCCTCCAGCTCGACCGCGGTCCCGTAGGTGATCGTGAGGTTGCGCTGCGCGAGCGCGATCTCGGTCGGGAGCAGCTCGCGCAACTGGGCACCGCTCCCGGGGCGATTGCTGGGTGCGACGATGCCGACCAGCTTACTCACGGGTGATCCCCACTCGATGCACGACGTTTCCCCACTTCACGACGTCGCCTTTGATCTGCGCGTCGAAGGCGGTCGGGGAGAGGAAGTACGGCACGAGTCCCTGACTGATCTCCCACGAGCGGAACGACGGCTCGCGCTCCACCTTCTCGATTGCCGCGTTCAGCGTGTCGACGACGCTCTTCGGTGTCCCGGCGGGCGCCATCAATCCGATCCACGACAGCGCGTCGAAGCCCGGCAGGTTTGCCCCTTCCGCAAACGTTGGAACTCCCGGCGCGAGCGACGTGCGCGTTGCGGTTGCGACGCCGAGGATCCGCACCTTGCCGCTCTTGGCGTACTGCTCGACGGAGCCGTATCCCGTCGAGACGACCGGAACTTGCCCCGCGATCACTGCCTGAATCGCCGGGCCCGTTCCCTCGTAGGGCACGTGGAGCAGCTTGATCCCCGCTTCCGATGCGAACAGCTCCATCCCAACGTTGAGCATCGTGCCGACGCCGGAGTCGGCGTATGCGACCTGCCCCGGGTGCGCTTTCGCGTACGCGATGAACTCGCGCAGGTTCTTCGCCGGAAACGACGGGTTCACCGCGATCGCGTTCGGGCCGTAGCCGATCGGCGCGATTCCCGAAAAATCTTTGCTCGGATCGTACGGCAGGTTCGAGAACAGGCTCACATTGATCGAATGGACGACGCTCGTCATGAGCAGCGTGGTGCCGTCGGGCTTCGATCGCGCGACCATCCCCGCCGCGACGTTCCCGCTCGCGCCCGTGCGATTGATCACGATGAAGCTTCCGCCGAGCGATTCCTGAAGCCGCATCGCGAAGTAGCGCGCCATCTGATCGACCGAGCCGCCCGGCGCAAAGCCGACGACGATACGCACGGTTCCCGAGGGATAGACGCCACCGGCCGCGACCGCAGAGTGCGGCGCGGCCAGCAACGCCGCGGCGAGCAGGGACAGCGCGTGGAGTATTCTGGGCACGCGCCGCTCGCCGCGCGGTTTCATTTCAACGCGTCGACCCCGACCTGGCACGTCTGCACGTCCTGATTGCCGGACTCACCGCTGCACCCGATTCCGCCGATGACCTTTCCCGCCGACACCAGCGGAAAGCCGCCGCCGGCGGGCATGATTCCGGGAACGAACGCCAAGCTCGGGTGACCGCCGTCGACGAAGTTCTGGAAGACCGACGTCGGCCGCCGGAACCGTGCTGCCGACTTCGCCTTGGCTGCGGCGATGTCGTAGCCGCCGTTCATGATGCCGTCCATCTTTTCCGACAGCACGACCTCGCCGGCGGTGTCGACGACGACGATCGCTTCGGCCCAGCCCTTGTTCTTCGCGAACGTCTCGGCAGCGAGCGCGAGCTCTTTTGCCCGCTGGAGCGGGATCGCCGCGCCGTACGGGATGTCGAAGCAGAACGCGCACGACCACCGCTCTGAACCGGGATACGGCGGCGCGGTCGCCGCCGCCGCGGGCGGCGCCGGTTGCGCGTTTGCCGGGTTCACGAACGCCGGCAGCAACGCGAGTGCTGCGATCACCAGGCGCGCAGCACCCCGTCGCCGCGCCCTCACCACTGGACCGTCGTCCCGATCGTGACGCCGTGCGAGGCAGCTTGTCCCAGCGTCCGCGGACCGACCGTCCCGCCCCCGCCGACCGCGCCGCCGTAGTTCGAGAAGTCGACGCCGGCTTGCTGGCGATGGTCCCAGAGGTAGCTGAAGTAGATGTCGATGTACTTGTTGATGTAGTACTTGCCGCCGATGTCGGCGGTCTTGTCTTCTTCCGTCGACGACGTGATGCCGGGACGATACGCGCCCGAGTTCGTGTAGTCGGACGTATACGCGCCCAGGACCCACGGCCCCATGGTGTAGTTGATGGCGGCGACGGGGTTGATGGCGTTGTGCGCGCCGATCTGTTGGAACCGGTAGTAGCTGTTCTCTTGGCCGTCCTTGACGTTGTACGCGAGCGCCAACTTCTTGTAGGTCATGCTCACGTCGTATTGCATCAGGTTGAGCGGTGCGAAGTTGCCGTTCGGAATCGGCACCGATCCGGTATTCGCCAGCGGCGTCGAGTGCAGGTACGAGACCGACGCCGTGAAGGAGAGATCCTTATTCACCGAGTGGCTGTAGTGAAGTCCGGTTTCGAGCGTATTCTGCTGGCGCGTCTGAAAGTCGGAGAAGTTCGACGTGACGCCGGCGGCGGGAGCGATGTACGCCTCGCCGGACAGAGCCGCGCACGTGCTCGTCGCGGCGTTGCAGTTTGCAATGCCTTCCTTGAAGCCTTGCGACGTCGGCGCGAAGCTGATCCCGAACTCAAGGCCGTGGAAGCTCGGCGTGAAGTACGCGATCTTCGATACGGTGTAGAGCGGGCCCGCGGACGCCGACAACGAGTTTGCCTGGACGCCGGTCGGGAACGAGTTCGCCGCGCCGCCGTCCGTGATCCACGAGTTGTAGTCGTCGAAGCCGTACATGATCACGGTGCTCTGGAAGTTCGTGAACGGCCCGTTCGATTGACCGACCTGCACGGTGCCGAGCCGCGGCGAGCTCAGAAACACGTAGGCCCGCCGCAGCACGAGCGCGCCGATACCTTGCGTGCTCGTGGAGTTTTCGTTGATCCCGAGCCCCGGGTTGAACGACGCAGTCCGGAACTCCGACGCCGCGCCGTACTTCAGCCCGCTCGACGTCGTCCGCGAGAATCCCGGATAGAGATACATCGCGCCGTACGACGTGGCCGGGGCGAGCTGGTAGTTCCCGACCTTGGTGAACGACGACGAGTACGCGAGCGCACCGACGCCGATGTTCCCGTGCACGTAGACCGAGCTGAGATCTTTGATGGCATGCGTGTTCTCGTCGGTCTGCTTTTGCACGGCGTCGGTCTGCCGCTGCAGCGCGGTGACGCGCCGGTCGACGTCTTTGACTTCCGTGCCGTATTCGTCGACGA
>DASYFS010000325.1:0-5203 GCA_036498305.1 Candidatus Elarobacter sp. | reverse complement strand
GCGATGGTCGCGACCTACGAGGTCGAGCGCGCGCAGCAGATCGTCGTTGCGATCGACGGCGGCCGCCTGATGACGCCGCGGCTCGGCGACCGGCGCAAGCTGGACTACGCGGTCTCGGCAGGTCTCGCGATCGCGGCGATCGCGCGGCTCGCCGCCGATCGAGTCGGGCTCTACGCCTTCGCCGGTGGACCCCTCGCGCGCGTCGTCCCGGGGATCGGCGCGCGCCACGGCGCGCAGCTCACCGATGCCCTCTCCGATTTGGAGCCGCGCTTCGAAGAAGCGGACTACGAGCGCGCCTTCGCCGATCTCGCGCGGCAGCTCCGCCGCCGCAGCCTGGTCGTGCTCTTCACCGACCTCTTCGATCCGGTCGCTTCGGGCGCGATCCTCGGCGCGGCGCAGCTGCTGGTGCGGCGTCACCTCGTGCTGGTCGTGCTGATGAACGACGCGGCGATCGCAGGGGCGCTGCGCGCGCAGCCGGCCGATGCCGGCGCAGCCTATCGCGCCGCGGTTGCCGCGACGCTCGCGGACGAGCGCGCGCGCGCCGTCGCGGCGCTACGCGAGCGCGGCGTGCTGGTCGTCGACGTCCCCGCCGCCGAGCTCACCGTCGCGCTGCTCGACGCGTACGTCGAGATCAAGACGCGCGGACTGCTCTGAGCGGCGTCCGGCGAGCGCGAGGTACGCGACCAGCGCGACGGCCGTCGCGCCGCCGATCGCGCCGCGTGCCGGGATCGGCCAGCGCTGCGGCGAGATGAACCCTTCGATGATCCCCGCGATGCACAGCAGCAGCGCGACGCCGACGACGAGCGTCGCGGCGCGCCGCGCGGCGCGCACGAGCGCCTCGGAACGCCGGATCCGGCCCGGCCGCAGGTAACCCGCCGCGAGCAGCAGCCCCGCGCCGCCGGCGATCTGGATCGCCGTGAGCTCGATGACGCCGTGCGGTGCGATCGTCGCCCAGAAGTCGGCGCCGAAGCCGGCCCGTTGGTAGAGACCGCCGAGCACGCCCACCATCAAACCGTTCTCGAGGATCATCCAACCGGTCAGGATCCCGCCGGTGATCCCGCCGGCGAACGCGATCGCGGCGACGCGGATGTTGTTGGTGATGATGTACGACGCCATCGCCGGCGAGTAGGCGCGGTCGAAGCCGAAGTTCGAGTCGTGGAGCGCCCGGCTCATCGGCGGCAGCGGGATGTCGGGGAGCAGCGCGTGGGCGTTTGCCGGATCGCGCATCACCGAGACGAACGCGATCAGCGCCGAGACGACGGTGACGAGGACGCAGAAGCCGATCGGCCGCCACGAGCGGCGCACTTCGCGCGGAAAATCTCGTGCGACGAAGTCGCGCGCACGTCCCCAACCGCTGCGCGCCGTCCCGACGTAGACGATCGCGTGCGCACTCGCCGTCAGCCGGTTGAGGTAGTCGAGGATCGCCGCGTCCTCGCCGCGGCTGCGCGCGATCGCGAGGTCGCTCGTCGCCGCGCGGTACGCGAGCGCGAGCTCGTCGATCTCGTCGGCCGAAAGTGCGCGCACGCCGCGGCCCGCGGCGCGGCCGACGAGCTGCTCGAGCCGATCCCATCGCGCCCGCCGCGCCGCCACGAACCGCCGTTCCCGCACGCGCCGTGGTTCGCGCCATGGCGCGACCGCGCCTAGGGCGAAGAGCGGCTCGATGCAACGTTCGCTCGACATCCGCACGGGAGAGGCGGTCGAGATCCGCTACGAGCTGGCGGGACTGGGAAGCCGTTTTCTCGCCGTCGTCGTCGACGGGCTCGCGCAGATCGCGGTTGCGCTCGCGCTGGCATTCGCGTTCTACGCGGCGCAGTCGGCGTTCGGCTCGCGGCTGCACGGCGCCAACGCCGGCGCGTGGATTACGGCGTTGTTCGTCTTCGCGATGTTCGTGGTCTTCATCGGCTGGTTCATCGCCTTCGAGCTGTGGTGGTCGGGCCGCACGCCCGGGAAACGCGCGCTCGGCTTGCGAGTCGTCCGCGACGGCGGGTTTCCGATCGACGCGGGCGCAGCGGTCGTCCGCAACCTGGTCCGGCTGGTCGAGCTCGGCTTCGGGCTCTATGCGCTCTCCGCGATCAGCGCGTTGATCTCGAAGGAGAACAAGCGGCTCGGCGACTTCGCCGCGGGGACGATCGTCGTCCGCGACCGCTCCGAGGCGCCGGTCGACCTCGACGCCTACCTGGCACGGCCGGCCCGCACCGACACGGGACTGCGCGAAGAGGACCGGGTCTTGATCGAACGCTTCCTCGCCCGCCGTGACAGCCTGGAGTACGGCGCCCGCCTGCGGCTCGCGATGCAGATCGCCGGCCGCGTCCGGCCGACCCTCGTCGCGGCGTACAAGGGCCTCACTGACGAAGAGCTGCTGGAGTTCCTCGTCCGGCCCTGAGCGCGGACGGGTCTGGCGCCGGCCGCCTGTTGCCCGAAAGTTAACGTTGACGTAAACTTACGATATGCCGTCCGAGCCCGCCGCGCCCGTTCGCCTCTCCATCGCCGAGGCCGCCGCGCGATTGGGCGTGAGCGGGCGGACGCTTCGGTATTACGAGGAGCTGGGTTTCCTGACGCCCGCTCGGACCGGCGGCGGTCATCGGCTGTTCGGCGAGGCCGAGCTGGCGACGGTGGAGCGGATCCTCCGGATGCAGGCGCTCGGTCTCTCGCTGGCGACGATCGGCCGCGTCCTGCACTATCGCAGCTACCAAGACGAGAGCGGGCGCCACACGATCGCCCTGGCCGACATGAAGCGGATCGCGGGCGAGGCACGCGCCGACATGGCGGCGGTTCAGGCGCGGATCATCGCGCTGCGGCGGGAGCTCGAGGAGGCGACCCGCGAGGCCGAGGCGCTGCAGCACGACGTCGCGTTCATCGATCGCCGCTTGGCCGAGCGGCTCGCCGCGGGAGAGCACGATGGCGGCGATCGCTGATCGCCGCTTCACGGCGACCGCTGCGGCAGCGCAGAACCCATGGGTGCTGATCGGCGTCGTGATGGTCGGGAACTTCCTCGGCCCGCTCTACTCGTCGGTCGCCAACGTCGTGCTTCCGAACCTCGTCGCGTCGTTCGGCACGGACATCGACACGATGGAGTGGGTGATCACCGGCTACATGCTCGGCTACTCGATCGCGATGCCGGCGGCGGGCTGGCTCGCCGATACCTTCGGCCGGCGGCGCATCTACTTGATCGGCCTCTCGCTCTTCACCGTCGCGTCGGTCGCGACGGCGTTCGCGTGGAGTCCCGCGAGCCTGATCGGCTTTCGCATTTTGCAGGCCGTCGGCGGCGGGATCGTCTCGCCGACCTCGATGGCGCTGATCACCGATGTCGTGCCCGCGGCGCAGCGCGGGCGCGCGCTGGGGGTGTGGGGTCTCGGGATGATGCTCGCGCCGACGTTCGGGCCGACCGTCAGCGGCTGGATCATCGACAACCTCAACGATTGGCGGCTGATCTTCTTCCTCGGGATTCCGTTCGGCGTCGGCGGCCTGCTGCTGGCGCTCGCGAAGCTGCCGCACGACGACGCGAAGATCGCGCGCGCGCCGTTCGACGTGTGGGGCTTCGGGCTGCTAACGACGGCGCTGGCGGCGTTCTTGATCCCGCTGACCCAAGGGAATCGCATCGGTTGGGACGATCCGTCGATTCGGATCGGCTTCGTCGTCGCCGCGGCGGCGTTCGCCGGGTTCGTGTGGCGGGAAACGCATGCCGAGCATCCGATGATGGACCTCGGCCTGTTCCGCGAGCGCACGTTCTCGCTCGCCGTCGGGCTGCGCGCGATCCTCGGGATGGGCTACTACTTCGCGATCTTCTTGCTGCCGCTGTTCACGCAGAACGTGCTGGGCTGGACGCCGACGCTCTCAGGCCTCGTGCTGATGCCGGCGGGGCTCGCGATGGCGTTCCTCATGCCGCTCGCCGGATCGCTCTCCGACAAGATCGGGGCACGCGTGCTCGTCGTCACCGGCGTCGTGATCGCCGCCGTCGGGACGTTCTTGTTCGCGCGCATCGACGTCGACTGGGACGTCACCCGGATCGCCGTCGACTCGCTGATCCGCACCGCCGCGCTGGGGCTGATGTTCACGCCGCTGACGGCGGTCGCGCTCGCCGCGATTCCGCGCACGCGGGCCGGTTCGGCGTCGGGGATCCTCAACACGGTGTGGCAGGTCGGCGGGAGCCTGGGGATCGCGATCGGGCAGACGTTCCTGACGAACCGGACCGCCGCGCGGCTCGCCGAGGACGCCGGCGCGGTGAGCCTGGCGCGGCCCGAGGTCGCGAACGTGTTCCATCAGCTCGCCGGGCGGTTCTCCCCGGCGGTGGCGCAGGCGATGCTGGCGAAGCAGACCGCGCTGATCGCCTCGGTCCAGGCCTACGGCGACACGTTCTTGCTGGCGGCAGCGGTGATGGCGCTCGGGATTCCGGCGGCACTGCTGCTGCCCGGCTTCCGGAGATCGCGCGCATGACGTTCGGACGCATCCTCGTCGCCGTCGACCCGTCACCCCAAGGCGACGCCGCCCTCGCGCTGGCGATTCGCCTCGCCGCGGATCAACGCGCAACCTTGACGGTGACGACCGTCGTCGGGCGGCCGGGCACGTACTACGCGCCGCCCGACGTCGTCGTCGACCCCGCGATCGACGAAGAGTTCGCGCGCGATGCCGATCAGCTGCTGACGCGCTCCACCGAGGCGGCGACTGCTGCCGGCGTCGCGGCGGACACGTGCCGCCACGAAGGCGACATCGTCGGCGCGATCATGGCCTGCATCGCGGAGCACAACGCGGACCTCGTCGTCGTCGGAACGCACGGCCGCAAGGGAATCTCGCGCGTGCTGCAGGGCAGCGTCGCCGAAGGCGTGCTGCGCGGGACGACGATCCCGGTTCTCGTCGCCCACGCCCACGACAAAGTCCGCGCCTAGGCGCCGTTGCGTGTCCGCTCGTCGATGAACCCCGCGAGCTGCGCGGCGGCGTCCTCGATCGTGGCGAGGTCGGTGCGCAGCTCGAGATCCGGCGCCGCCGGCGGCTCGTAGGGCGAGTCGATTCCGGTGAACGCGCGCAGCTCGCCGAGGCGCGCGCGCTTGTAGAGACCCTTGGGGTCGCGCGCTTCACACGTCGCGAGCGGCGCGTTGACGTACACTTCGAAGAACGGGTGACGTGCCAGCGCGCGCGCGGCGTTGCGGTCGGCCTCGAACGGTGAGATCAGCGAGACGATCGCGATCTGTCCGGACTCGGCAAGGAT
>DASYFS010000324.1:0-6414 GCA_036498305.1 Candidatus Elarobacter sp. | reverse complement strand
TCGCCGCAACGGCGCGGTAACGTCGCGTGCCGCAGATCTCGCGGCAGGAGTACGAAGCGCTGCCGCTGCGCGCGCACGATTTTCTCGCCGGCGTCCCGCTGCACGACGCCTGGGCCGTCGACCTGCCGCGCACGCGCGGCGGGGTGACGCTCGATGCGTATCTCCGTACCGGGACCCCGCTGTTCGCGCCCTCGCCGCTCGTGCGCGCGTTGTTGCGGCTTCGTTTCGCGGTGGGGCGGCTTTTCGGCTGGGATCGTCCCGCGGCGAAGGCGGCGGCGGCGCCGACGTTCGCAGATCGGCTAACAGAGGCGGACCGCGCGCGCTCTCTTGTCACAGCGGGAATACGCGACGGAGCGTTCCGCACCGTTTACCGGTTCGAGAACGAGCAGCTGTCCGAACTCTTTAACGCAACGGCCCACGCGGCCGCGCTCAGCGCGCTGGTAGAGACCAAGACGGGCTATCGTTTCTACTTAGCGGTGTACGTCCGCGCTGTTAACCCATTGACGCCGGTGTATCTCACGCTGATCTATCCGTTCCGGAAGCTGATCGTGTATCCGTCGCTGCTGCGCAGCGTCCGTGCCGGCTGGACCCGCACACTCGCCGCCACGTAGCCCCCGTCATCCCGAGCTTGTCGAGGGACCCTCGTGGTTCCGCGAGCGAAGCCGAGCGGAACGCCGAATCGCGGTCGTCAAGATGCGGGGTCGGACCTCGACTACGCTCGGCCCGACGACGAGGGCGGCTCGACAAGCTCGCCATGACGTGACGGTTACGATTTCGACTCGTCGATCAGTACGATCGCGCGCCGATCCCCGCTCATCGTCCGCAGCGTAGCGAACACGATCCCGATCGGACTCCGCCGGTCCAGCATCTCGCTGACGCTGTACCCCAGCTGCTTTTTCGTCTGGTCGTCGACCGGCCCGCGCAGCATCGGCGGCAAGGCGTTGTACTTGTCGATCATATCGAGCGCCGGCCCGAGACTCTGCCGCACCGCCTTCGGATCCAGCGCCAGCACGAACACCGCCCGCTTCGCATCGGCGGTCTGAAACAGCTGGCCCGCGCTCGCGGTGCCGTTCTCACCGTCACCCTTGAAGGTGAACCCGCCAGCGCTGCTCGTCACGTGCATCCCGAGCGGCGGGGCAGTCT
Organism: Candidatus Elarobacter sp.; assembly: GCA_036498305.1. GTDB lineage: Bacteria > Vulcanimicrobiota > Vulcanimicrobiia > Vulcanimicrobiales > Vulcanimicrobiaceae > Vulcanimicrobium. Next base: position 5,271 of record DASYFS010000324.1, on the reverse strand, counting down.
TGAGCTGCCCGACCCACGACTTGAGCGCCGCAAACGACGCGCCCGTCGAGAACACCACCTCGTGCCCGCGCCAGTTGCCCGGCACTTTCGCGCTGGGGTCGTTCTTCTTGATGATCGCGAACATCGCGCCGTAGTCAACCGGCGCGCTCTCGACGACCGTGCTCCCCGGGTAGACCGGGAAGTCGCTCGGATTCGACCGATCCGGCGGCGGTGCGTTCGTCGTGGTGGTGGTCGAGGTCGTCTCTTGCTTCGCGCACCCGGCGCCGGCGAGGAGCGCAACGGCGAGGAAAGCCCACGAACAAAAGCGGCGGTCCATATGGCCGCCGCTTCTCTGTTCGGGGGAGGAACCGCTGCTAGGCGGCGGTGGTCGTGTTGTGGGCGTCCTTCGCGAGCGTCAGCAGGCGATTGAACGCCGCCGCGTCGTGGACCGCGAGATCGGCCAGCGCCTTGCGGTTGAGGTTGACGCCCGACTTCTTGAGGCCGGCGATCAGCTTCGAGTAGGTCAGCCCCTCGCGGCGCGCGGCCGCGTTGATGCGGGCGATCCACAGCGAGCGGAAGTCGCGCTTGCGGACGCGGCGATCGCGGAACGCGTAGTTCAGCGCGTGGAGCAGCGCTTCGTTGGCGACGCGATAATTGCGGCGGCGCGCGGCGCGGAAGCCCTTGACGAGCTTCATCACCTTGCGGCGGTGCTTGATCTTCGAGAGACCGCGCTTAATACGAGCCATTGTTCAGCCTCCTACAGAAGATAGGGAATCTGCGGCGCGAAACGCTTCAGATCGCCCGGGAACGTCGCCTGATCCTTGCGGAACTTCCGCTTCCGATTGCGCGACTTCTTGCTGAGGATGTGACCGCAGCCGGAGAACTGGTGACGGTGCAGCACCTTACCGGTGGCCGTCACCTTCACGCGTTTGGCTGTGCTGCGATGGGTCTTGATCTTAGGCACTGGATCCCCCGATGGTCGCGACCTCGTCCGTTTTGCCCGCTTCGTGCTCGTGCTCGTGCTCGTGCTCTTGCTCGTGCTCGTCGTGTTCGTCGTGATGATCGACGGTCTCGACGTCGTGGTGCGCCGTGTCCGTCTTGAGGTGGACGAATCGCGGCGAACCCAGCGGGGTCGGGCGTGGTGCGAGGATGAGAAACATGTTCTTGCCTTCGAGCTTGGCTTCGCGTTCGACCAGCGCGGTGTTCTCCAGGTCTTTCGCGATGCGATCGAGCAGGCGTTTCCCGAACGCGGTGTACGTGATCTCGCGTCCGCGGAACATGATCGTCACCTTGACTTTTCCGCCGTCGAGAAGAAGGCGCTCGGCCATCTTCGCTTTGACTTCATAGTCGTGGATGTCGATCTTGGGGCGCAGCTTGACTTCGCGCAGTTCCCAATTGCGCTGTTTCTTGCGCGCCTCTTTGTCTTTTTTCGACTGCTCGTACTTGAGGCGACCGTAGTCGCCGATACGGCAGACCGGAGGAATCGCGGTCGGCGAGACTTCGATGAGGTCCAGCCCCTTGGAGCGGGCCATCCCGAGGGCTTCCTCGGTCGGCATCACACCCAGCTGCTGCCCTGCATCGTCGATGACGCGGACTTGGCGAATCCTGATCTGCTCGTTGACGCGTAGCGGTCGTGCTATGACAAACTCTCCAGGAAGAACAAAAAAGCGAAGACGCCGAAGCAGACCTCGCTGTTCGAGAAAACCGGATCGCCCGCAGGCATCCGGTGAGGACCTCTCGGCCCTGCTTCGGCTCAGGAAGAGTACCACGAGCCCGGGTTCGGGTCAAGGACGGACCCGACGAACGGCGATCCTGACGAGGGAGACAAGCACTCAATGATAGCGTGCGAGCGGCAGGGATGGGTCTGGGCGCGCCCAACGTTCCCGACCTAATCCGATGCAGCGAATTCCGCGCCCGCTCGTGAACGCGGCTCCTGGGATCCTGTTCGCGCTCGGCGTCGCCGCCGTCGTCGAAGCGCTGGCGCGCGCGGGGCTCCTAACGAGCTACGTTGTCCCACCGTCGCTCGTCGTCATGGCGCTGGTCGACGCGTTGCGGAGCGGCGAGCTGCTCCCGCAGATCGCAACGACGCTCGCCACCTTCGCGGAGGGACTCGTGGTGGCGACGCTCGCAGGGGTGACCGTCGGCCTGCTGATGGGCGCCTTCCCGATCGTCTACGACGCGCTGCGTGTCATTGTCGAGTTCCTGCGGCCGGTTCCGGCCGTCGCGATGATCCCGCTCGCGATTCTGTTCCTCGGCCTGGGGGCGCCGATGCGCGTTGCGGTCGTCGCGTTCGCCGCGTCGTGGCCGCTGCTGGTGAACACGCTCTACGGCGTGCGCGGCGTCGATCCGGTTGCGCTCGAGGTCGCGCGCAACTTCGGCATCTCGCCGGCACGGACGCTGTGGGCGGTCACGCTGCCGGCGTCGCTGGCCAGCATCTCGACGGGGCTGCGCGTCGCGGCTTCGATCGCGCTGGTCGTGACCGTCACGACGGAGCTCGTCGCGGGGACGAGCGGGATCGGCTTCTACGTCGCGCAGATGGAAGGCGCGAACCGGCTGGGGCCGATGTATGCGGGGATCCTCGCCACCGGGATCCTCGGCGTCCTGATCAACGCGCTGTTCTTCCGGCTCGATCGCAGCATCGTCTTCTGGGCGCCGCAGAGCCGCGAGGTCGTCGTATGAGGCGCCGGCTCGGAACCGTCACCGTCGTCGTGCTGCTGGCCGTCTGGGAGATCAGCGCGCGGCTCATGCACAGCGTCTATTTTCCGCCGGCGAGCACCGTCGCGGTAACCTTCGCGCACGAGTGGTTCTCGCCGTTGTTCGCGGAGCAGGCGGTGCCGAGCTTGTTCCGGATGTTCGCCGGCTATCTCATCGCGGCCGTGCTCGGCATCGCGATCGGCGTGCTGATCGGCGCGTACCGGCCGTTGTTCCGCACCCTCGATCCGCTGCTGCAGTTCGTGCGCGCGATCCCACCGACCGCGATCATCCCGGTCGGGATTCTGCTGGTCGGGATCGGCGACGCGATGAAGGTGTTCGTCATCGCGTTCGGCGCGTTCTGGCCGATCCTCATCAACGCCGCCGACGGCGCGCGCGGCGTCCCGCGCGAACGGCTCGACACCGCGCGCATCTTCGGGATCGGACGGCCCGCGACGCTCGTCACCGTGATCTTCCCGTCGGCGCTGCCGGGAATCTTCGCCGGCCTGCGCATCGGGCTGTCGCTGGCCTTCATCATGATCGTCGTCTCGGAGATGATCGGAAGCACCAACGGTCTCGGTTACTACATCCTGCAGGCTCAGCGGACGTTCGCGATCCCGGAGATGTACGGCGGAATCGTGCTGCTCGCGATCCTCGGCTTCGCGCTGAACGCCGGCTTCGTGCTGGTCGAGCGGCGGGTGCTCGCGTGGCACCACGGCGAGGCGGCGCGCGCGACGTGATCGAGACACCGGTGAAACCGGCCCCGCTGCTCGACGTCGCGGGGCTGCAGAAGCGCTACACCAGCAGCGGCACGCTGGCGATCGAGGCGATCACGCTTACCGTCGAGCGCGGTGAGTTCGTCTCGATCGTCGGCCCGTCGGGCTGCGGCAAGACGACGCTGCTCAAGACGATCTGCGGGCTGCTCCATCCCAGCGCCGGGCGCGTCACGCTCGACGGGCAGCTCGTGACGGCGCCGCCGCCGCAGATGGTGCTCGTCTTTCAGGACTACGCACGGTCACTGTTCCCGTGGCTGACCGTGGCGCGAAACGTCGCGTTTCCGTTGCGGAAGAAAAAGCTTTCGGCTGACGCCAAGCGCCGCGCCGTCGACGACGCGCTTGCCGCCGTCGGGCTCGGCTCGTTCGCGGAGCGCTATCCGTGGCAACTCTCCGGCGGGATGCAGCAGCGCGTCGCAATCGCCCGCGCGGTCGCGTTCCAGCCCGAGATCCTGTTGCTCGACGAACCGTTCGCTTCGGTCGATGCGCTGACGCGCGCGGAGCTCGAAGACCTCACGCTGCGGCTCCGCGACAAATTCGGGATCACGATGCTCCTCGTCACCCACGACATCGACGAGGCCGTGTATCTCTCCGATCGCGTCTTCGTGCTGTCGCGCCCGCCGTCGGTCGTCGTCCGCGAGATCGCGATCCCGCTGCCGTTGCCGCGCGACCAGGAGGCGACCCGCAGCGATGCGCGGTTCCTCGCATTGCGCAACGAGATCCACCATCTGATCGGAGCCCGATGAGAGAACAAGCCATGCCGTTCACCAGAGCCGCCGCCCTCCGTCTCGGCGCCGGCGCCGCCTTCGCCTTCGCGGCGCGACCCGCGAGTGCGCAGGCGCTCACCCCGCTCCGCCTGGCGGCGGCGGCCGACGACGACATCACGCCGATCCTCTACGGCCAGTCGTCGGGGATCTTCAAGAGCGCCGGGCTCGACGTCCAGCTGCAGGCGCTCGGGAGCGGCTCGGCGACCGCGGCGGCCGTCGCCGCCGGCGCGATCGACATCGGAAAGTCGAGCCTCACCGCACTGATCTCGGCGCACGCGCGCGGCATCCCGTTCGAGATCATCGCACCGGCGTCGATGTATACGGACGCCTGGCCGGTCGCGGGTTTCATCGTCGGGCGCGACTCGCTGATCACGGGGCCGCGCGACCTCAACGGCAAGACGGTCTCCGCATCGTCGCTCAAAGACCTGATCTCGCTCGCGACGCAGGCCTGGATCGATCAGGGCGGCGGCGACTCCAAGACCGTGCACTTCATCGAGATCCCGGCGTCGGCCGTCGGGGCCGCCCTCGCGCAGAAGCGAATCGACGGCGCAACCGTCATCACGCCGGGGCTCGCCGAGGCGATCGACTCCGGCGCGGCGCGGCTGATCGGGCGGTCGTTCAGCGCGATCGCCAAGCACTTCATGATCGCCGGCTGGTTCACCACCAGCGACTACATCGCCAAGCACGGCGACATCGTGCACCGGTTCGTCGGCGCCTTCCGGCGCGCCGCCGCATATACCGACTCACACCGTACCGAGACCGTCGCGCTGCTCGCCGGCTACTCGCACATCGCGCCGGAGACGATCCGGCGCATGGCGCGCTCGACCGCCGGCACCGTCGTCGACCCGAAGGACATCCAGCCCGTCATCGACGCCGCGCTCAAGTACAAGATCATCGACAAGCCGTTCCCGGCCCACGAGCTGATCGCAACGCTCCCGGCCGGTACCTGACCCCTTTCGCAGGAGCATCATGGACACCGAATCCAAACCCGCAGCGCCGGTCGAGTACTACCACGATCAGCCGAACCGCACGTTCGTGCGCGCGGTCCAAGGTCACTACAA
>DASYFS010000323.1:0-2032 GCA_036498305.1 Candidatus Elarobacter sp. | reverse complement strand
CGACCCGACGAACCCGAACGACGTGTTGAGCACGTTGAGGATCGGCGGGATCACGATCGCCCCGAAAACGACGCCGACGACGAGCGCCGTCTGCTGCTTCCACGGCGTCGCGTGGACGAGCTGGCCGGTCTTGAGGTCCTGCAGATTGTCGTTCGAGATCGTCGCGATGTTGAGGATGACCGCGGTGACGAACAGCGCGTAGGCGACCAGCGCCTTCTGGGCGAGCGGATCGCTCGGATGCGCGACGCCGACCAGCAGCAGCGACGCTCCGAGCACGGTGAGGATCGCGAGCCCTGAAACCGGCGAGTTCGACGAACCGATCAGTCCGGCCATATAGCCGCAGACCGCCGCGACGATGATCCCGGCGAGCACGATGTAGACGAGCGCGCCGAACACGAGCGGAAACGCGGCGCCCGCCAGCGGCGTCCCGTTCAGGAACGCGACGAGCAGGACCGCGATCGGAATGAGACAGACGGCGCTGATCAGCACGACCGTCGGGAACGGGATGTCCTGCTCGGTAAGCGGACGGGTGTCCTCGCCGGTGCCGCGCGCTCGCGACGAGCGCAGCGACGAGACGACGCCGCCGACAACCGGCCCCGCGAGACGGCCGATCGACCACAGCGCCGCAACGCCGATCGCGCCCGCGCCGACGAAGCGCACCTGATGCCGGAAGACGTCGACGGCGAGCGCCGCCGTGTCCGGGTTCGGCGCGTGCAGCGCGCTGTAGATCGGCACGAGCACAACCCACGCGAGCGCGATCCCGGCGAGCATCGCGATGCCGACGGTGATGCCGACCAGATGCCCGATCCCGATCAGCGCGAACGAGAGCCCGATGTCGATCCCGGTAACGGCGGAGGCGCCGGCGCGCACGTAGTGCGTGATCCCGCCGGCGAACAGTTTCGTCTGCACGATCACGTAGTAGAGCGCGCTGACGACCGAACCCCAGAACACGACGGCGAGGCCGGTGCGGCTCTCCGCGACCGCAGCCGCGTCCGTCCCTTCATGCGCCGCCGCGCCCACTTCGAGCACTTCCGCCGCGGCGACCCCCTCCGGATACGGAAGATCGCTCCCGGTCACCATCGCGCGTCGCAGCGGCACGCTGTACATCACGCCGAGGATCCCGCCGAAGACGCAGATCCCGAACGACTCCCAGAACGGAAATCCAGTCCACCACCCGATCATGACGAGCCCCGGCAGCACGAAGTTGATCGACGACAGCGTCCCCGCGGCCGACGCCACCGTCTGCACGATGTTGTTCTCTTGAATCGTCGCGTTCTTGAAGGCGCGCAGGATCGCCATCGAGATGACGGCGGCCGGGATCGACGAGGCGAACGTCAACCCGACCTTGAGCCCGATGTAGACGTTCGCCGCGGTGAAGACGAGGGTGATCAGCGCGCCGAGGATGAGGCCGCGAACGGTGAGCTCGACGGGGCCGCGTTTGGCGGCCGCGACGGCGCCCGCGGTCACCGTGCGCTCTTCCGTTTGTGGACGCGCCGTACGGCGTCGGCGATCGCCTCGGGACTCATCCCGTACTCGCGCGTGAGCTCCGTCGGCGTCCCGGACTGACCGAAGCGGTCGTGGACGCCGATGAACTCGATCGGAACGGGATTCTGCGCCGCGAGGATCTCCGCGACGCGCGAACCCATCCCGCCGTGGACCTGATGCTCTTCGACGGTGACGACCGCGCCGCACGCCTTGGCGGCGGTTACGATCGCCGGCTCGTCCATCGGCTTGATCGTGTGGTTGTTGACGACCCGGCACTCGATCCCGTCGCGCTCGGCGAGCTCGGCGGCGGCGAGGAGCGCGTTGTAGACGAGAATCCCGCAGGCCACGATCGCGACGTCGTTCCCTTCGCGGAAGACCTGCGCGCGGCCGAGCTCGAACGGCGTATGCGGCGTCGTGATCACCGCCGACTCGGCGCGCGCGAAGCGCAGGTATGTCGGCCCGAACGTCGCGGCGACCGCGAGCGTCGCGGCCTTGGTCTGCACCGAGTCGCACGGCACGACGACGATCATGTGCGGGATCACGCGCA
>DASYFS010000322.1:0-19688 GCA_036498305.1 Candidatus Elarobacter sp. | reverse complement strand
AGGTACGCGCCTGGGCGGACATCGGGATCCCGGCGATCCGGGTCAGCGTCAACGTCTCGGCGCGCCAGTTCGAAAGCGACGGTCTGCCCAAGCTCGTCGCGCGCGTGCTGAAGAAGTACGGCGTCGCCGCCTCGTGCCTCGAGATCGAGATCACCGAATCGTCGATCATGCGCGACGTGCCGGCTGCGATTCGGCTCCTCAACGCGCTGCGCGCGCTCGGCGTCCGCGTCTCGATCGACGACTTCGGAACCGGCTACACGTCGCTCGGATTCCTCAAGCGCTTCCCGGTCGATCAGCTCAAGATCGACAAGACGTTCGTCGCCGACGTCGCCGACGGCGCGCTCGACGGCGCGATCGTCCGGGCCGTCACGACGCTCGCCCGCGGCCTGGGCGTGCCGACGGTCGCCGAAGGCGTCGAGGTTCAGGAACAGTTCGATCGCCTGCGCGCGCTCGATTGCGACGTCGTCCAGGGCTTCCTGCTCTGCCACCCGCTGCCGGTCTCGGCCTGCACCCCGCTCCTCGCGGCAGTCGGCGAAGCCGCCGTCTAGCGTCCGTCGAACGGGAAGGGCGAACACCCGACCCGTCGAACCCCGTCCGGTCGCCAACGCCGAGATAGCTCAGTTGGTAGAGCACAGGTCTGAAAAACCTGGTGTCCCGAGTTCGACTCTCGGTCTCGGCACTTTCGAGAAACCCCGTGACCCCATGGTGCTCGGGGTTTTTCATTTTGTGTGGAAGGGTGCCGAGTGAACATCATCGACGCGGTGCTCCATCTGTGGAGCTTCAGCCATGCTGCGTGCGATTCGGCGCTTCAGGCGCGTCATATCGAAGTAATGAACGTCAATCTGCGGAAGGGACCCGCCGACGCTTCTCTCTACGGTGGGTCAGCGTTTCTCGCGATATGGTACGTCATCATCCTCATGAGCGCGGTCTGGGCGTGGCGTAACCGCGGAAACGCAGCGGCGCGCGGTGCGCGGACGGGCATCTACGCTTTTCCGGTCCTCGCTGTTATCGGCCTCGTCGGGATTTGGGCGCAGGGCAACGCCGTTATCGACTACGTGACGACGTGTCGTTCGCTGCTCGGTATTCGATAGCGGGCCTGGACCGACCGTTCAGCGCTCGGCGAGAAAGCCGAGTATGCCCTTGTAGGCCGCGAGCAGCGTCATTTCTGCGACGGCGTGTGCGGGATCGTTTATCGTCGCCGAGACGCAGTACGTCGTGCCGCGCTTTGTCGTGACTTGCGTCGTGAGATTGAGGATGCCGACATCGGAGCCGCCCTTGTATGCAACGTGGCGGAAGAGCTTCGCCTCGGCGGGTCCGGGGTTGATCGACATGACGGGAAGGTCGGCGTCGTGGTTCATGAGGTCGCAGAGCTCGCGAACAGTATAGTGCCATTCGATCGCGAGAATCGGCGTTTCGACCAGCGAGTCGATGGGCGGAAGCGGCAGCGCGTCGACCTTTCGCAGTATGACGCGGCGCTCCGGCGCCGTCTTTGCCGCGAGGTAGGCAGTGCGAAGCGCGGCGCCTTCGGTGGATTTCAGCGTGAACATCTCGCGCGTGGTCAGGAACGGCACGTTGCGCTTTGCGTATGGAATCAGGGTCGCGTCGTCGGCGAGCCGCACCATCGTGTCGGCAGCCGTATTGTCGCTAATTGAGATCATCTCGGCGGCGTACGTGCCGATGGTGATCGGCGTGCCGTTGGGCCATCCCTGAAGAACGCCGCTCGGCAGACTTTTCGACCGAGCTTCGAGCCGAACGACGTCGGTCCAGCGCCGCTTTCCGTGCGCGATCTGATCGCGGACTGCCGCGAGGGCGGCGAGCTTGAACGCCGAGCCGACCGCGAGGGGCTGTGATGCGTTGAGGGCCGCTCGTTCTGAGCGGCCCTCGCGAATCACGTAGGAGATCGTTGCGCCAGGTGGTGCTGCGGCTGTGAGGCCTCGGACAGCATCGTCAAATGATTTTGCCGCGAGCACCGGCGGCCTGAAGAAGAGGCCGTCGATCTTGTTCGCGGCGTCGAGATGGACGAGCACGAGGTCCGCGCCCTTCTCGAAATGCGCCGTGTAGGTGCCGTTCGCGCCGTCGGTACTTTGGTATTTGCCGAGCGCAGCCGTGAGCTGCGCGACGATCTCGTCGATTTTGGAGGCCGGAACTTGCGCGAGGAACGACGCGCTGAACCACGCGGGATCGGCATGTCCGGTTCGCAGCATCGCGTCGACGCGCGTGCGTGCGAGCTCTGATGGTGCAGCCGTCGCCCCGGGGGACGCCGACGGTACCGGGGAGGGCGATGGTGACTGGGCGCCTGCAGCGGTCAGCGACGCGACGATCAGCACACCGGCGAGAAGGGCGGTTCGCATACGCCGGTCGTTGGCGCAGCGAACCGCCAGCTTCCTGCGGCCCTACTGGTGAGCGGGTGCGGCGACGAACTCGGTGATGTCGGGGCCGGGCTTCTGGACAGTGCCGTCGATAACGCCGTGGCGGAAGGTGCCAACGATGCGGAGCCGGCCCATCTCGCCGATTTCAAGCCAGATGTCCTTGCCGGTGATCCCGCCGTTCACTTGGCGGACGCCCCCGTCCGAGGGGAGATACGTGCCGCTGACGATCCCGTTCGAGTAGACCGTAAGACGCATCGTGCCGTCGTACTCGCCGGCGCCGAACTTCGGAACCATGCGGGTGTCGAGCGTGAACCGCTGCGGCGGCGCGTTGGTCGTGGTCGCCGCGACCGAGCAGACTGGGAGGGCGAGTGCCGCGGCGCCGAGTGCGGCGGCGGCGAGGCGTTGGATCGGAAGCATCACCTCTCTATAACAGCCGACAAAGGTTCGACGTTTCTGAATGCCCTGACCGCGGTCGGGCGCCCGGTTGGACGCTGAGCGACCCTGCAAGTGAGACGGATTACGGTTGCAGCGCGGGCCTCAATGCCGGGCCGTCACGGCCGAAACCTAATCCATGGAGACCATCATGGATGATGAGTTCCGCGCGTTGCTCGATTGGGCGGTGCGGGAGCGCGAGATCGACGCTTCCCTGCTGGCGGGACAGCTCGGCTTCGGCGAGTTCCTGCTGCAGCGCCAGTTGAACTACGACCGGCTGGTCAAACCGCAAACCCTGCACTGAGGACGGCCGGTTAGCGCGTGAAGTCGACAGCGACGGTATTGCCGCCGCTGATCACCACGCCGACACGTTCCCCCGGCCGCGCGCGATACCGGCCCGAGAGCAGCGCGGCGAACGCGGTCGCGCCGCCCGGCTCGGCGACGATGCGCAGCCGATCCCAGAGCGCGCGCTGCGATGCGGCGATCGCGTCGTCGGGGACGAGCACGACCTGCTCGACAAACGCTTTCGCGATCGGAAAGACCAGCTCGCCGACGCGCCGCGGCGCGAGCGAGTCTGCCGCGATCCCGCCCGCCGGCGCATCGACCGGCGCACCGGCTTCGAGTGCGCGCGCCAAGGTCGGCGCAGCCTCGGGTTCGACGCCGACGACGCGCGTCGCGCCGCGATACCAGGCCGCGATGCCGGCGATGAGTCCGCCGCCGCCGACCGCGACGAGCACGGTGTCGAGTTCCGGTACCTGATCCTCGAGCTCCGCCGCAAGCGTCCCTTGCCCGAGGATCGTCTCGCGCTGATCGAAGGCGTGCACCGCGAGCGCGCCCGACCCGGCGGCCCAGCGCTGCGCGGCCGCGAGGGCGTCGGCGTACAGGTCGCCGCCGACTTCCAGCTGCGCGCCGTAGTCGCGAATCCGGGCGATCTTCGCGGGCGAGGAGATGCTCGGGACGTAAATGCGAGTCGGGATCCCGAGCTGCTGCGCGGCGTACGCGACCGCGGCGCCGTGGTTTCCGCCTGACGCCGCGACGACGCCGGCGGCGGGGATCGCGCGCTCCAAGAGGTTCGTGAACGCGCCGCGGGTCTTGAACGAACCGGCGTGCTGGAAGAGCTCGAGCTTGAACGTCAGCGCGGCCGGCGCGAGCCCGAATTCGGCGGCGTCCGCGCCGACGACCGGCGTGCGCCGAACGTACGGCGCGATGCGGCGCGCGGTCTCGGCAATCTGCGGACGGTCGATCGCATCGAGCTGCATCGAGGACATGACGCCGTGTTCCGCGCAGTGCGCGTGCAGTTCCCGTTCGACTGGGTATGCAACGTCTAAGGAGGATTGCTTATGGCAGCCCGTTCGACCACACGAAAGAAGAGTTCCGGCCGGAAGAAATCGACGGGGCGCAAGAAGACCGGCGCCCGCAAGAAGACCGGCGCCCGCAAGAAGACCACCACCCGCAAGAAGACCGGCGCTCGGAAGAAGACCGGCGGCCGCAAGAAGACCACCGGCCGCAAGAAGACCACCCGCAAAAAGACGACGCGCAAGAAGAGCACCGGCGGCCGCAAGAAGACCGCTTCGACCTCACGCAAGAAGGCCGGCGGCCGCAAGAAGAAGACCGGCCGCAAGAAGACGGGCAGCCGCAAGTACAGCAGCGGCGCGTCGGACAGCGTCCGCAAAGAGATGCGCGAGTACAAGAAAGGCAGTGCGCGCAGCGGCCGCAAGGGCGGCAAGGTGAAGAGCCGTAAGCAGGCGATCGCGATCGGCCTCTCCGAGGCGCGCCGCTCCGGCAAGAAGGTCCCGCCGAACCCCAACGAGTGAGGCCCCCGCCCACGCCCCGCTAGAGGTCGTAGTCGATCGTCAGCGGGGCGTGGTCGGAGAACCGTTCGTCGCGATAGATTGCTGCGGCGCGCACTTTCGGCGCGAGGTCGGGGGTGATGAGCTGATAGTCGATCCGCCAGCCGAGGTTGTTCTCCCACGCGCCCTTCCAGCCGCTCCACCACGTGAAGCGCTTGGGCGCCGGATCGACGACGCGCATCGCGTCGACCCAGCCGACGCGCTCGATGACGTCGTCCATCCACGCGCGCTCCTGCGGCAGAAACCCGGTCACGTTGCTGCACGACTTGACGCTGAAGACGTCGATGTCTTTATGCGCGACGTTGTAGTCGCCGCAGATGATGAACGGATGGCCCTCGTTCTTCAACTGCACGAGCACGGCGATGAAGCGGTCGAGGAAGTTCTCCTTGACGGCCTGCCGCGCCGGGCCGGTCGTCCCCGACGGAACGTAGAGCGACGCGATCGACAAGCCGCCCTCGAAGTCCATCCGCACGAAGCGGCCCTCGGCATCCATGTCTTCCATGCCGAGGCCGCGCACGATCCGCAGCGGCGGCTGCTTCGCGTAGATGGCGACCCCGCTGTAGCCTTTCTTCTGCGCGTCGACGAAGGCGGCGTTATAGTGCGTGAGGTCGAGCGCCTCGGGCGGAAGCTGATGCTCCTGCGCCTTGGTCTCCTGAAGGCAGACGACGTCCGGATTCTGAGCCTCCATCCAGCGGAAGAAGCCCTTGCGCGCCGCGGCGCGAACCCCGTTCAAATTACACGTGACGACGCGAAACACAACCCCGAAGATTGAGCCCGGAGCCTTCACGATCCCTCGCGAGCGGCCGGATGCCGTCGTGCGGGCAGGCGCGCACGATGTCACCCTGACGAACCTGAACAAGGTCTTCTTCCCGGCGACCGGCGCGACCAAGGGCGACCTGCTCCAGTACTACGCCGACGTGGCGCCGTTTTTGGTGCCGTATCTCGCCGGCCGCGCCGAGGTGATGAAGCGCTACCCCGGCGGCGCCGAGGCCGAGTTCTTCTACATGAAGCGCACGCCGGCGAACGCGCCGAAGTGGCTGAAGACGTGCTCGATCGAGCACGGGTCCGGCAGCGTCATCGCGTTTCCGATCATCGACGACCTCGCCTCACTGCTGTGGGTCATCAATCTCGGCTGCATCGACCTCAACGAGTGGTACTCGCGCTGCGACGACACCGACCGGCCCGACTACCTCCACTTCGATCTCGACCCGATGAAGGACGGCTCGACGCCGTTCGCCACCGTGCGCGCCGTCGCGCTGCTCGTGCGTGAGGCGCTCGACCATCTCGGGATCCCGGCGTATGCGAAGACCTCAGGTTCGTCGGGGATCCACGTCTACGTCCCGATCGACCGCGGGCCGCGCCAGAAAGAAGTCTGGACGTTCGCGAAGGCGTTCGCGCAGATGATGGCGCGGATGCATCCCGACATCATCACCGCCGAGTACGTCGTCGCGAAGCGTCCGTCGGGTCGCGTGCTGGTCGACTACAATCAGAACGCGTGGGGTCGGACGTTGGCCTCGGTCTACTCGGTCCGCGCGAAGCCGCGCGCGACCGTGTCGACGCCGGTGACGTGGGACGAGGTTGAGGCCGGGATAGAGATCGAGGACTTCCGGCTCGACAACGTCCGGGAGCGGTTCGTGCGGGTCGGCGACCTGTGGGCGCCGATGCAGGCGAAGACGGCCCGGGTCGATCTCGCCCGGTTTATCGAGCCAGCGCCGGCGAAAGCGCGGGCTCGGAAGAAGAAGGCCTGAGCTGCGGCCGCTTTACGGGTAGGAGGGCCGGCAATGATTCCCTACGGTTACGCCCCGATGGAGGCGCGGGCGGTCGCGGAGATCCCGTCCGGGCCGCACTGGCAATACGAGCCGAAGTGGGACGGCTTCCGGTGCCTCGCGTACCGCGACGGCGGCGAGGTCCAGCTGCAGTCGAAGGCGGGGCAGCCGTTGGGGCGCTACTTTCCGGAGATCGTCGCTGCCCTCGCCGCGCTCCCCGAGCGCCGCTTCGTCCTCGACGGTGAGCTGGTCGTCCCGTTCGCCGGCGCGCTCTCGTTCGACGCGTTGCAGCAGCGCATCCATCCCGCGGCCTCGCGCGTCGCGATGCTGGCGAAGAAGACGCCTGCGTGGTATCTCGTCTTCGACCTGCTCTCCGACGCCGGCACCGATCTCGTCGAGCTCCCGCTCTCGGCGCGGCGCGCGCAGCTCGAAACGTTCGCGGACGCGTTCGACGGCGAGACGGTGCGGCTTTCGCCGGCGACGCGCGAGCGCTCCGTCGTCGACGACTGGTTCGCACGCGTCGGCGGCGCGCTCGACGGCGTCATCGCGAAGCGCGCCGACGCCGCGTACGCGAGCGGCTCGCGCGACGCCGCCGTTAAGGTGAAGCAGGCACGTACCGCCGACTGCGTCGTCGCCGGCTTCCGCTACGCGAAAGGTTCGAAGACGCAAGTCGGTTCGCTGCTGCTCGGCCTCTACGACGACGATGGACTGCTCGACTACGTCGGCTTTTGCAGCGCGTTCGGCGCCGAGGAGAAGAAGGCGCTGCTCAAGCGCCTCGAGCCGTACGTCGGCGGCACGGGGTTCTCCGGCGGCGCACCTGACACGGGGCCGAGCCGTTGGGATCGCGGCGACCGCGACAAATCGTACGTGAAGCTCCAGCCGGCACTCGTCCTCGAGGTCGCGTTCGATCAGGTCACCGGCGGTCACATCCGTCACGGGACGCGCCCCGTGCGCTGGCGGACCGACAAGGCGCCGCAGCAATGTACGGTCGAGCAGCTGGAGACGCCGGGCGGAGCGCTTGCGTTGCTGGAGTGATGCGAACACGCAGAACGCTTGTTGCAGTGCTCGCCGTGCTCGTCGCGGCGTCACCCGTCGGTGCGGCACCCCCGCGGCAGCCCACCCAAGACGCGATGCTCGCGCTGTGCCGGCTCTGGAACGCGGCGCGCTTCTTCAGTCCCGACCTCGTCGACGAGAGCGACGAGCGCTGGGATGACGCGCTCGTGGCCGCGATCCCGAAGGTGGACGCGGATCCGCGCGCGCTCGGCGCAGCGGCCGCGGCGATGCTCGCGACGCTGCAGGATCCGTACACGGCTCCGCTGGCCACGGATCGCTCAGCGCCTGTCGTTGCGCCGCACGCCGAACTACGGGACGGGGTGCGAATCGTATCGGCCGGCGCGCCGGACGGGGACGCCGACGATACCGTCTATGCCGCGGCGCTCGCGCCGCTCGTTCGGCTTGGAGCGACGGATCGCGCTATCGTGATCGACCTGCGCGCCGGCGCAATGCCGTCGTTCGATCAACGCTACACGATGGATGCAGCGTGGAAGAAGGTCGCGCTTGCCGCCGGAATCGTCACCGCGGCGGTGGTCGTCCCGCAGCTCGAACACCGTTACCTCATGGGGTTCCCGCCTGAAGCAGTCGGCACGGACGGCATCTACACAGACGGGCGCGAGTCGGAGGGAGTGCGGCACTTGGTCGTGCCGGCGCTCGGTGCTCGCGACGTTCCGATCGCCTACGTTGTCGACGAGACGTCGCAGATCCCGATCGACGCCGTTACGCTTGCGGTCGCGGGTCGCGCCGCGATCTTCGCTGCGCGGCCCGACGCGGTTGCCGGGCCGGGCAGGGTCACGGCGGTCGACGCCGGCGACGGCCTCAAGGTTGCCTTCCGAACCTCGGCGGTGAGCGGTGGGATTCCGGTGCGCAGAGGTGGGCTCGACGACGCGATTGCCTGGACAGCGGCACGGGTGCCGCGCGATCGTGGCAGTGTACCGGCGCAGCATATCTCGACGCCGCTCGCCGTGCGGTACGGTGCAGCGGCCCTGCCCGACGACGCCCACCGCGTACTGGCCGCCTTTCGCATCTGGGGAACGATCGCGTACGCGTGGCCATATCGCGATCGGATGCAGGACGATTGGGACGCCGCGCTCACTGCGGCGTTGAACGATCTGCGCTCGGTAGGGTCGCCGGTCGAATACGATCTCGCGTTGAGAAAAATGTACGCGCATACCCACGACTCACACGGGTACATCGGCGATGCTGCGGCCACGGCAGCGTATGGCGGGAGCCCCGCGTTCCGTGCGCGCGACGTGGAGGGCCGGCTGACGATCGTGCGGGTCGATCCGACGATCGCGCAACGCGAAGGCTTCGCCGTCGGTGACGTGATCGAACGCATCGACGGCGCGACGCCCGCGGCTCTACGCAGCAGGTGGCTGCCGTACGTCGTCGCGTCGACGCCGCAGTCGGCGGCTGACCAGCTGACGTTCGGCCGGGCTCCCGGTCTGTTGAGCGGTCCGGTCGGCACGGCGACGGCGTTGACGCTGCGCTCGGCGGACGGCCGCGTGCGAATCGTGCGCGCGACTCGGCATCCCCTTATGGGTGCGCTTTTCCTGAGAACACGTCCAATTACCGACGTCCTTCCGGGCGGCATCGGCTATATCGATCTCGCGCGGCTCACGGTAGCCGAGGTCGAACCGGCGCTGCGTCGCTTGGCATCCACGCGTGCCGTCGTGCTGGATCTGCGCGGGTATCCTGAGATGACCTATGCAAGCCTCGCGGCTCATTTCGCGAGCGTGCCCGTCCGCGCCGCGTTGACCCGAACGCCGGTTCGCCGCGATCCGATCCCCGCTCCCGGCGCAGATCGCGCCTCCGGAGTGGAATATGTCGACGAGACACGTGCCGCCTATACGGTCGTCAACCCTCAAGCTCCACGCTACGCGCGCCCGGTCGTCGTCGTGATCGACGTGTCGGCGATCAGCCGGTCGGAGCACGCCGCACTATATATGCGGGCCGCGGCGAAGGCGCGTTTCGTCGGCGAACCGAGTGTCGGTGCGGATGGCGAGGCCACTAGCATGCGTGTCCCCGGCGCCGTCATGCTGAACTTCAGCGGGCAAGAGGTCCTGCATCCGGATGGTACGCCGTTGCAGCGGGTTGGGATCATCCCCGACGTTCCAGTATCGCCGACGCTCGCCGGCATTCGTGCGGGCGACGACGAGTTGCTCGCCGCGGCAGTGCAGGAGGCGTTGCGCGAGAGCGGCGCTTCGCGGTCTGCCGTCGCGTCGTCCGTCGCGCGCGAACGTGCTCTTGAACGGGCCGACGCTGCGGCCCAGCGCCGGCCATCGGCGCCGTAGATCGGGCCGTGCGGATCGGCACGGCCGGATGGACGCTGCCGAAGCCGGTGCGCGATCGCTTTCCCGGCGCCGGGTCGCAGCTCGAACGCTACGCGGCCGTGTTTGCCGGAGTGGAGATCAATTCGTCGTTCTACCGGCCGCATCGGCCGGCGACGTATCGCCGCTGGGCGGAGGCCGTTCCGGCGGGGTTCCGTTTCTCGGTGAAGATGCCGCGGACCGTGACGCATCTGCGGCGACTGGTCGACTGCGGCGAGCTCGTCGACGACTTCCTCGTGGAGAGCGGTGCCCTCGGCGAAAAGCGCGATGTCGTGCTGGTGCAGCTGCCGCCGAGCCTCGGCTACGACGAAGCGATTGCCGCGGCGTTCTTTGACGACGTTCGGGCTCGCTACAACGGTGCTCTCGTCTGCGAGCCGCGGCATGCCTCGTGGTTCGCGGCGGAGCCTAACGCGATGCTCGCCGCGCACCGGGTCGCGCGGGTCGCTGCTGATCCGGCCGTCGTGCCGGCAGCGGCCGATCCCGGCGGATGGCCGGACCTGGTCTATGTGCGCTTGCACGGGTCACCGCATATCTACGCGTCGTCCTACGATGACGGGCGCCTCGGCGGAATCGCTGCGATGCTCCGGGCGGCGAGGGGCGATGCGTGGTGCATCTTCGACAACACGCGGTCCGGCGCGGCGACTGCGGATGCGCTTGCGCTGCTCGCAGCTCAGCCGTAGACGGCGCCGAGCAAGTCGAGAACGTCGGCGTCGTCGGGACGCACGGGATTATTGTCGAGCAGCGGCTGTTCCATGACGCGCGGCAGGGCGCGGGCGACGAGGTCGGCGGGTGCGCCGAGCTCGCGGAAACTGCGCGGCAAGGCGAACACGTGGGCGATGCGGTCGGCTTCGGCGGCGAGGTCGGGGATGCCGAACGCCTCAGCGACCGCCGTGACGGCGACGGGCGCGAGCGAGGCGTTGGTGCGGATCGCGTGCGGCAGCACGATCGCGTTGACGATCCCGTGTGGAATCTGCGTCAGCCCGCCGAGTACGTGGCAGACGGCGTGATGGAGTCCCATCGAGCGCGTGTCGAGCGCGAAGCCCGACTGGTGCGCCGCGACGAAGAGCGCCTCGTGCAGCGCGCGGTCGCGCGAGCGTGCCGCGCGCAGCAGCAACGACGGGAACGCTCGTCCGGCCGCAATCGCCGCCGCCGTTCCGAGCGCGTGCTGCAGGTTCGCGTAGTGCGCCTCGATCGTGTGCGCCCAGCCGTTGATCCCGATCGAGCCGAGCTCGCGCGGCGGGAGCGTTGCGAGCAGTTCCGCGTCGTAGACCACATTCGGCGCCGGGGACCGCAGCCGGCCTCCGGTTTTGCGATCGCCCTCGAGGACGCCGTAGCCGCGCGACATCTCCGCGCCGCCGAGCGCGGTCGGGACGAGCGCGAGCACGACGCTGCGGCCGTCGGCGACCGCCTTGCCGAGATCGATCGCGCCCGAGCTGCCGATCGCGACGACGCTCTTGCACTCCTCGCGATCGACGAGCGCGCCGGCCTCGTTGACCACCTCGCGCGGGTTATGCAGCCGCGCGCCTGCGAAACGGTGGATCGTCGCGCCTCCGAACACGCCGTCGTCGATCAGCGCGACCGAGCGTTCGGAACCGAGCAGCGCGATCGGATCGGGCAGCTGCAGCGCGGCCAGCCCTTCGGCGGCCGGCGCGAACACGACGCGGCGCTCGGCGATGCGTTGGATGGGGACGGTCACCCCGAAGGCGTTCGCGTCAGGTGCGCGCGCACCCACTCCTCGTTGACCTCGACTCCGCTGCGGACCGCGTTCGCGCGCTACGACGCGCTGTGATCGACTCTCAGCGGCGGCGAGTCCACCAGGCGACGTCCGGCGCCGAACGACGCGATCAGCGCTGCGGCCATGAGGGCGACGATCGCGCCGCTCCAGGCGACGCCCAGCGGCGTCTTCCGGGCGAACATGCCGATCAGTATGAGGACCCACCACGCGCCGCCGAGCACGAGCACGATCCACTCCAGCGGATGGAAGCGCGTCGGCCGCGCGCCGTCACCGACGATCGCCGACTCCGCCCGCAGCAGCCACCACTGCAGTATCGCGAACGGGATGAACGAGCAGAACGAGATATAATCCCACGGAACCGGCAGCCGCCCTGCGATGCCGAAAAGGAACGACGTCAAACCGATGAGCCCGAGCGCAACTCGGGGCGCCGGGAGGTTCGCGCGCGAGACGGTTCCTTGGATCATCGACCCGAGGTCATAGACGAGAAAGAAGTTGAAGATCGGGATGACCAGCGCGATCGTCTTCCAGAGCACCTGATCGTCCCGCTCGATTGCGCTCGCGCACCAGCGTCGCGTCCAGTAGGCCCACACGAAGACGTACAGACCGAGCGTCGCCGTCATCAACAGCGCCACCTGAAACGGCGACCGCCGATACGTCGGTGCGAGCGGGGGCGGCTCGGCAAAGTACACGGGCGGTCGTTCCCCCGTCGGTCCCTTGCCCCCCTCTGCTTAGGCCGCGATCAGCGGTGCGGGGAGGGTCCGGATCTCAAAGGCGAGGTCGATCTCGAGTTGGCAGTCGAGGCAGCGGACCTGGTGGCCGAGGATCGGCTCGGCCGGGTCGAGGTGCTCGGCGCCGCAGTCGGGGCAGCAGTACCAGGTGTCCATGGCCCCACGATAGGGGCCCCCGATGCCATCTGGGTGGCACGATGAGCGGCGGAGAGGCGAAAAGTCGTAGGGACGAGGGCCCACATCGCCGATATCTTCCATAATGTCGGTGGAGCGTCGGTTCGAGCGCGTCCTCGAGATCACGCGTGACATCCTGCGTCTGCGTGAGCTCGACCTCGCACTCGAATCGATCGCCCGAGGGGTAACGGACCTTTTCGGGTTCCGGTACGTGACCATCGTCCTCGCCGACGGCAATTTGACCGGCGAGATGAGCCGTCGCGTCATGTTGGGCTACGCGGACGAGGTGGTGCGCTCGCGCAAGAACGAGCGGGTCGGCAAGAACGACATCCTCTCGGCGCTCGCACCGCACTTCGAGGTCTTCGAGAACGCGTACTACATCCCGGCGGAACGCGAATTCCACTGGGAGCGCGCGATCTACGCCGGCGACACCGATCGCGACTCCGCCCGCCAAGCCGCCGACGCGTGGCACGAACGCGACTCGATTTGCCTCGTGCTGCGGGACTCCGAAGGCGAGATGATCGGCTACCTCAGTCCCGACATGCCGGCCGACGGGAAAATCCCGACCCGCGACACGCTGCGCGGGCTGCAGCTCTTCGTCAACCTGATGGGGCTCGCGCTCGCCAACGCGCAGGCGCACCGCGCCGAAGTGGAGCGCAGCCGCCTGCTCGAGGCCAACCAGGCACGGCTGCGCCACGAGGCAACACACGACGCGCTGACCGGGTTGCCGAACCGCACCTTCTTCCAGGAACGGCTGGCGGCGACGCTCGAGACCGCGCGCGAACGCCCCGACCGCATCTACGCCGTCCTGTTCGTCGACCTCGACGAGTTCAAGTCGATCAACGACTCGCTCGGCCACATGGCCGGCGACGCACTGCTGATGGCGGTCGCAGACCGCATGCGCGCGACGGTCGCAACCGACGACTTCATCGCCCGCATCGGCGGCGACGAGTTCGCGCTGCTGCTCGCCCACCGCCACGACCTCGGCCAGATCGAGGACGGCGTCGAGGCGATCCAGGACGCGCTCGTTGCGCCGATGCTGATCGAAGGGCGCGCGGTCTACAATACCGCCTCGATCGGGATCGCGGTGATCGAGCCGACCGAAGAGCGGATCGAAGAAGTGCTGCGCAACGCCGACACGGCGATGTACCACGCCAAGTCGCTCGGCCGCGGCCGCCACGCGTTCTTCGACCATCACATGCACTACGAGGCGACGCGGCGCCTGGCGCTGACCAGCGATTTGCGCGCCGCGATCGACGCCGAGCAGTTCACGGTCGAGTACCAACCGATCGTGCGGCTCGACAATCAGCGGATCACCGGTTTCGAAGCGCTGGTGCGCTGGAGGAACCCGGCGACCGGCGAGGTGCTCCCGGGCGAGTTCATCCCGCTGGCCGAGGACGTCGGCCTCGTCGTTCCGATCGGGCGCTTCGTCTTCGTCGACGCTTGCCGCCGGCTCTCCGAGTGGCGACGCCGCGCGCCGCTGCTCGACCTGCGCATGCACGTCAACCTCTCGGTGCAGGAAGTCCTCGAACCGGACCTCGACGCGTTCGTCGCGCGGAACCTTCGCCGCTTCGGTCTCTCGTCGGACGACGTCGTGCTCGAGATTACGGAGACGGCCGTCATTCGTTCCAACACGCTCTCGCTCGGTTCACTGGCGCGGCTGCGCGCGACCGGCGTCCACCTCTGCATCGACGATTTCGGGACCGGCTACTCGTCGCTGCGCTACCTCCACCAGCTCCCGTTCGACGCGCTGAAGATCGACCGGTCGTTCGTCGAGAGCGCCGACGGCGGGTTAGGCAGCGCGCCGATCGTGCGGATGCTGATCCAGCTCGCGCAGTCGTACGGGATCGACGTCGTCGCCGAGGGCGTCGAGACGCAGCGCCAAGCCGACGAGCTGATCGCGCTCGAGTGCGAGTTCGCGCAAGGCTTCCATTACTACCGCCCCATGAGCCCGGAGGCGGTCGGCGCGCTGCTCGACGCCTCGATCGCGACGGTCGCCGCTTCTTAAGCCGCCGCGGCCGCGACCGCGGCGGCAGCGCGGGCCCGCGCGCGCCGGACGTACGACGTGGTCCACACGATCAGCAGTCCGATCGTCGCGATGCCGAGGATCGGCGAGACGGTGATCGCTACCGCCGGCGTAAACGTGAATGCAACGACGACGCGGAGCGCGGCCTCGACGAGCAGGGCCGTTCCCCAGACGATCGTCATCGTGCGGAAGACGCGGCGCGCGGCCGGGCGCTCCCAGACCGCGTCCAGTTCGGCGGCGGCTTCTTCGCCGGGCGCCCACTGTTTGGCGAACGAGAAGATCAGCGGGTGCGGGAACGCGAGCGAAACGAGGAACGCCAGGCCGAACGCGCCGGTGAACAGCGACTCTTTCGCGATCGCGAAGACCGCGCTGCCGGTTGCGAACGAGAGCGCGATCCCGAGCACGAGCGCGATCAGCGACATGACGCCGAGCAGGTCGATCCGCCGCCGCAGCGCGCTGACGACGCCATCGAGGAACGGGAAGATCGCGGCGATCGCGAGCGCGACGACCGCCGGCCGGCCCTGATGCAGCAGCACCTGCGCGACGATCAGCGGGATGGCGACGTTGATCGCGAGGCTGCGGTACAGGGCGCGGAAACGCGCGGGAGCCGGCTTGGTCATCCGCCTACTTCATCCACTCGGGCCCGCCGGTCGCAAAGAACGACTCGTCGCCACCGGTGACGCTGCCGTGCACGATGCCGATGAGCAGTACGTCCCCGTCGACCCGGAGATCGCCGCCGACCATCCCGGTGAGGTATGCGGAGGCTCCGCGGTCGACCGTCACGTTGCCCTGGACGCGGCCGACGATGAAGGCTTGGCTCCCCGAGCGAACGCGAACGCTGCCGGCGACGACCGCCTTGACGTCGGTGTCCCGGTCGATCGTCACGTCACCGGCGACGTCGCCGTCGATCGCCTCCGCCGCGCGTTTGCGCGGGACTTCTCTCATGAACTGCTCGCGCGAGACGTATTTCATGCGCCCTGCTCCCCTCGTCGACCGTGGTTGCCGCTGATACGGCCGCCCCGGCCGCCTTGTTTCAGCGCAGCGCTCGGCCCAGCCGCGGTGCGACGATCGCGACCTCGCGGAACCCGTGAGCCCGCAGCTTCCCTTCGAGCGCCGCGGGGGTGAAGCGGCCCAGAAACGGCTCGCCCATCGCCGTGGCGCGCTCTTCGGCGTACCGGGGTGCCGCCGCGTCCGCCGGCGCGAAGTCGAAGACGAGCTCGCTGCCGGCCGCGCAGGCGGCGACGAAGCCGAGCACCGCGTCGATCGCCGCCTCGTCGAGATACATCATCACGCCGAGCCACGAGAAGAAGGCGGGCTCGGCCGCGCTGAACCCGCTCCCCGCCAATCCGTCGGCAAGCGACGTCGTCGCGAAGTCGATCGCCGCATAGCGGACGTTGGAAGGGACGGCGATGCCGGCCACGTCGAGGCGCTCGCGCTTCGCGCGCCCGCTGGCCGGATGGTCGACCTCGATAACCTTCAGCGCAGCGGCCCACTCTGGCTGGCGGTACGCGAACGTATCGAAGCCGGCGCCCAGAATGACGTACTGCCGCACGCCGCGTGCGACGGCCGCCGCGAGCCGTTCCTCCGCGAACCGGCTGCGGGAAACGATGTGGGCGCGCAATCGCTGCGCGCCCACGGTATCGTTCGCTTTTGCGCGTGCCACCACGTCGGGATCGACGAGGCGCAGCGCGACGGGATCGTCGCCGGCGACCGCGCGCAGCACGGCCACACCCAGTGCCGTCGCGCTCGCCGGACGTTCCATCGCGGCTAGTGGACCAGGTAGCCCACCAGCAGCAACGCGACGATGTTGAGGACCTTGATCATCGGGTTGATCGCGGGGCCTGCGGTGTCTTTGTACGGATCGCCGACGGTGTCGCCGGTCACGGCCGCGGCGTGCGCCGGCGAGCCTTTCCCGCCGTAGTGGCCGTCTTCGATGTACTTCTTGGCGTTATCCCACGCGCCGCCGCCCGAGGTCATCGCGATCGCGTAGAAGATCCCGGTGACGATCGCGCCGACGAGCATCCCGCCCATCATCTGGAAGCCCGCGGTCCCCGGCAGCACGCCGATCGCCGAGAGCAGCACGATGATGATCGGCGCGCCGATCGGGATCAGCGCCGGCACGATCATCTCGCGCAGCGCCGCCTTGGTCACGATGTCGACGGTCGTTCCGTAGTCAGGCTTCTGCGTTCCGTCCATGATGCCGGGCATCTCGCGGAACTGACGACGGACTTCCTCGACGACGGCGCCGCCGGCACGCCCGACCGACTGCATCGACAGCGAGGCGAACAGCGGCGGCAGCGCGCCGCCGACCAGCAGACCGGTCAGCACGAACGGATCGCCGATGTTGAAGAACGAGTTGAACAGCTTCGGGTCGCCGACATTGCAGAGCGCACCGACGACCGTCTTGCAATGGTCGGAGAGCTCTTGGAGGAACGACGCGAACAGCACGACCGCTGCAAGCCCGGCCGAGCCGATCGCATAGCCCTTCGTGACGGCCTTCGTCGTGTTGCCGACCGCGTCGAGCGGATCGGTGACGGCGCGAACGCTCTCCGGCATCTCGGCCATCTCGGCGATCCCGCCGGCGTTGTCGGTGATCGGCCCGAACGAGTCGATCGCGACGATGATCCCGGCCATCGAGAGCATCGACATGACTGCGATGCCGACGCCGTAGAGCCCGGCGACGCCGTACGAGACCAGGATTCCGAGCACGATGACGAGCGCGGGAAGCGCCGTCGCCTGCATCGAGACCGCAAGGCCGGCGATCATGTTTGTCGCGTGCCCCGTCGTCGATGCCAGCGCGATCTGCTTGACCGGCGGGTACTGCGTCCCGGTGTAGTACTCGGTGATGAACGTGAGCAAGCCGGTCACGAAGAGCCCGACGAGGGCGCAGATCCACACGGAGACCGCGCTGATCACGTGGCCGCCGAGCACGACGCCGCTGCCGAACTCTTGCTGCGCGACGAAGTAGAAGAAGATCGCCGAGAGCACGCTCGAGACGATCAGTCCCTGATACATCGCGCCCATGATCTTCCCGGGCGAAGGGATCGCGTTCTTCGCCATGCGCACGAAGAGCGTGCCGATGATCGAGGCGACGATCGAGACGCCGCCGAGAATCAGCGGGAACGTGACCGCGCCCGGCAGCAGCGTCCCGAACAGCAGGTGGCCGAGCAGCATCGCAGCGATCGTCGTGACGGCGTACGTCTCGAACAGATCGGCCGCCATCCCGGCGCAGTCGCCCACGTTGTCGCCGACGTTGTCGGCGATGACCGCGGGATTGCGCGGGTCGTCTTCCGGGATCCCGGCTTCGACCTTACCGACGAGGTCGGCGCCGACGTCGGCCGCCTTGGTGAAGATGCCCCCGCCCAGACGGGCGAACACCGAGATCAGCGAGCACCCGAAGGCGAGGCCGATCAGCGCGGCGAGGCTGTCGGCCTCGGCGCTCGAGCGGCCGGCGTTGATGCTGCTGACGATCCAGTAGTAACCGCTGACCGCAAACAGGCCGAGCCCGACGACGAGCAGACCGGTGACCGCGCCGCCCTTGAAGGCGAGGTCGAGCGCCGGCGCGATGCCGCCGCGAGCCGCCTCGGCGGTACGCACGTTGGCGCGCACCGAGACGATCATCCCGATGAAGCCCGCGGCACCCGAGAGCACTGCACCGATCACGAATCCGACCGCGGCTTCGAGGCCGAGCGGTTTCGGAAGCACCGCGATCACGATCGCCAGGACGACCGCGACGATGGCGACGGTCGTGTATTGACGGCGGAGGAACGCCATCGCGCCTTCCTGGATCGCCGCCGCGATCGATTGCATCGTCGCGTTGCCGGCGGGCTGCTTCAGCACCCAGGAGACGAGGTAGAGGCCGTACAGGATGGCGAGCAGGCCGCCGATCAGTCCGACTCCCACGCCGAGATTTTGACTCAAACCAGTCACGTTGGTCCTTTATGACACAAAGAAAGGCTCGAACGAATCGAGCGCTTCGAACAGGCCCCGGTTTAGCACGATCCGCCGGCTGTCCTGTTCCCCTCGGACGGGCATCCCCGGCTCGGTCGCGAAAGGCGGCCGCTGAATGGAGTCGACCGAGTTCCTGATCGTGGGATGCGGACCGGCCGGCGGGACGGCTGCTCGTGAGGCCGCCCGCCGCGGGATCGAGACGGTCGTTCTCGAGCGCGACGCCGTCGTCGGCGCCAAGCGGGTCTGTGCGGCGGGGCTGCGGCCGGGGTTCTGCGAGGAGTTCGACCTGCCGCGCGAGATCGTCCACCTCGATCCGCCGACGATCACCCTCACCACGGCCGAGCGCACGTATGCTTTCGAGGTCGGACCGTCCCATACGACCACCCGCGAAGAGCTGGACGGGACGATCGGCCGGCTCGCCGCGCGCGAGGGGGCGGAGATCCGCCCCGGTGCGCTCTTCCGTTCGCTGCGGCGCGACGGCGCGGGGACCGTCGTCGAGTACGCTGATGCGGCCGCCGGCGAGCGCCGCACGATCCGGGCCCGGCACGTGTTGCTGGCGCAAGGCTCGAGCGCGCGGCTCGACGACGCCGACCCGCGCTTCCGTTATGACGCCTGGAACGCCGGGCTGATCACGTGCTTCCAATACCGCGTCTATCCGCAGCGGCCGGCGAGCGCCGAGGCCTACGGCCGGCTCGAGATGCACTATTACGTCAGCGCGCGGTCGGGCCGCAACGTGATCGCGTGGATGTTCCCCAAGCGCGACCACCTCGCGATCGGCCTCGGAATCCAAGCGAAGGTCAACGGCGCCGAGCTGCGCGCCGAGCTCGACGATTTCACCGCGACGGTGGAGCGCCGGCTCTTCCCGGGGATCCCGTACACGGTGCGGACCGAAGGGAACCTGCTCTACGGCGGCCTCCCGCGGCCGACGATCGGCGGCGACGGCGTCATGGTCGGCGGGACGGCGGCGGGGCTGGTCGACGCGACGACCGGCGAGGGGATCCACGAGGCGGCGACGTCGGGGCGGATCGCCGCCGAAGCGGTCAGCGCGGCGCGCAACGGCGACGCGGCGCCGGCGTACGAGCGCGCGGTGAAGCGCCGGTTTTACGGGCGGCTGCGCCACCGGCACAAGCTGATGATGCTGCTCGAGCGCAAGCCCGCGCGCTTCGACGTGCTGTTCGGTCAGCTCGAGTCGACGCCGCGGTTCGCGGAACTGCTGCAGCGTGACCGCAACGCGTTCACGCCGGCGGAGTGGCTCTACCTGTACCTCCAGGCGG
>DASYFS010000321.1:0-2653 GCA_036498305.1 Candidatus Elarobacter sp. | reverse complement strand
AGGCGCTGGATCATGCAGAATCTCCGGAGCGGTGAGGACAGGAGCGATGGTAACGGCGTCGGATGACGGGTGGATGAACGCCGCCCGGGCGCCGCGATGAAGATCCTCGTCGTCGAGGACGACGCCTCGCTTGCGGACGTGCTGCGCCGGGGCCTGGGTGAGAGCGGTCACGTCGTCGACGTGGAACGCGACGGGCCCAGCGGCGAGCGCACCGCCCGGGCCGGCGGGTACGACGCGATCGTCCTCGACGTCAACTTGCCGGGCAAGGACGGGCTCGCCGTCGCGCGCTCGCTTCGCGACGCGGAGAACCACACGCCGATCCTGATGCTGACCGCCCGCGACACCGTGACGGATCTGGTCGCGGGGATCGATGCCGGCGCCGACGACTACCTGCGCAAGCCGTTCGTCTTCGACGAGCTCGACGCGCGTTTGCGTTCGATCACGCGCCGCGATCCCGCGCCGGTGCGCGACGAGCTGCGCGCGGCCGACGTCGTGATGGATTTGCGGACGCGCCGCGTCACGCGCGGCGACCGCGAGCTCGTGCTCTCGGCGCGCGAGACGGCGTTCCTCGAGTACTTCATGCGCAACGAAGGGCTGCTGATCACGCGCCCGATGTTGGAGAACGCGCTCTGGGAACGCGACCGCGAAACCGAGTCGAACGTCATCGAGGTGTACGTCCGCCGGCTGCGGCTCAAGCTGAGCGCCGCCGGTGAGCCGTCGCTGATCTACACCGTGCGCGGCGCCGGTTACCGCTTCGGCGTGCCGGACGCGTGAATCCGCGCACGCTGCGCGGACAGCTCGCGCTCGCCTACGCCGGGCTGTTCCTGATTGTGCTGATCGCGTTCTCCGCCGTGACGCTCGCGCTCGTCGACTCGATCGGCCGCTCGTCGCTCGACGAGCGGCTGCTGACGGCGGGCCGGGCCGTCGCCGCGATCGTCGACGAGCGCCACGGGCGCGTCACGATCGAAGACAAGGACCGCGAGCAATTTGAACGCATCGCGGCGGGCCGTCTCGACGCGGCGGTCTTCGACCCGTTCGGCGGACTGGTGCTGAGCACGGTCGTCGCCGTCCCGCCTGAGATCGCCGCAGTCGCCGACGGGCCGCCGGGACTGACGACCGTGCGCGCTGCCGGCGCTTCGCTGCGGGTCGCGCGGGTGTGGGCGCCGCCGCGCGGCGGTCACGGGCGCATTCTCGTGTGGCGGGACCTCGATGCCGTCGAAGAGCTCGATCGCCGGCTCGCGGTGACGTTCGCGATCGCGATCCCCATCGTCGCGCTGATCGCCGTCGCCGCCGGAAGCGCGGTCGCAGCGCGCGGCCTTCGCCCGCTCGTCGCGCTCGCCGAGCTCGCGTCGGAGATCGAAGCGCACGATCTTTCGCGGCGGATCGCGATCCCGCAGCGCGACGACGAGCTGGGGCGGCTCTGCGCGACGTTCGACCGAATGCTCGACCGGCTCGAAGAGGCGTTCGCGCGGGAACGCCGCTTCACCGCCGACGCCTCGCACGAGCTGCGCGCGCCGCTGTCGGTGATCCGCGCCGAAGCCGACCTGATGCTGAGGCGCGCGCGCACGCCGGAGGAGTATCAGCGCGCGCTGCGCTCGATCGCGATGCAGGCCGACGAGCTCGAAACGCTGACCCGCGATCTGCTCGCCGCCGCGCGCGGCGACGCCAACGCGGGCGATCCTGCGGCGACCGATCTCGGCGCGGCGGCCGCCGCGGCCGCCGACCAGCTCGCCCCGCTCGCCGCGATGCAGCACGTGACGGTGCGCCGCGAGATCGGCGCCGATGCGCCCGTGCGCGGCGACGCGGCGGCGTTGCGGCGCGTCGTCGTCGCGCTGCTCGACAACGCGATCCGGCACGCGCGTCCGAACGGCACCGTCGAGGTGCAGGTCGCGCGCGCGGACGGAACCGTTCGCCTCTGCGTCGCGGACGACGGCGCGGGCTTCACCGCCGAGGCCCTCGCCCACGCGACGGAACGGTTCTGGCGCGACGATCCGGCCCGCACCCGCACCGGGACGGGCCTTGGCTTGTCGATCGCCGACGCGATCGTGCGCGCCGCCGGCGGCCGTCTGGTTCTCAGCAATTCCCCAGACGGCGGTGCGCTGGTCGCGGCCGAGTTCCCGGTTCTCGATTCGTTCATGTAGAGATCATGTTGGTCGGGTACGCTCGGCCAGGTGCCCGGTTCCCGAAACGTCGCCGCCTTCGCGTTGCGGCACGCGAAAGTCATCGTATTCGCCGCGGTCGTGCTGGCGGTCTTGGGGCTGCACTCGTACCGCACCGCGCCGGAAAGTATTTTCCCGCGCATGACGTTCTCGCGGATCGACGTTGTTGCGGAAGCCGGCGACCTCCCGCCCGACCGGGTGCGGGTCGCGGTCGCGCGCCCACTCGAGACCGCGTTCCAAACGCTTTCCTCGGTGACGCGCGTGCGCGCGAACTCGACCCAAGGGTCGGCGGAGATCATCGTCGACTTCGATCCGTCCACCGATGCGCGCGTCGATCTCGAGGCGGTGAACCAGGCGATCGCGACCGTCCGCGGCGCGATTCCCTCGGCGAAGTCGATCAACGCGGTCGTCGTCAACCCCAACGCCGAGCCGGTCGTCTCGTACGGCCTCACCTCGAGCGTCCTCTCGCAGACCGCGCTGCAGCAGTTCGTCGA
>DASYFS010000320.1:0-5343 GCA_036498305.1 Candidatus Elarobacter sp. | reverse complement strand
GACGGCTTGAGCTCGCGAACCGCCGATGAGGCCGTGGCCGCCGTCGTAGTCGACGCGCACGAGGATCGGACGGGTGCTTGCGGTCGCGTCCTGCAGCGTCGCGGCCATCTTCGCGGCTTGCCACGGATCGACGCGCGGATCGTTGATACCCGTCGTGAGCATCACCGCCGGATACTTCGTCCCCCGGACGACGTGGTGGATGGCGCTGGTCGCGTAGAGGTTCTTGAAGCCCGCTTCCGTTTTCACGCTGCCGAACTCGGGGACGTTCGGCGGCCCGTTGGGGGTCGTCTCGATGCGCAGCTGGTCGGAGACCGGAATCTCGTCGAGAACGGCCGCGAAGAGCTGCGGCGCGCGGTCGATCGCCCCGCCCATCGTGATCCCGCCGGCGCTTCCGCCGCGGGCGCCGAGCTTCGCGGGCGAGGTGTACTTCTGCGCCACCAGCCACTTCGCGCAGTCGATGAAGTCCGTGACCGTGTTGACCTTCTTCGCATCTTTGCCGGCGAGGTGCCATTCCTCGCCATACTCGCCGCCGCCGCGGACGTGGGCGTACGCCAACACGCCGCCGTGCTCGAGAAAGGCGAGGCGCGCCGCCGAGAAGTTGGGGTCGGTCGAGATCCCGTAGGAGCCATAGGCGTACAGCAGCGTCGGGTTCGAACCGTCGAGCTTGAGGTCGCGGCGGTGAACGATCGACAGCGGGATGGCGGTCCCGTCGGTTGCGGGGACCTTCACTTCGTCGGCCGCGATCCCGGAGTAGTCGACCGGTGAGGGCGGGTCGAGCTTCGTGTCGGCGAGCGTCGCCGTCGCGGGGTTGTACGCGTACCACAGCGGCGAGCTCGTCCACGACTCGAGCTGGGCGAGGAACCCCGGCCGGTCGTACTCGGTGGTGAGGTTCGAGGCGGTTCCGTTCACCGGGAGCGGGATCTCGGTCTTCGTCCCGTCGTAGGCGACCCGCGTGATGCGGCCGAGGCCGTCCTCACGCGATGCAACGTAGAGCGCGTCGCTCGCGGTCGCGATAGTGTCGATGACGCGCGTCCCGGCCGGGATCACGTCGGTCGCCTGCGCGAACGTTCCGGTGACGGGGAAGCGCACGACGCGAAAGCGCTGGGCGTCCTTCGCCGTGAGGGCGTAGACCGTCGTCCCGTGGACGGTCGCGTTCGTCACCTTGTCGCCCGGGCCGATCACGAGCTTCCACGGGATCGCAGCCGGCGGTCCTGCGAGGGCGGCTTTCGGCGCGATGTAATAGGTCATGAACCGGTCGACGCCGTTGATGAGTACCCCCGCGACGTAGGGACTCTCCGGCGAGACGCCGAGCGCGGCAAATGCTGTCGGCGCGACGTTCACGTTCGGGCTGACGCCGGCGCCGAAGACGGCGACATCGGCGCTCTCGGGCTGGCCGAGGACGTGGCGATACGTCCGGACGTTGAGGTACTTCGCGGTCGGCGGATCGCTGGGGCCGACGCTCTGGCGCTTGAAGTAGTAGAAGGCCTTCCCGTCGTCGCTCCACGAGGTGACGCCGAAGTCGGCACGGGTCGCGACGTCGGGGAGCAGTTTGCCGGTCGCGACGTCGACGACGTGGACGGCGGCGGCCTCGGAGCCGCCCGCCGAGAGGCCGACGGCGACCAGCGTCCCGTCGTCGGAGGGGACGAAGTACGAGATCGCCTGCCGCGGGCCGGCCATCGTGTCGGGGTCGATCAGGACCTTCTCGACGCCGTTGATGCGCGTGTAGAGCTTCGCCGAGTTCGCGCCGGGCGGGGTCTTCTGATAGAAGTAGGTCCCGTGATGGACCGCCACGCTCTGCGAGACGTTCGTCGTGTCGAGCAGCTGCTGGAGACGCGCCTGCAGCGCCGCCCGGCCGGGGATCGAATCGAGGATCGTGCGCGTCCGGTCGTTCTGGGCCTTGAGGTACGCGAGCAGATCCGGACCCTTCGCCTCCATCCACCGATACGGGTCGACGACCTGCGTCCCGAAGTACGTGTCGGTGACCGGGACTTTCTTTGCGATCGGGGCCGGCGGGATTGCCGCGCTCGCCGCCGTCGTGAGGGCGAGGACGATGGCTGCCGCAACGGCCGCGAGGGGACGAACCATGGGACCAATTCTTGTGCGAACGGCGGTCCGCGCCTGCCGAAGCGAGAAGGGCGCGCGGTGACGATCGAGACGCCGCGACTGCGGCTGCGGCCGGCGGAAGCCGCCGATGAGCCGGCGCTCGTCGCGTACTATCGCCGCAACGAACCGCGCTTCGCGCCGTGGGGCGAGCGGCACCGCACCGATCTCGTCCGCGACGATGGAGGGACCGCCTTCCTCGCGCTCGACTCGCAGACCGGTGCGATCGTCGCCGTCATCGCGCTCGACGGGTTCACGGCGGAGCCGCCGTCGGCGATGCTCAGCTACACGGTCGACGGCGCGTACGAGGGCCGCGGTTTCGCGAGCGAGGCGGCCGCGGCGGTCGTCGAGCACGCCTTTTCGACCCTCGGGCTGGTCCGGCTCGGCGCGTACTACGAACCCGAGAACGCGCGAAGCGAGCGGCTCCTGCAGCGCCTCGGATTCCGCGAGGTGATGCGCATGGGTCCGATCGCACTTCCGCACCTTCGGCAACGCGGCCAAGTGATGGCCGCGCTCGACCGCGGCACGGCGAACGGAGGCTGATCGGGCCGAGGCGAATCGAAACGGGTCATGGCTACGGACCGGATCGACATTCGCCA
Organism: Candidatus Elarobacter sp.; assembly: GCA_036498305.1. Taxonomy (GTDB): domain Bacteria; phylum Vulcanimicrobiota; class Vulcanimicrobiia; order Vulcanimicrobiales; family Vulcanimicrobiaceae; genus Vulcanimicrobium. Next base: position 2,644 of record DASYFS010000320.1, on the reverse strand, counting down.
CGTCGCGAAGCTCGCGCGGCTGGCGCTCACGGAGGACGAGATCGCGACCTTCGGACCCCAGCTCGGGCACCTGCTGACGTTCGTGGATGAGCTCGCGGAGCTCGACACCGCAGACGTCCACGCGACGGCGCAGGTCGTTCCGTCCCGTAACGTGCAGCGCGACGACGTCCTGCGGCCCGAAACGAAGCTTTCTCACGCCGACGCGCTGCGCAACGCGCCGAACGCGCAGCACGGGTTCTTCGCCGTTCCGCGCATCATCGCGGACGAGAGCTAGGCATGGATCCGATTCGGGACTCCGCGCGCGTGATCGCGCGCTCCGTGAATGCTCGCGACGTGTCGGCGGCGGAGATCGCCGAGGCGGTGATTCCGCACGTTGCGCGCGTCGACTCGAGCCTCGATGCGTACCTCGAGCTGACGCCCGAGCTAATGCGCGCGCATGCGCGCCGCGTCGACGAGCGCGTCGCCGCCGGTGAGACGTTGCCGCTGGCGGGCGTGCCGCTCGCCATCAAAGACAACATGTGCTTCACCGGAACGCGCACGACCGCGGGTTCGAAGATCCTCGAGAACTTCACCGCCGTCTACACTGCGACCGCGGTCCAGCGGCTGCTCGACGCCGGCGCGCTGCCGATCGGGAAGACCAACCTCGACGAGTTCGCGATGGGCAGCTCGGGTGAGAACTCGGCGCTGAAGAAGACGCGCAACCCGTACGACCTCGAACGCGTCCCCGGCGGCTCGTCGGCGGGAAGCGCGGCGGCGGTCGGCGGCTTCGCGGCGACGATCTCGACCGGGAGCGACACCGGCGGCTCGATCCGCGAGCCGGCCGCGTTCTGCAACGTCGTCGGGTTCAAGCCGACCTACGGGCGCGTCTCGCGCTACGGGCTGATCGCGTTCGCCTCGTCGCTCGACCAGATCGGGCCGTTTGCGCGCACCGTCGAGGACGCCGCGCTCGCATACGACGTGATGGGCGGTCACGATCCGCTCGACGCGACCAGCGTCGACCGTCCGCTCGAGCCGACCGCCGGCGCGCTGCGCACCGATCTGCGCGGCGTCCGCGTCGGCGTCGTACGGGAGTTCGCGACCGGCGAGCTCGGCCCCGCGATCGACGCCGTCTATCAGAAGGCGTACGCGGATCTTGCGGCGCTCGGCGCCGAGGTCGTCGAGGTGGAATTGCCGACGGCGAAGTACGGGCTCGCGACGTACTATCTGATCGCCCCGGCGGAGTGCTCGTCGAACCTCGCGCGCTTCGACGGCGTGCGGTACGGCCTGCGGGTCGACGGCCCCGACGTCGGCGAGATGTACGAGCGGACGCGCGCCGCCGGGTTCGGCCCGGAGGTGAAGCGCCGCATCCTGATCGGCACGTACGCGCTCTCGTCCGGTTACTACGATGCGTACTACGTGAAAGCGCAGAAGGCGCGCACGCGGATCGCCGAAGACTTCGCACGTGCGTTCGAACGCTGCGACGTGATCGCATCGCCCGCGGCATCGTCGCCGGCCTTCGGCTTCAACGCCAAGTCCGATCCCGTCTCGATGTACCTGATGGACTACTACACGATCCCCGTCTCGCTCGCCGGCCTGCCGTCGCTCTCCGTCCCGTGCGGCGCCGTCGTCCCCGAAGGCGGCTCACGCCCGATGCCGATGGGCCTCCAGCTCGCCTCACCGCTGTTCACCGAACGCGAGCTGCTCGGCTACGCCCACGCGTACGAACAGGCGACGAAACACGCCGAGAAGCTGAGCCCGATCGAGGTCGCCACCGCATGATCCGTCACCCCGAGCTTGTCGAGGGGCCCTCGTCACGCACCGACGCCGACCTGCGAACCAAATACGAAGCCGTCATCGGCATTGAGTGCCACGTCGAGTTGAAGACGGTCTCGAAGATGTTTTGCGGCTGCCCGAACGAGTTTGGCGGCGAGCCCAATACGAAAGTCTGCCCAGTGTGTCTGGCGCTGCCCGGCGCGCTGCCCGTACCCAACGCTGCTGCGATCGAGCACGTCATGCGAGCCGGCCTCGCGTTCGGCGCGGAGATCCCCGAGCACTCGAAGTTCGACCGGAAGAACTACTTCTATCCGGACATGCCGAAGAACTATCAGATCTCGCAGTACGACATGCCGCTGACGCAGGGCGGCGTGGTGAAGTACTGGCTCGAGGACGGCACTCGCGGCGAATGCCGCCTGACCCGCATCCATCTCGAAGAAGACACCGGGAAGTCGACGCACGCCAGCGCCGACGGTCGCCTCGCCGGCGCGACGGCATCGCTGATCGACTTCAACCGCGCCGGCGTTCCGCTGATGGAATGCGTCGGCGAACCCGACCTGCGCTCCGCCGACGAAGCCGTCGCATTCCTCGAAACGCTCGCGCGCACGTTCCGCGAGCTCGGCGTCAGCGACGTGAAGATGGAGGAAGGCTCGCTGCGCTGCGATGCCAACGTCTCGATCCGTCTCCGCGGCGCGGCCGAATACGGAACGAAGGCCGAGATCAAGAACATGAACTCGTTCCGCAGCGTCCGGCGCGCGATCGAGAGCGAGATTGCACGGCAGATCGCGGTTGTCGAAGGCGGCGGCCGCGTCATCCAGGAGACGCGCGGCTGGGACGAAGCCGCCGGCGTGACGCACAGCCAGCGCTCCAAAGAGCAGGCGCACGACTATCG
>DASYFS010000319.1:0-40093 GCA_036498305.1 Candidatus Elarobacter sp. | reverse complement strand
CGCCAGTTCTCCGCCTGCTCGTCGAAGGTCAGAACGCCGAGCCCGGCGTCGCGCGCGTGCTGCACGAGCACGCGGTGGTTCGGCAGAAAATAGTCGGGGATGTCCCAGAACTGATTCGGCGGCTCCCACAGGATCATGCTGAGGAAGACGAAGCCCGCGCGCAGCTGCTTGGTGATCATCACCTTGTACTCGTCGGTGAGACCCGGCCAGTCGCGTTCGAGGACGGTCAGACAGATCGCGAGGTGACGCGCCTCGTCCTGACCGACTTTTTTGAAGATCTCCTTGAACAGCGGGTGCGTCGCCTTGCGCGACATCCCGAAGAAGAGCGTCGACGACGCGACCTCGCCCATCATGAACGAGGTGAACAGCACGCTGAGCGGATACTTCGCGAGCGACGCCGAGTAGCCGCTCCAGTAGCGGCCGCCGTTGTGATAGAGCCAGCCGATGTTGTTCTGCGCCGCCCGCGCGAGATCGCTCGTCGCCGCGAAGTCCATCGGGCCGCCGGGAACGAGCGCCTGGATCGCGCGCTGACAGACTTCCTCGTGATTCATCTCGTCGTGCGTGATCGAGAAGAAGCACTTGCGGATCGGGTCTTCCTGATGCGTCTCGAACGCGTGGATCGTCGCCTTCGCGAACACCGCCGGACCCGAACCGTCGAAGTTCGCGAGCACCGCGTACCAGTACATGATCCCGAGCCGCTGCTCTTCGGTGAAGTCCTCGGCGCGCAGCGTCTCCCACGGGAAGTCCGACGGGTTCCAGACGTGGCGCTTCGCCCGCTCGTACAGCTCGGCGAGCTTCGGGGTCTCGACCCGCCACTCCATCGGGAAGATGTTCGGCTGCGGGACCTCGGGATAGGGGGCGAAGCCGGTGCTCGGGACGACGAGTTGGGGCTGCTGCGCGGTGGTGGCCATGGCGAGCGATTTCTCCCTACCGAATGGTTGGTAAGGGCGAGTATACCGTGCCGTGACCTGGGTCGCAAGGGCGGTCCGCCTGCTAATGTGCGCGAGAGACGCCCCCGAGTACCAAGAAAATGGACCCCTTCGGTACGGCCGGTTCACACCGCCGCGATTTTCGCTTGCTTTGGAGCGGCCAGTTCGTCTCCGAGTTGGGCGGCCAGCTCACCGCCTTCGCGCTGCCGACAATCGCGATCGTCACCCTCCATGCCAGCCCGCTCGCGGTCGGCGCGCTGACCGCCTTCGAGTTCGCGATCGTTCCCTTGCTCGCCACGGCGGCCGGCGTGATCGCCGACCGCCATCGCCGCAAGCCGCTGCTGATCGCGAGCAACGTGGTACGCGCCCTTGCGCTCGCCTCGCTCCCGGCGGCGTGGTGCTTCCACGCCCTCTCGCTGCTGCAGTTCTTCGTCGTCGGCGGCGTCTGCGCGGCCGCCGGCGTGCTGTTCGACATGGCGTATCAGGCGCTGCTGCCGTCGCTCTGCGGCCCGGAGCGGTACCATCGCGGCGTCGCGCGCCTCGCGATGAGCGGGTCGCTGGCCGAAGCGGTCGGGACCGGGAGCGCCGCTTCGATCGTGCAGTTCGTCGGCGCGCCGCTCGCCGTCGCCCTCAACGTGATCTCGTTCGCCGTCTCGACCGCGAGCCTGCTGATGATCCGCGCGAGCGACGACGTACCCCGTCCGCACGGCAACGAGAGCGCGCGCCGTGAGGCGGTCGCCGGGTTTCGCGCGCTGTTGGAGGATCCGGTCCTGCGCACCGTCGCGCTGACCAGTTCGACGGCATATCTGGGCGGAGCGATGGTGTCGTCGGTCTTCGCGCTGTACTGCTATCGCCAACTCGGGCTGAGCCCGCTGGCGTTCGGCGGCGTGATGGCGTTCGCGAACCTCGGCATCGGCGGCGCGCTCGTCGCACGGCGCGCCGGCGTGCGGTTCGGCGCCGTCCCGACGCTCGCCATGGCCACGCTGCTCTCCGCGCTCGGCAAGTTCACGTACCTGCTTCACGTCGCGCCGCTGCTCGCGATCTTCGTCGGGCGCGCGCTGCAGACGTTCTCCGGCCCGATCGGCGCGACGACGCAGCAGACGCTGCAGACCGCGCACGTCCCCGACCACCTGCTGGGCCGGATGAACGCCGCGATGCGGACCGTCGGCTGGGCTGCGCTCGCGGCGGGGTCGCTCGCCGGCGGTGCCATCGGGCAGTTCGGCGGCCTCACCGCTGCGATAGCGATCGGCTCTACGGTCTCATTGTGCTCGGTCGGTTGGCTTGCCCTGCGACAGGAAGCTCCGCAACTCAACAGAGGCGCGGTTCGGCACGTCGTAGTATAGTGCAAGCTGGGGTTCAGTTGGATGGCTCTTATAGCCACCCCAGAACGCACGTTAGCGACCGCGAAAGCGTGGAGACTCATTATGAAGACGTCAGCATGGCACTCCACCGTCATTGCCTCCGTCGTCGCCCTGTCGATGGGCGCGGCGCTCGCGGCGTGTCAGGGAAGCTCTTCGAACCCGCCTGTGAGCGTCGTCGGCGGGACCCCAACGCCCGTTCCTAGCGCGACGCCGGTTGGAAGCGCGACGCCGGTTCCGACCGCGACGCCCGTCGCTACGGGGACGCCGGTAGCGACCGCAACCCCGACCGCAACGCCGGGTGCGACCGGGACGCCGTTCCCGTCGAGCACCAGCGGTACGGCTTCGCTGGCAAGCAACTCCGCGTTGATCGCGGGCCCCGTCGGCGCGGGATACTCGGCGGAGATCGACTTCCCGACCATGAACCCGGCGAGCGGAACCACGGCCTCGTACACGCTTTCGACCACCGCGCCGGCTCAGGTGCCCGTCCCCGCATCGACGTGCTCGCCGTCGACCCTCGGGACCCCGGTGCTCTACCTCAAGTTCACGATCAATCAGAACGTGACGTCGCTAAGCAGTCCGACGCAGAAGCTGACGCTGCCGGCGTCGTTCTCGACGACCGGTCACACGTTCTACCAAATCTTCGACGACGTCACGAACCCGTCGCATCAATGCTCGCAGATGGCATCGTCCATCAGCGGTACCGTCGTGACGTTCGCCCCGGGCGGGGGCGGAGGCGGAGGCGGAACGACTCTCACCGCCGGCGACACCTTCGTGATCGTCTACTTCTACTCGCCGTAACGCATCCGTCTACGTCAGGAACGTTCGTAACTCGCCGACGAACTTGTCGGTGTTGCGAATGCTGCGCAGGACGATCACGATGGCGTCGGCCGGAAAGCCGGACTCCAGCGTGATCGTGTAGCCCGAGAACACGTCGCCGCCGTCGTCGGCGCCCCAGAACAAGAAGTTCTGGTCGCTGAAGTACAGCAGCTTGTGCATCAAGCCGGCGGGGTTCGCGGCCTTGTCGACGTTGATGTACCCGCCGTGATAGTGCGGATAGACGCGGAAACCGATCGTATTGGACTGCGTGACGCTGACCACGACCTCGAGCGAGTCCGCATAGGTCAACCCCGTCATCGACGTGACGAAGTTGTACGGGTTCTTGGTGCTCTGCCGGAAGGCGGCGTTGACGTCGGAACGCGCTCCGGCCGTCGTTAAGACGCTGCGAAGCTGTTCGCGCGTCGTGTCTCGCGCGGCCGATTGCGCGAACGCCGGAGCGGTGCCGAGGGATACCAGAACCAGGACGGCCCACAGAAGCTTCCTCATCCCGCTAGATCGTCCGTGCGGGCTTGCGCTCCTGCGTCAGAAGGCGTTCGGCGGCGCTCGCGAGCAGCTCGCTCATCGTCGGGTGCAGATGCGGCATCGCGGTGATCTCGCGCGCCGTCACGCCCCGGTCCAGCAGCGCGATCGCTTCGCCGGCGAGGTCGATGGCATCGTCCGTCACCAGCGTGACGCCGACCACGCGGCCGTCGTCCCGGCGTGCCAGCATCTTCACGTAGCCCTCGGCCTCGCCCGCGACGAGCGCCTTGCCGACCTCGGCCGCGGGGACCGTCGCGACGTCAACCTCGATGCCGCGCGCGCGGCAAGCACGTTCGTCGAGCCCGACGACGGCGATCTGCGGCTGCGTGTAGACCGCGTGCGTCTCCCACCGCTCCCACTCCGCCGCGATCGGTGGGTCCGCGAACGCGTTCGCTGCCGCGAGCCGGCCGCCGTAGGCCGCGGTGTGGACCAGCTGCCGCCGGCCGATCACGTCGCCGGCGGCGAAGACGCGCGGGTTCGAGACGCTGCGCAGCGTCGCGTCGACGAGGATCCCGCGCGCGGTGTCGCCGTCGATCCCAGCGGCCGCGAGGTCGAGCCCGGCGACGTTCGGCCGGCGATTCGCGGCCAGCAGCACGACGTCGGCACGTGCCCGCACGGCGGAGCGCAGGTCGGCGTCGCAGACGACGGTGACGCCTTCGTTCTGCAGCACCGCACGGATCGCGGTGCCGACGTCGGGGTCCTCGTTGCGCAGCAGCTCGGGCGCGTCCTGAAAAAGCGTCACCTGCGTCCCCAGACGCGCGAAGAACTGGGCGAACGCGCAGCCGATCGGCCCGCCGCCGGCGATCGCGATCCGCCGCGGCGCATGCGTCATCTCCAGGACGTCGTTGCTCGTGACCAGCGGCACGCCGTCGAGCTCGATGCCGCGCGGCGGGACGATCGCAGCCCCGGTCGCGATCACGAACCGTTCGGCGCGGATGCGTTTTCCGGCGGCGACGATCGTGTCGCCGGCGACGAAACGCGCATCGCCGCGCACCAAGGCGTACGCGCTGAGCTCGTGCCGCCGATCGGCGGCGAAGTAATCGACCAGCGCGCGCTTCCGCCGGATGATCGCGGGCAGGTCGACGTGCACCTGCCCCGTTTCGACGCCGACGCTCCGCGCACGCTCGACCTCGCCTTCGTACTGCGCCGCCGCGAGGACCGTCTTCGCCGGCATGCAGCCGCGCAGGATGCACGTCCCGCCGAGCTCGTCGTTGCCGGCGATCATGACGACGTCTCGTCCGGCGTCGCGGGCGGCTTCGGCCGCGGCGTAGCCCGCCGTCCCCGCGCCGATGACGCAGAGTTCGTGCCGCTCCTCGCTCCCCATCGAGGCGCCTGTACCCGTGCGGCCTACGAGATCAGCAGGCGAGCGCGCAGCTCGGCGTTCTCTTCGCGCAGCCGCTTCGCTTCGGCAGCGTCGAGCGCGACGAGCGCGAACGCGACGTCGCGCGCGACGTGCCCGAGCGCCTGCAGCTCTTCGGGCGAGTACGGTTCGGCACGCTCGGGAAGCGCGACCAGCACGATCCCCGTCAGCATCCCGCGCACCAGCATCGGCAGCGCGACGTCGCCGTCCACCTCGCGCAAGCCCGGGAACGCACGGCGCAGGACCGGCTCACCGGTGCTGCGCAGCCGCAGCGCCAGGACGTCGTCCTCGTGGATCCGGCGCACGCCGTCGCGCACCGACCGGAACGTCCGGTCCTCCTCGCGCAGCAGGATGTCGCAGTCGCGCGCCCGCGCGAACGTGCGCAGCGTCCAGAACGTGTCGTCGAACAGCTTGCGCGGCTCGCCGATCAGATGCGCTTCGCGTGCGAAGCGCTGCAGCGCGTTCGCCGCCCGGTGGCGCTGCGAGAAGAGCAGCTCGTCGACGAGGCGGTCGACGAACGCGTGGAGCGGGCGGAGCGAGAGCCCGACGGCGGCCGCGAGCGCGATCTCGATGAGCGCGCCGTTGAGGCGGCCGATCGCGCTCGCCCAGTGCTCGATCGCCCACTCGACGCCGATGAAGAACGTGACGACGATCGCCGAGATCACGGCGTACGCGACCGCCCGGTTCACCACGAAGCCGATGTCGAACAGGTGCTCGACGAGAAGCGCGTAGCCCAGCCCGGCGGCCATCACGGCGAGCGAGACCGCGCCAATCGCCTCCCAGGCGACGGGACCGCCGCTTCCGCGAACGACGACGAACACGTAGGCGCTCAGCTCGCCGGCGAGCAACGCGCAGCCGGCGATCGCGAGCCGCCGCCGGTCGGCGCCGCGTGACTGCGCGACCGCGACGGCGAAGACGAAGATCGAGTACAAGGCCAGCGCAATCCCCAGCGTCCCGCCGCTGACGACGGTGTCGACGAGCGGTAGGAGCACGCCGGCCTTGGCGAAGATCGCCGCGCCGATCATCTGGTACGCCGCGACCGCGAGACAGAGCGCGGCCCCGATCCGCGCGATGCGGCCGCGGGCCGCGGTCTGCGGTCCGAGCGCGCTCATCAGGACGATCAGCGCGAGCGCTTGGAGGGCGCCGAGCGCACCCTGAACCAGCGCGAACGCGGTCTGCCACCAACCGATGTGCGGCGGCGGCGCAAGCGAGGCCGAGAAGAACGCCGTCAGCGCGAGGAACGCCGCGAGCGCGAAGCCTTCGACGGTCGCGCCGCGCAGGTAGACGACGGTGACCGCGAGGGTGAGGACGCCGATCCGCACCGCGTAGTCGACCGCCTCGGCGGCCGTCGCCGCGACGGCGTGGTGCGCGAGGTCGGCGACCGCGACGGCGAGCATCGCGACCACCGCGAGGCCGAGGATCGGCCGAAGCAGCGCGAGCGGCACACCACGAGGTTTCCCACTCGGCGGCCGAGCGCGCCGGTCAGCGCGGTGGGAGCATCCCCTCGAACGCGAGCGCGGCGATCCCGCGCACGACCGCCGTCTCGCCGAGCGACGAACCGTGGCGATACCACTCGGCGACCGAATTCGACATCCCGAAGACGAGCCGCGCGATCAGCCGCGCGTCGAGGTCGGTACGGACGGAACCGTCGCGCTGCGCCTGCGCGATCAGCTCGGTCACGATGCGGTCGAAACGCCGCCGCCGCTCCATCGCCTCGCGCTCGGTCGCCGAGCCGCCGCGAACGCGGAACAACACCGTGAGCTCGGGGAGCAGGTGCAGCATCGTCTCCGCGACGCGGGTGACGATGTGGCGCAGCCGGCCGGCCGAGGGCCCGTCCTTCGCGGCCGGCTCTTCGAGGATCGCGAACAGCGCGTCGAGCGCGCGGCCCAACCCGCGTTCGAGCAGCGCCTCCTTCCCGCTGACGTGATGGTAGATCGAGGCCTTGGTAATCCCGGCCGCGCGCGCGACGTCGTCCATCGACGCGCCGTCGTACCCCCGCTCGGCAAAGACGCGCAGCGCGACGTCCGTCAGCGAGTCGATGTCGTACGGCTTGCGCGGCTCGACGCTCATGGCGAGGGGCTGGCCAGGTCCGGCGGCGTTCCGACGGTCACGAATCCGGCGCCGAAGACGGCGTCGATGTCGCGGAAGGCCGCAGTCACGTCGGGGACGAGCGCGCGCAGCGCGTCGCGGTGCTGCTCGAAGGGCGGCTGGAGGGCGCCGCCGAGCTGGAACGCCGCCCCGAAAACGCGCTCGCGAACGCGGTCGGGTTTGGCGATCGAGTCCTCGTCGTACTTCGCGTCGGACGTCAGCTCGTCGCGGAGTGCGACGAGCCGCGCGCGCTCCGCCGGCGTCGCCTTCTTCATCCGCGCATCGATCGCGTTGAGCGCGCGGTCGATGCCGTCGATCCAGCGGAACGCCGTCGCCAAGAACGCATGACGCGCCGCCCGCTCCTCGGCGGTCCACGGCACGTGCGGATCGTCGGCGAGCGTGAAGCTCTGGTCGGCGACGTACGTGTCGACGTGCAGCCGCGCGGTGTAGCGTCCGGGCACGGCCTCGGCGCCCGTCAGCGGACCCGCGTTCTGCAGGCTCGTCCCGTTCCAGCGCGTCGGACCGTCCTCGTTTCCGTCCCACACGACCCGGTTGATCCCGGCGTCGTTGGTGACGTACCACTTCTTCCCCTCATCGGTGCGGTACGAGCCGCGCAGCGTGCGCACGGCCTTCCCTTGCGCGTCCAGGATCTCGAACCACGGCCGAGCCTTCGCCTTCGTCTTCTGATAGAAGGTCAGCACCGCGCCGGCCGGCGCGTTCGGCCCGACGCCGAAGTTCGCCGGAACCGCGTTCGCATCGCCGGTCTCGATCGACGGCCAACCGCTCCAGAGCGTCCCGTCGCGGACGGGGAAGAACGTCGCCGCCGTCGCGCGCGCCGCGGCGAGTTGCTGCAGCGGCGCCGCGTCGTCGAGCACGTAGAAGCCTCGACCGTGCGTCGCGAGCAGCAGATCGTTCGCCGCCGGCTGCACCTGCACGTCGTAGACCGCCACCCGCGGCAGGTTCGCGTGCAGGCGCTCCCAGCGCCCGCCGCGATCGAACGAGACGTAGAGACCGTTCTCGGTCCCGGCGTAGAGCAGGTTCTGCACGCGCGGATCTTGGCGCACGACGCGCACCGGGACGTCGCCCGGGAGGTTGCCCGCGATCGAGCGCCACGTCTTGCCGAAATCGTCGGTGACGAAGACGTACGGACGCCGGTCGCCGAGATCGTGACGGTCCATCAGCGCGAACGCCGTGCCGGCGGCGTACGGGCTCGCGTCGATCGCCTCGATGCGGCCGTAGCGCGGCCAACTCGACGGCGTCACGTTCGCCCAGTGCGCGCCCCGGTCGCGCGTTATCTGTACGAGCCCGTCGTCGGTGCCGGCCCAGATGACGCCGGCCTCCTTCGGCGACGGCGCGATCGCGAGCGTCGTGTCGTACGTCTCCGCGCCCGAGACGTCGAGCGTGATCGGACCGCCCGAGGCGTGCTGATGCTCCTTCTCGTTGCGGGTGAGGTCGGGGCTGATCGCGGTCCAATGCCGCCCGCGGTCGGTCGTCGCGAAGACGACGTTGCCGCCGAAGTACGCGGTGTGGCCGTCCTGCGGCGAGAACGCGAGCGGCGCGTTCCAGTTGAAGCGGTACGGCGAGTCGGCGAGCGAGTGCAGCGAGGTGAAGACGTCGCGCGGATACGGCGAGACGTCGACCTCGTGACGCGCCTTCGTGTCGTAGATTCCGAGCACGCCGTCCTGGGTGTTCGTCCAGATCAGCGAGGGATCGACGGGATCGGGGATCGCGTACATTCCGTCGCCGCCGGCGATCGCGAACCAGTCGCGGTCGAGCAGCCCGATCCCGTTGCGCGACGTCGTCGGCGCGCACCAGGAGCTGTTGTCCTGCAGTCCGCCGCAGATCGTGTACGGCTTCTGCAGATCGAAGCCGACGTGGTAGATCTCCGCCAGCGGGATCGTGTGCGCGAACGCCCAGCCGTCGCCGCCGTTGCGGCTGAGGATGACGCCGCCGTCGTTCCCCTCGATCAGCCGCCGCCCGTCGCCGGACCACCAAATCGCGTGGTTGTCGACGTGCACCGACGGGACGAGGTGCTTCCACGTCCGGCCGGCGTCCTTGGAGACGGTGAGGTACATCGAGACGGCGATGACGCGCTTGGAGTTCTTCGGGTCGACCGCCAGGTGCGAGAAGTAGAACGGCCGCTGCTCGGGACGCGTGTCGTCGCTGACCTTCTTCCAGCTGTCGCCGTCGTCGTCGGAGCGCCAGATCGTGCCCTGCTTCGACTGGATCACCGCGTAGACGCGGCGCGGATCGTTCGGCGCGACCGCGACTCCGATGCGGCCCAGCGTGTCGGTCGGGAGCCCGTGTCCGCTCAGCTTCGTCCAGGTTGCGCCGCCGTCGCGCGAGCGATAGAGTCCGTCGGCGGGTCCGCCGCTCGTCGCGATCCAGGGCTGGCGCCGGAACTGCCAGATCGAGGCGAACACGGTGCGCGGTGCGCGCGGGCTCCACGCGAGATCCGCCGCGCCGCTCTGCGGCCCGGCGTACAATGTCTTCGACCACGTCTTGCCGCCGTCGGTCGTGCGGTAGACGCCGCGCGCCGCGCTGTCCTTCCACGGATCGCCGAGCGCTGCGACGAGCGCGCGGTTCGGATCGCGCGGATCGACAAGGATCTTCGCGATCTGCGAGGTGTCGTCGAGCCCGGCGTGCGTCCAGTGCTTCGCACCGTCGCGCGTCACGTAGACGCCGTCGCCGAACGAGACGTCGTTGCGCGGGTTCGCCTCGCCGGTGCCGACCCACACGACCTTCGCGTCGCTGGGCGCGATCGCGATCGCGCCGATCGCGCCGAAGCGCGGACCGTCCCACGCCGGCACGTACGAGACGCCGCCGTCGGTCGACCGGAAGACGCCGCCGCCCGCACCGCCGACGTAGTAGAGCGACGGATCCGCGTCGCTTCCGGCGACGGCCGCGACGCGGCCGCCGGAGATCGTCGGACCGATCGCGCGGAAGTGCAGCCCGGCGGTGTCGGGGGCCGGGGTCGGGGTCGTGCGCGGGATCGCCGGCGGGTGCGACTCGCTCGGTCGGATCGGAGCGCCGGAGGCCGCGGACGAACACAGCGCCGCGGCGCCGGCGAGAATGCAGACGGCAAGGGTACGGACGGTACGCATCGTGCTCGTCCTTGGCCGCCGTACGCCGGGCTCCCCGCCCAAACGGTCGGTAGGGGGCATCCCGGGCGCGCAGAACGGACGGAGGCGGATGGCGACGACGGCGGCGACGACGCGCGAAACGGTGAAGCTCACCCCCGAGCAACTGCACACGCTGCTGCGCTCGATGCTGACGCAGCGCGCCGTCGACACGCGCGGCTTTCAGCTCAACCGGCAAGGGAAGATCGGGATCGCGATGGGCTCGGAGGGGCATGAAGCCGTCCAGGCCGCGACCGGGCTCGCGTTCGAACGCGGCCGCGATCTGCTCTATCCCTACTATCGCAACACCGGGCTGATCCTCGCCTGTGGGTTTCCGCTCGAAGACCTGTTCCGCTCGCAGCTCGCGCGCGCGAACGACCGCACCGGCGGCCGCTCGATCATCAACCACGTCACCGCGAAGGATCTGGGGATTGCATCGATCTCCTCGATCATCGCGGCCCAGTGCACGCACGCCGTCGGCGCCGCCTGGGCGCTCAAGCGCAGCGGCACGCAGAATCGCGTCGTCTTCTGCCAGTTCGGCGAGGGCGCGACCTCACAAGGCGAGTGGCACGAAGCGATGAACTTCGCGGCCGTCCACCTGCTGCCGGTCGTGTTCACGTGCGAGAACAACGAGTGGGCGATCTCGACGCCGATCAGCAAGCAAATGCGCAACCCGAACGTCGCCGCGCGCGCCGCCGGTTACGGGATGCACGCGATCGGCGCCGACGGGTTCGATCCGGTCGCCGTCTACGCCGCGATGCGCGAGGCCCGCGCGCACGCCGCGCGCGGCGACGGCCCCGTGCTGGTCGAGTCGCACTGTTACCGCTTTCTCTCACACACGACCGACGACGACGATCGGACCTATCGCACGCGCGACGAGGTCGCGAAGCATCGCGAGAGCGATCCGGTCCCGAAGTTCGAGAAGTACTGCCTCGAGCACGGTGTGCTCAGCGCCGAGGAGCTGCGGCAGCTCAAACGGGAGATCGGCGACCTGGTCAACCGCGCCACGGACTCCGTCGAAGCCGAGCCCTACCCAGAAGCGGCGTCGCTCTACGGGAACACGTACGCCGGCTCCGACGACGCCTGGGTGTAACGCCTAGCGGATCGCGATCGAGCCGTTGATGGTGTCGAGCACGACCGCGACGGCACCGCGGCCGCTCGTTGCGTGAACGCGCGCGCCGGGTCCGTACCGCGGCCGGTCGACGGCCATCCCCGGTGCGGTGATGTCACCGTTCATCGTGTGCGCGTCGAGCGCGAGGCCGCTGCCGGGCGGCAGCGAGAGATCGATCGAACCGTTCACGGTCTTGGCGACGAGCGACCCGGTCGGCCAGTCGAGGACGCGAACGTGCACCGAGCCGTTCACCGTCTCGGCACGGTGGACGGCACGCCCTTCGGCGCGGACGTCGCCGTTGACCGAGGTGACGTCGACCGGTCCGTCCGTGGTCGCGTCGACGGTGCCGTTCACGGTCCCCGCGTCGACGGCGACGCCGCGCGGCACGGTCACGTCGAAGTCGACCGTCGTGTCGTTATGCGCGCCCACGTTCACGTGGTGCGCTTCGCACGACGCCTGCGCATCGGGCGGATACCGCACGCAGACCACCAGGCCGCCGGGCCGCTGCTCGACGTGGATCGCGACGGCGTTCGGATCGCCGGTTCGCGCGGTGCGCGACGCGCGCACGGTGAGCTTCTCGCCGGCGCGAACGTGGACGTTGCCGTTGATGTCGCGTATCGTTAGCGTCTGACCGGCGCGCAGGTCCCCGTCGTAGGAGAACGGCGCGGCCGTCAGCGCCAAAACTAAAAACATAGTTATACTCTACTCCCTGCGGCCCCGGGGTGTCAACCGCCGGCATGGGCTTGCGCGCGCGGCGTTCTATTAGGAAAGCGTGGCCGCCCTGCGAGTTCTGCTCACCGCGCTCTCCGTCTCAGGCCGCACCGGCACCGAGATCGTCACGCGCGACGTCGCGCTCGGGCTGCTGCGCCGCGGCCACCGCCCGATCGTCTACGCGCAACGGATCGGACCGCTCGCCGACGAGCTGCGCGCGGCATCGATCCCGGTCGTCGACCGCATCGCCTCGATCGCCGAGCGCCCCGACGTCATCCACGGGCAGCACAACGGCCCGCTCGCCGCGGCCGTCGCGCAATTTCCCGACGTGCCGGCGATCTTCGTGTGTCAGGACTTCACCGCGTGGCACGACGCGCCGCCGCACTTTCCGTCGGTGCTGCGCTACGTCGCGGTCGACGATACCGTCGCCGACCGCCTGCGCATCGAGTCGGGGATCGCGGCGGAACAGGTCGCGATCCACCGCAACGCAGTCGATCTGGAGCGCTTTCCGGCGCCGCAGCGCAGCCTCCCCGCCGCGCCGCGCCGCGCGCTGGCGTTCGTCAAGCACACCGCGCACCTGGAGCAGCTGCGCGCCGCGTGCGCGACGCGCGGGCTCGCGCTCGACATCGCCGGCACCGTGGCCGGCGCGCGCGTCGACAAGCCGGAGGAGCTGCTGCCGCGTTACGACCTGGTGTTCACCTCGGCGCTCTCCGCGCTCGAAGCGATGGTCTCCGGCTGCGCGGTGATCGTCTGCGACGCGCGCGGGCTCGCCGGCATCGTCACGCCGGAATCGTATGCGCGCTGGCGGCCGCTGAACTTCGGCCTGCGCGCGCTGACCCGGCGCGTCACCGCGGGCGCGCTGGCGGCGGAGATCGACCGCTACGATGCCGAATCGGCGGCCGCAGTTACCGCGCTCGCGCGCGAGGACGCCGGCTTGGAGCGCGCGCTCGACCGGTACGTCGCGCTCTACGGCGCCTGCATCGCGCAAGGCGTCGATACCGGGCGCGCGGCGCACGATCGCGCGCTCGCGCAACACGTCGAGACGTGGGCGCCCTGGGCGCCGCTCTTCCGCTCGCGCTGGCCGTGGATGGTCGAACGCGAGCAGCTGCGCAACGACCTCGACGCCGCGCTCGAACGGCCGCCGCGTGTGCCGCTCGGCGAGCCGGTGCCGCTCGGCGCGAACCGCCCGCGTGCGGTCGAGCTCGTCAACGGATTCGGCGAACCCGAGCCGTGGGGAACGTGGACCGTCGCCGGCACCGCGCTGCTGACGTTGCGCACCGACGCGCCGAGCGGCGCGGTCGAGCTCGCCTTCGAGGTGGACGCGTTCGTCGTGCCCGAGCACCCGGTGCTGCGAGCGACGGTCAGAGCGAACGGCGAGCCCGTCGCGTCATGGTCGTTCGCGTATCCGCACGAACCGCAGTGGCGCGCGTTTCGCGCGCGGACCGCGCCTGCGAGCGGGCTCGTCGTGCTCGAGCTGACGCTGGAGACGCCGCGCGCGCCGAGCGAGCTCGGCGTGAGCGACGACGTGCGCCGGCTCGGGCTCGCGTTGCGGCAGCTGGAAGTTCGCGCGCTCCCCTACGAGGACGCCGCGAGCTGACGCAGCGCGGCCGCCACCGGCCGCACGTGCTCGCGCCAGCGAATGACGAACGAGTACCGGCCGGCCGCGACCTGCTGCTCGCCGTACGTTTCGTAGAACGGCCGCGCGCCGTCGAACACCGTGTCGACATCGACGCCGTCGCCGGCGTCGAACAGGCGCTCTTCGCGAAACGCCTCGATTCCGAAACGTTCGATCGCCTCGTCGACCTCGCTCACCAGCATCCCGCCGGTCTCCTGCGCGTACGTCCGGCTGCGTTCGATCTTCTCGCGCAGCGTCGCGTCGTCGAGTCGCACGCGCACCACGTCCGTGCCGGTCCCCGCCGGCGGCTCGTGCGGATCACCGACGACCGGGAAGGCGCAGTTCACAACCTGCGCGCCGGCGCGCCGCGCGAGACCGGTCGCCGCGTCGAGCAGCATCCGCGCGAGGTCGTGGCTGGGATTGTAGCCTTCGGCGGCGTCGCCCAGGACGAGGGCGTGGCCGCCGCCGGCGATCGCGGCGGCGAGCCGGCGCGCCAAACCGCGGAACAGTTCGAAGTTGCCGGCGAGGAGCGCTTCGTACACCGCGCGATCCGATGCGACCGCGTAGATCGGGCCCATCGTCGCTCCGGCCGACGTGAGGACGGCGTCCGAGCGCGCGGCGCGCGACACGCCGTCTCCGGCCGAACCGTCGGTGAGAAAGCACACCACGGGCTTCGTTTCCTTGAGCCAGCCGAACACGCGCAGTTCGTGGCCGGGATGCGCGCAGAAGAGCAGCGGCCGCACTGCTACGGTCGCACCACCGGCGGCGGCTGGAAGCCGGCGTCGCGCTCGGCTTGCAGCTGACCGCGCTCGGTGTACAGCCGCAGCTCGGCGATGTCGCGCGGAAAGAGCACGCCGAGCGCCCAGTCCAGCGCGACGCGCACCTGGCGGTCGAGCCCCGGCAACCGCGCCAGGTAGTAACCGCGCCACAGAAACCACGCGAGAAAGCCGGTGAGGACGAAGCCGCCGGGGAGCTGCGCGACACCGCGCCGCGCGCCCAGCGACGCCATCGTCCCGAGCGTCGTGTAGTGAAACGGTTTCGTCGGCGCGCCGCGCAGCGTCGCGACGAGGTTGTCGGCGAGCGCGGGACCTTCGCGAATTGCGTGCTGCGCCGTCGCGGGATACCACGCGTCTTTGTCGCTGGGGTCGGCGCCGGGCTTCATCGGGATCCACGCGCAGTCGCCGAGCGCCCACACGCCCGGACTTCCCCGCACCGACATGTCCCCGTCGACGACGATCCCGCCGTTGCGCGCGTGCGGCACCGGCAGGTCGCGCAGCACCGGCGAGGGACGAACGCCGGCGCTCCACACGACGGTCGCGCACGGGACGTGC
The DNA here is from genome assembly GCA_036498305.1 of Candidatus Elarobacter sp. Classification (GTDB taxonomy): domain Bacteria; phylum Vulcanimicrobiota; class Vulcanimicrobiia; order Vulcanimicrobiales; family Vulcanimicrobiaceae; genus Vulcanimicrobium. The sequence goes on along the minus strand of DASYFS010000319.1, from coordinate 25,112 downwards.
GTGCCGGATTGCAGATCGATGCCGTGCTCGTCGAGCCGCGTCACGCCGTCGCCGATCATCAGCTCCACGCCGCGGCGCGCGAGATTGCGCGTCGTGTACGCGCCCATCGCGGCCGGCAGGTCCGGCAGCAGCGCCTTGCCGGCTTCGATCAGAATCATGCGCACGTCGGCGAGTCCGAGCGGCCGGTAGAAGCGCACGATCGAGTGGAAAAAGTCGACCAGCTCGCCGGCGCACTCGCAGCCGGTGTAGCCGCCGCCGACGACGGCGAACGTGAGCAGCCGGTCGCGGTCGGGCCCGGGCGGGCTGACGACGGCTTGTTCGAGCGCCGCGATGATGCGGTTGCGCAGCGTCTCGGCGTCCTCCAGCGTCTTGAGCGGCAGCGCGTGCTCGGCGACGCCGGGGATGTTGAACGTCGACGTGACGCTGCCCAGCGCGAGCACGAGGTGGTCGTACTCGAGACGCGTGACGTCGCCGGTGATCGGATGGCGCGCCTCCACCGCGCGCGCGCGCACGTCGATCTGCGTGATCTCGCCGAGCACGAAGGTCGTGCGGTGCAGCTGCGCGCGCACCGGCGTCGCCACGTGCCGCGGTTCGAGCCCCCCCGAGCTCACCTCGGGCAGCATCGGCGTGAACAGCGTGAAGTTGTCGCGGCCGACAAGCGCGATCTCCGCCTCGCCGCGGCGCAGCTTCTTCTCCAGCCGCCGCGCGACCGCGACGCCCGCGAACCCGCCGCCCAGCACCACGATCCGCGTCATGCGGCGCAGCTTTCGGGGCTCAGTGCCGAATCCCGGTCCACGGATGGATCCACGGATGCCACGTCATCGCGACGACGAGCGCGACCGCGACGCCGAGCGCCAGCCAGAGCACGGCGCGCGCCCGTAGCGCAGGCGGCGTCATCGTGGTGCTCGGCGAAGAGCGCGCCGATGTACCCGCATGGTCCCCAGGAGCCGCAGCAGCAGTATCTGCCGCCGGAGCCTCCGCGTCCCAAGAACGGCCGCAAAGCGCAGGGCCTCGGGGGAATCCTCGTCGGGCTCGCCCTGATCGCGGCGAAGTTCAAAACCGCGCTGCTCGTCTTGCTCAACCTGAAGTGGGTGCTGGTCGGGCTGAAGTTTCTGCCGAGCTTCGCCTCGATCGTCCTCTCGCTGCTGCTGTACGCAGCACTCTTCGGCGGCTGGAAGATCGCGATCGTCTTCGTCCTGATGATCTTGGTTCACGAGCTCGGACACTACCTGACCTGGCGCAACTTCGGTGTGCAGACGAACTTGCCGATGTTCATCCCCGGCCTCGGCGCGTTCGTCGCCAGCCGCGGCGGAACCCCGGGGCAGAATCTCGCGGCGTCGATCGCCGGTCCGGCGTTCGGGATCTTGGCGGCGACGGTCTGCTGGGTCTACGGTTTGGAGACCGGGCAGCGCTTCTGGATCGCCTGCGCGTACATCGGCTATTTTCTGAACCTCTTCAACCTGATGCCGATCCCGATGCTGGACGGCGGTGCGATCGCCGGCGCGCTCGACGCGCGCTTGTGGTTCCTGGGGATTCCGATCTTCATCGCGTTCATGTTCTTCGTCGGCCCCTCGGTGTTCAGCGTGCTGTTCCTCGTGCTGATCGCGTTCACCGCGATCCCGCGCTGGATCGCGCTCTGGCGCGGTCAGATCGATCCGCGCGGATCGGGCTTGACCGGGATGCAGCGCACGATGGGCGGCGTTGCGTACCTCGGGCTGCTGCTGCTTGCCGTCGCCGGTGCGGCGGGGACGCACATCGATCCCAACGCCGCGAGGTTCGGCAACACCGGATGAGCGACGACGAGCCGGTCCCCGACTTCGCAATGCAGCGCGCGGTCGAGATCCTCGCCAAGGTCTACGAGCAGAACCGCGCGCGACGCAACGTCCCTCCCGCGCCGCTCGACCGCCCGGTCGTCCTCGCCAACGAGCACCACACCTTTGCGCTGGGCGGCTCGACGCGCGAGGACGTCGAGAAAGCGTTCGGCGTCGCGTTCCAATACCCGATGCGCGGCTGGCACACGTACGCGTCGCGTGAGAACGGCCAGCGCTACTTTTTGAGCCTGTTCTACGCCGCCGGCGCGCTGGTTGCGGCGGAGTACTACGTCCCCAAGGTCGACCGCGCGCCGACGCTGGCGGCGCGCGACTACGGCGCCTTTCGCCTTTCGCCCGGCGACGTCGCGCTCGGCGCGTCGACCGCGACGCTCGACGAGCGCTACGTCACCGCGGTCGGCGGCCCGGCCCCGGTCGTGTACAAAGAAGCGTACGAGGCGCGCTTCGCCGGCGGGGTCGCGTACGTGATGGGAAACGCCGGCGTCATCGAGCGGCTCGGGCTCTACGCTGCGACGTAGCGCGGCGCTCGCCGGCGCGCTCGCGGCGATCGCGTTGGCGCTGACGCTACTCCGGCCGCCGCCGGCGCAGGGGCCGTTCGGCCGCGACTTCGAGGCCTACTACGCCGCCGGCGCGACGTGGAATGCCGGCGGCGATCCGTGGTCGCGCGACGTCTGGCGGATCGAACGAACGATCCCCGGCGTCGACGCGAATCGCGAAGAGCTGCTGCCGTATGTCGGTCCGGCGGCGGCGCTGCCGCTGTTCGGGCTGTTCGCGCGCATGCCGTACGCCGTCGCGGTGCGCTGGTGGACGGCGCTGCTCGCGCTCGGGCTGCTCGCGCTCGCCGCCGCCGCGTTGCGGCTAGCCGGCGGCGGCGCGCCGGTCACGATCGTCGCGGCGCTGACGTTCGCCGCGATCGCCGCGCCGTCGGTCAGCGCGATCGCGCTCGGGCAGGCGGCGATGCTCTCCGCAGGCGGAATCGCCGTCGCGCTGCTCGCCTACCAGCGCCGCTACGCCGCCGGCGCGATCGCCGCGACGCTCGCCGCCGCGATGCAGCCGAACCTCGCGCTGGGTCTGACGTGGCGGATGCGCGACCTGTTCGCGCTCCTTTGCGCCGCCGGCTCCGCGCTGCTGTTCGCGGCGGTGACGCTGATCGCCGGCGGCGGGCCTGCCGGATTCAGCGCCTACCTGCAGCGGCTGCGCCAGCACGGGAACGCCGAAGCGTTCTCCGGGATCCAGCACACGCCGGAGTCGATCGCCTGGGCGCTCGGCGAACCGCAAGCCGCAGCCGCGGCGATCGGCGTCGCCGTAGCCGTCGCGACCGTCGCCGCGGTGCTGGTGCTGATCGTGACGCGGCGGCTGAACGCGCTCGACGGGACGCTGCTCGGCCTCGCCGCGCTCCCGCTCGCGGTTCCGTTCTTTCACGAGCACGACCTCGTCGTCGAGGTGATCCCACTGCTCATTCTGGCGCTTCGCGCCGCGGGGACCGCGCGCGCCGTCGCCGGCGTCGCCGCGGTGCTGATCCTCGTCGACTGGTTCGGCCTGGCGCAGCGCGGCGCCGCGCAGCCGCAGCTCCTCGCCCAGGGCGTTGCGATCGCGCTCGCGTTCGCCGCGTGCCGCCGCGATCGTGCGCCGGGCGCCGCCGACCTGGCGCCGCTCGCCGCGCTTGCGGTCGTCGCGTGCAGCGCGATCCCGCTCGCGAACGCCGCGCCCGCCCCGATCTGGCCGGACGCGCTACCGCCGGCGTATCAGGCGCCGGCGGACGGCGGCGCGAGCGCGGTGTGGGCCGACGAACAGCGCGCCGCGGGGCTGCTCGTCCCGCAGCCCGCGTGGGGAGCGCTGCGTGCGCTCCCGCTCGCGGGCTGCGTCGTGCTCGGCGCCGCGATCGTGCTCGGTGCGCGGCGCCGCTAGATGTCGACGTTCATGAAGTCGTCGAACGGCGTCGTGTTGTTCGGATGCCAGCCGGTCAGGTCGCGGTTGAAGACGTAGATGTCCTCGCTGATGTAGGCGACGACGTACGGCACGTTGCGGACGATCAGCGGAACCTCTTGCGCGATCAGCTTCTTGCGCGCCTCGACGCTGTAGGTCACCTTCTGTTTCTCGAGCAGCGGTTGGAGTTCGGGGATGCAGAGCCGGGTGACGTTCTGCCCGTTCGGCGGGATGAGCGTGCACGAGTTCTCCGGGTTCAGATCGGCATCCGGCGTGAGCTGCCACGAGAACAGCGTCACGTCCCACTTTCCGCCGTACAAGATCCCGCCGGTGAGCTGGAAGAACAGCGCGGTGTTGTAGTGTTTCACCGTGATCGCGACGCCGATCTTGCTCCAGTTCGCCCGCAGCAGCTCGATGCGCGAGTCGGTGTCGGGGCTGCCGGCATAGACGCCGAAGTCGAGGTTGAGCTTCACGCCGTTCTTCGCGCGGATTCCGTCCGCGCCGCGCTTCCAGCCGGCCGCGTCGAGGATCTGGTTGGCCTTCGCGATGCTGGTCTCTTCAAACGGTACGTGGACGTCTTGCGAGAACGGGCTGGCCGGCGTCACCATGCTCTCCTGGAGGATCCCGATCCCGTGGTTGATCTTGGTGACGAGCGCGCGACGGTCGATCGCCAGCTTCAGCGCGTGCCGCACCGCGAGCTCGTGCAGCGCCGGATGACTCGTGTTGAAGTCGATGTGCGCGTAGAGATAGCTCGGCTGGCGGATGTAGGCGACGTTCGAGAGCGCCTTGAGACGGCCGAAGTAGGCCGACGGCGCGAACGTCCACAAGTCGACCTCGCCGGTCTGCACCTGCGTCAGCAGCGTGTTGCGGTCCGGGATGACCTTGTAGATGACCTTCTTGATCTTCGGAAGGCCGCGCCAGTAGTAGGGGTTCGCCTCGAGGGTGATGTGATCGCCGCGCACCCACTCGACGTAGCGGAACGGCCCGATTCCGACCGGCTTGCTGTTGTACGGCGCGTTGTTGATGTCGGGGAGGCTGCCCAGGATATGCTTCGGCAGGATGCACGGGTTCGCGCCGGCCGAGGCGAAGAACGACGGCAGATAGCCCGCGTAAGGCTTTTTCAGATGGAAGACGACGGTGAACTTGTCGGGTTCGTCGACCTTCGTGATCTGATCCCACCCGTCGCGCCCGACCTCGTTGTTCTTCGGGTTGTTGACGGCGTTGGTCGAGAACACCACGTCGTCGCCGTCGAACGGCTCGCCGTCGGACCACTTGACCCCGTGGCGCAGGTGCCAGGTGATCGTGAGCCCGTTCTTGCTGATCCCGCCGTTCTCTTCGGTCGGAACCTGCGTCGCGAGCTCCGGCATGGGCTGGTTCTTCTTGTCGTAACGGACGAGGTACGCCATCGTCAGCTGGTTGAGGTTGCCCAGGATGAGCGACGTCGACAGATGCGGGTTGAGGTTGTCGAAATCTTGGGTGTCGCCGATCCGCAGCGTGTGCGGGATCGTGTAGCTGTTCTTGCGCGCCGGCTCGGCGCCGGTCGTCGGGGCGCTCGACGTCGCGGCCGCACCGGTCGTCGTCGACGCGGACTCGGTCTTCGTGCAACCGGCAAGGAGCGCCGCGAGCGCGGCTACGGCAAGGAAAGTTCGCACGGGTCGCTCCTTAGATGTCGAGGTCGACGAGGTTGTCGAACGGGGTGACTTGGTTGGGGTGGAAGTTCTTGAGGTCGTCGTTGTACGCGAAGAGATCCTCACGCACGTCGGTGACGATCGTCGGGACGTCGCGCACGATGCTCTCCTGGACGATGCGCGAGGCGGCAAGCTGCGCCTTCGGATCGTACGTCGCGAGCTGCCGCCTCATCGCCGCATCGGCGGCCCGATCGCACCAGCGCGGGACGTTCTGGCCCTTCGGCGGGAAGCGATCGCAGCCCAAGATATTGCTGAGGTCGCCGTTGGGCGACGTCAGCCACGCGTAGAACGCGACGTCGAACTTGCCGGCGTAGAGGATCCCGCCCGCCGCATAGGCGCCGAAGTAGAGCGGCGACGGATAGTGCTTCACCTCGAAGCGCGCGCCGATCCGCCCCCACGAGAGCCGCAGTTGCTCGACGATCGCATCGGTGTCGGGCAAGCCCGTCCCGATCGCGATGGTGAACTCGAGCCGCCGGCCGTTCTTCACCCGCACGCCGTCGGGGCCGCGTTTCCAGCCCGCGCGCTCCAGCGTGTCGTTGGCAGCCTGGAGGTCGAACGGGATCCGCGGCACGTCGATCGCAAGCGGGTTCCCGGGACCGAACGGCGTCTCTTGGAGGATCCCGACGCCGTGACGAATCTTTTGGAGAATGGTCGCGCGATCCATCGCCAGACGCAGCGCCTGACGCACCGCGAGATCGCCCACGACCGGGTGCTCGAGCTCGAAATCGAAGTGGTTGTACAGGTACGACGACTGCTTGAGCACCTTGACGTCGCCCAGCGTCGAGATGCGGTCGGAGTACGCAGCCGGAACCGGCAGCCACAGGTCGATCTCGTGCGTGCTGAGCTGCGTCAGCACGGTGTTGCGGTCGGGGATGATCTTGAAGATCACCTTCTGCAGCTTCGGCTTGCGCCCGAAGTAGAGCGGGTCGGGGACCAGCGTGATGTTGTCGGCGCGTTTCCACGATGCGTACTTGAAGGGCCCGATCCCGATCGGGAGCGTGTTGTACGGCGCGTCGTTGATCGTCTTGAGGCCGCCGAGAATGTGCTTCGGCAGCACGCACGGGTTGCCGCCGGCCGAGCTGAAGAAGTTGACGTAGAAGCCGCTGTACGGGCGGTTGAGCCGGATCACGACAGTGTACGGATCCGGGGTTCGCACCGCCGTGATGTACTCGAAGCCGGAGTGGGTGAGCTCGTTGTTGGCCGGGTTGCGGACCGTCGCGATCGAGAACGCCACGTCCTCGGCAGTGAACGGCACCCCGTCGGACCACTTCGCGTTGCGGCGCAGATGGTAGGTGATCGTCTTGCCGTCGCGCGAGACGCCACCGTTGGCCTGCGTCGGGACGACGGTGGCGAGCTCGGGGACGGGGCGGTTGTTGTGGTCGTACTTGACCAGCCACGCCATCGTGTTCGAGTTCATCAGCGAGGCGGTGACCTGCGCGTACAGGTGCGGGTTGAGCCCGGCGACGTCTTCGCCGGTCGCGTAACGCAGCACGTGCGGAACCGTCCACGGATGCCGGCCGCCCTCGGCTGCGCCGCTCCCGGCCGTGCCGCCGCCGGACGCGCAGCCGGCGAGCAGCACCGCGGCGAGGGCCGCCCTCAGTAGTGGTACGCCCACGTGTTCCAGAACGGCGTCGTGATCACCGACGTCGACGTGAATCCTTTGAGGTCGCTGCGGTACGCCGTCCCGAAGCGCCGGAACCAGAAGATGATTGACGGATCATCCTTCGCGAACTCTTGCTGCACGATCTTGTAGTCGGCGATCCGCCGCTGCGGGTCGACCGTCGCGTTGGCATCGTCCATCGCAGCCGTGGCGCGCGCGTTGGTCCAGAACAGCGCGTTCTGCCCTTTCGGCGCGAGGTAGTGCGCGGAGAAGATCGCGCTCTGGTCGATGTCGGCGGCGCCGTTCCACGCGAAGATCGCGGTGTCGTATTTGCCGCCCTGCAGAATCCCGTTGGCGGTGTTGTCGAAGAACATCGAGCTCGGCGCGTTCTTCACTTGCGCGTCGGCGCCGACCGCCTTCCAATACGCCTGAAGCTGGCTCTGGATCGCGTGCCCCGTCGTCGACTCCGCCGTCGCGCCGATCGTGAAGCTGAGCCGCTGACCGTTCTTCACCCGGATACCGTCGGGGCCGACGGTCCAGCCGGCCTCGTCGAGCAGCGCCTTCGCTTTCGCCGGATCGTACGGATACTTCATCACCGTCGGATCGACCGCGTCCGGGTGGAGCGTCGGATCCATGAACGTGTCGCTGAGCTCGCCGAGGCCGTGCTCGACCTTTTCGAGCAGCGTCGGCCGGTCGATCGCGTACGTCAACGCGCGCCGCACGCGCACGTCGGCGAACATCGGGCGCTTCAGGTTGAAGTCGATGTGGTCCCAGAGGTAGACGACGGGCGTTACCGTGGTGTAGTTGGGGATCTGCTTGACGTTGGCGACCTGCGCCGCCGGGAGGTTCCACGCCAGGTCGAGCTCGCCGGTCCGCAGCTGCGTGACCAAGGTGTTGCCGTCGGGGATGATGCGATAGACGACCTCGTTGATCGCCGGCTTGCCGAGGAAGTAGTCGGGGTTCGCCTCGAGCCGGACCTCGCTGCCGCGCGACCAGGCGAGGAACTTATAGGGTCCGGATCCGATCGGCGCAGAGTTGTAGGCCGCGGTGTTGAAGCTGCCTTTGTCGTCGTTGAGCGCCGCCAGCGCGTGCTCCGGAAGGATCGGCGCGTTGCCGTTGACGCTCCAGAGCTGCTGCAGGAACGGCGCGTAGACTCTCTTCATGTGGACGACCGCGACGTAGGGATCGCTGCAGTCGACGTCCTTGATGTCCTTCCAGCCGTCCGTCGTGATGACGTTGTTGTGCGGGTTCATCATCACGTGCCAGGTGAACCGCATGTCGGCGCACGTCAGATCGCCCTTGCCGTCGTGCCACTTGATCCCGTGCCGCAGCTTGTACCTGATCGTGAGCCCGTCTTTGGCGACGTCGCCGTTCTCGATCGTCGGGATCTCCGAGACGGCGTCCGGGACCGGCTGCGAGTGATCGTCGTAGCGGACCGTGTACGAGTAGAGGAACGCCGAGAGCTCCAGCACCGGGGTCGCGCTCGCGAGCGCCGGGTTGAGGTTCTTCGGGTCAGCGATGGTGCCGATCACGAGGCGGTCGCCGTGCGGGGCGGACGTCGTCTGCGTCGTGCTGCTCGTCGTCTCACCGACCTTGGTGCACGCGGAGAGGACGAGCGCGCAGAGCGCGCCCGCGGCGATGCGGCGGCCGCGGCTCAACGCATCGTCTCCGGGTCGATCCCCTGACGTGCGCAGAAGTCGGCGAACGCCTGCGGCGCGATCTCCGACGGTTTGATCTCGCTGCGGCCGCCCCAGAAGACGTTGGTGTAATCGAAGCCGATCCCGGCCTCGCGCAGGTGCTCGTCGATCGCCGCTTTGTGCGCCAGCACCGTCTCCTTCTCCGTCCCGTGCGCCACGCCCATGATGTTGACGCCGCGGAACTCCGGTCCGCCTTCACGCCAATAGGCGTGCGTCATGATGTAGTGCCGTCCCACCTCGCGCCCGGCGTCGAGCTCGCGGCCAACCGGGACCTTCCAATGGAAGAGCGCGTTGTAGCGCGTCACCTGCGCGCCGCCGGCGGCGGCACTCGGCTTGACGTGCTCGAGGAAGGTCGAGAAGCGCCCGATCACGCCGCGCCGGTTGAGGTCGGAGGCGACCTGCTCGAACTCTGCGAGCGAAACGCCGGCTTCGGCCGCGCGCGGGCGCCACAGGTCGCGCACGATCTCGTCCGCCGCGAACTCGCGCTTGAGCGCGGTCAGCACGCGCCACTCCGCCGCCGTCAGCGCGACGATCTCGGTGTCCTTCACCTCGGCGAGGACGGGCGCGCGCTCTCCGGGCGACAGACCGCGCCGCCGCACGTGGCCGACGCCGAGCGCGAACAGCCTCTTCGCCGGCATCAGGCGGTACGCGCCGGCGCCGATCGTCCGCGCGAGGAACGCGGCATACTTCGCGATGTCGTAGCCCTGCGGAACCTTCAGCGTCGTCCACAGCCGGTACGACGCACCCGCGGTCGCGCCGTCGGTCGTGCGGATGACGACGTGCCCCGAGAACGGGTCCTCGCGGAACAGCCACTCGAAAGCGGGGTTGAGCTTCTCTTGCGGGACCTGCCACGCGCACAAGCTCCCCGCCGCGAGGTTCGTCGCCATCAGCGTCTGCCGCACGCGGCGAATCGTCCCGGAACGCAGCATCGCGACGGTCCGTTCGAGGACCGTCGCGACGTCGACACCGCTCTGTTCGGCGACCGCGCCGAAGGGATCGAGCTGGAATCCGGTCAGCCGGTCCTCGCTGACGGCGAGGATCGCAGCATTGACCGGATCGTCGATCCAGACCGGGATCGTGGGGCTGCTCATGCCGTCGGGATTCACCCGGCGGCGTTCGCGCCCTCCGCGTACAGCAGCGCCTGCTCCGCCTGGCGCACGGCGTACGCCGCGGTCACCTCGTCGGTCAGGGCCTGCGTGATCCCGACCTGCGCGTTGAGGAGCAGCGGGAGCGTCGTCACGCCGGCGCGGTACTGGGCTTCCGTCGACCGGAGGACCTCTTGCGCCTTGGTGAGCTCCGCGTTCGTCTGGGTCAGCGCCGCGTAGGCCGAGACCAGGTTCACCAGCGCGGTCCGCACGTTGAGCTGGATCCCCTGCTGCGCGAACTGGAGCTGCGCGATCGCATTGTCGAGCTGACCCTGCGCCTGCGCCGTCTGCGCGCGCGTGACGCCGCGGTCGTAGATCGGAATCGAGAGCGCAAGCCCGATCGAGCCGCTGTTGCGGTAGTCCGTCCCGTTGACGGCCGACGACGTCGTCCCGTACGATCCGTTCGCCGAAAGCGTCGGGAAGTTCCCGAGCCGCGCGGCGCGCAGGTTTTCCTGGAACGAGATGACGTTCTGCTGCTGCGCACTCAGATCGGGGCGGAGCGCGATCGCGCGCGTGTACGCCTGATCGTACGACGGCGTCGGGAACGCCGGCGTGACGGCGAGCGTCCCGGACGAAGCGCTCAGCGCCGGCACGTCGTCCTTCGGCTGCACGTTCGCGTTGGCGTCGATCCCGAGCGTGTTGGCGAATGTCGCCAGCGCGACGCGCTCCGCGGCCTGCGCCTTGATCACCGCGACACGCGCCTGCGCCGTCGGCAGCTGCGCCGTCGAGAGATCGGCGCGCGCCTCGGTGCCGGCGCGGATGTTTGCGTTGACGAGGTTCTCCTGGACGATATCCAGGCGCACCGCGGTGAGATCGACCTGCGTCTGACGCTGCGCCGAGAGCGTGTTGTAGTACGCGGTCGCGACGTTGAACGCGACCGTCTGGAGCTGTCGCTGATACGTTGAGATCGACGCGGCCTGCGTGGCGCGGGCCGAGCGGATCTGCGCCGAGACGCGCCCGCCGTCGTAGATCAGCTGCGTCAGGTCGGCGGTGAGGCTGTTCGTCGTGATGTTGGTGGCGGCGGGACCGGCGTTCGCGGTGCTGCTGCTGCTCGTGCTCGAGGACGATGAACCCGCTTCGCGATGGGTGTGCGTCGAGGACGCGTTCCCGGTCACCGCCGGGAAGAGCGCGCTCTGCGCCAGCCCGACCGGCGCGGTCGCGATCGCGACCGACGCACGCGCTTCGGCGAGCAGCGGTGACCGCGCGTAGGCGATCAGGATCGCCTGCGGGAGCGTGACGACCTGCGGGATGCCGGGGACCGCGACCGGCGGCGAGGCCGGCGCCGGCGTCCCGTACGCGGGGTACGGCAGCGGCGATGCCTGATCGGCCGGCGGAAGCGTCTGGATCTGCGCGGCGTCGATGACGGCGTTGCCGCCGCTGGGGACGGTCGACGACGGCGCGCCCGGCGCCGACGAGCTGTTGGGCCGTGTCGGCGAGGTTGCGGGCGTCGTCGTCGTCCCGGTGGCGCCGGGGCTCGACCCCGGCCGCGGCGTGGCGATCGGCGCCGGCGTCGAGATCGGCGGCGGCGTCGAGATCGGCCGCGGCGTCACCGTCGTCCCCGGGGTCGTCGTCTGGGCCGGTGCCGAGACCGGCAGCGAAGTGAGCACAAGGGCGCCGAGCGCAGCGCCGGCGAGCGTGCGCGAGAGCGCGGGATGGTACACGTTTATTGGGCTCCGCGTTGACTGCCGGACGGCGGGGCGATCGCGACGAGGCTCTTATCCTGCAGAGCGTCCGGGCGAGTGGTGATCACCGTCGTACCATCCCCGATTTGGGGGGACCGAATCTCGGTGAGCGTGTCGGTCTGGAGGCCGATCTGGACCGGAACCTGCTTCGCCTGCATGATTTTCGGCGCCGGCGCACCGCCGGGCGCACCGCCCGCCGCGCCTTTGCCGGCACCGCCGCCGGGCGCGCCACCGCCGCCGGCTGCGCCGGCCGGCGGCGCCGGGGCCTGCACGACGGTGTAGACGTTGGAGCCGGTGTCGCTCTGGAACACCGCGGTCCGCGGCACCACGATCGCGCCCGGATGGAACTCCTTGCGCACGTTGACGCTCACGAGCATCCCGCCGCGCAGGACGTCGCCCGGATTGGGCACCTTGACGCGTGCGCGGTACGAGAGCGTGCCGCTCGTCGGCGTCGCGTTGACGTCCATCACCGCCGCGCTGAAGGTGCGGTTCGGGATGCTGCTGCTGGTGAACGTCACCGGCGTCCCGCTGCGCACGTAGGCGAGGTCGTCGTCAGGGACGTTGACGTTGATGTAGACGGTGTCGATCTGCGAGACGCGCGCCACCGGCTGGTTGGGGCTGGCGAACGCGCCGGGGTCGAGGAGCCGCTGCGTGACCACGCCGGCGAACGGCGCCGCGATGCTGGTCTGCGCGATCTGCGTCTGCAGCAGCCGCACTTGCGCCTGCGCCGCCGCGAGCTGGCCGCGGTTCTGTGCTATCGCCTGATTTTGGATCGGGACCGCGTTGCCGCCCTGGGTCTGCGCGTAGTGCAGCCCGGTCTCGGCCTGACGCTCCGACTCCTTGGCGGAGTTGAGCGACTGCAGCGCCTGCACGTACTGCGAGCGCGCCTGCTCGTAGGCGGTTTGCGCGACGTAGCCCTGCTTGAGCAGCGACTCGTCCGCGACGAACGTCGAGCGCGCGCTCTCGTACGCGGCCTGCGCGATCTGCACGTTGTTCTTCGCCGCCGCGAGCTGCTGCTGCGCGGTGACGACCGTGTTCGACGCCTGCGCTGCGGTGACCGGAGCCTGCAGGTTCGCCGAGCCGAGGGCCGCGGTCTGCTGCTGCACGATCGCCTGCTGCTGCTCGAGGCTCGCGCGCAGCGTCGAGTCGTCGAGCTTCGCGATGACCTGACCCGCGCCCACGTGCTGCCCTTCGTTGACGTAGACGGCGACGACGTTGCCGGACTGCGGCGAGCTGAGCGTCGACTCTTGCAGCGGGGCGATCTGCCCGTCGAGGCTCACGTACGTCGCGATGTCCTGCCGATGCGCTTGCGCGACGTCGACGGCGAGCGGCGGGGGGCCTTGGGGCGCCTTCGCCCCGCCCTTTCCGCAGGCGGTGAGGGCCACGAGCAAAAGCCCTGCGGCCAACGACGCGCGCTGATAGCGAATCATGGTGTCCTTCTACTTTCCTTTTCTGCGAACAGGCTAGGACGGCGCGCTCTCCGAGCACGGCTGCCGCCCGTACTACCGGCTGGAACGTGAAAATGATTCGCCCGGTTGCCGGTCGTAAAGGTCGCCCGGGATGCGCGGCAAGATCGAGGTCGGGAGGACCTATCAGAGCCAGACGCGAGTCGAGGAGTGGATGACCGCCGACAAGGGCGGGAACCGGGGAGTCGACGTCCTGTCGACGCCGATGCTGCTCCAACTCGTCGAGGAGGCTGCGATGCAGTGCGTCGCGCCCGTACTCTCCGACGACGAGGTGACGCTCGGCACCCACGTCGATCTCGCCCACCTCTCCGCGACCCCGGTCGGCCTGATCGTGCGGATCGAGGTCGAGGTCCTCAAGGTCGACGGCCGGCGGATCGAGTTCGCCTTCACCGCCTTCGACGAGCGCGAGAAGATCGCCGAGGGGACCCACGAGCGGTACGTCACCTCGCGTGAGAAGTTCCGCGAACGCCTCGACGAGAAGCTCGGCTAGCCCCTCGGCCCAGGCCGGCGGCAGGAATGCCCCGCCGAGTGAGCAACCGCACAATCGAATTTCGTCCGAGCGGAACCTCGGCGGAACCCAGGGCAATCGACCGGCGTTTGAACGAGCAGACGCGAGGGTCGCGCCCTCGCCTCGTGATTAGTTGGTCCCGCGAGTGGGTAGGTCCAATCCGGCTGAGCAAGCGAGGCAATGTCGCCTTTCTGCTTTCCGGTATCGGGCCGGGTCACTCCGGCGCCAACGCCCTTCTCTCCACAACACCTTAGCTAGGGAGTATTACGTGAAACGACTGAGCACCGGGCTTCTGGCCGCGCTTGTCGCGGTTGGAATCGGTACGACGTCCGTCTCGGCTGCGAACACGGCGAGTGGAAACATTGGAACCCTCGCCCCCACGCAGATCGCGCAGACGACGTCCATGCCGCCCGCTGACTTCGGCACGCCGCCTTCCGGCGAGGTCCCGATCCTCTTCAACGACCGGCACGTTTACACGAAGCCGGACCGCCTGAAGGCGAACCGCGTCCTCGCCGCGCTGGTGCGCGGCAACACCATCCTCATCCCGCTCCGCTCGATGTTCGAGCAGATGGGCGCGACCGTTTCGTACGATCCGGCCTCGAAGACGGTCGACGTCTCGAAGCCCGGCTCGGACGTCAAAGTCACGGTCGGCCGCCCGGAAGTCGTCATCAACGGCGAGAGCCGCCCGCTCGACGTTCCGCCCGAAATCTATAAGGGCGCCGTCGTCGTCCCCGTCCGTGTCATCTCCGAGGGCATGGGCGCGTACGTTCAGTGGGTTCCGGACCGTCGCATCGTCGTGGTCCGCTACATCCCCACCGCTCCGGCGACCCCGCCGCCGCCGGCTCCGACGCCCACGCCCGCTCCGGTCGTGACGCCGCCGCCGCCGACGCCGACGCCCACCCCGGTGGCGACCAAGAATCCGTACGAGCACTTCATCGTCGGCGACTATATCTTCTCGCCGAAGGTGTACAACGAGTTCTCCCCCGGCAACACCGGGAAGGGCGGCTCGTACAGCGTGCGCGGCGCAGCCGAGTTCCCGCTCTTCGGCCTCCCCTGGATGCTCGAAGGCGACTATCGCTCGTGGGCGTACCCGCACAACAGCACGATCGCTCCGACGGCGTTCACCGTCCCGAACCCCTGCCCGAATCCGGCTGCTCTGCCGCCGTATCCGGCCGCGGGTGACCCGGGCTGCGTCACCGTCATCGGCGCGTACGGCCAGACGGCGGTCCCGTCGTTCACCGCGCGCGACACCGACTTCGACGGCCGTCTCGGCCTGAGAATCGCCGAGCCGCGGATCTACATCGGTGTGGGCTACCTGCACCGTGAAGAGAACTACGGCTACCCGAAGCAGAACGGCTTCGGCTTCGGCGCCGAGAAGCTCCCCGACCTCGACCAGCCCTTCTCGGTCTACGGGAGCGTCTGGTACTACCCGAGCATCTCGGGCGACTACACCTACCCGGTTGGAGCGCCTGCCTCGCTTCTCGGAACGACCGACAAGTTCCAGCAGCGCTTCCTGAAGTACCAGGTCGGCGGAACGTTCAACCTGGGCAGCTCGGGGTTGTTCCTCGACGCCGGCTTCCTGGGCGACACGATCCGCGGCAAGAACCTCTCGCCGTCCGACGCTTCGCACGCCGGCGGTTACGTGGGTCTCGGCATCAAGTTCTAACGAGCTCGCTCGTTTGAACGAGAAAGCCCCCGGCAAAAATGCCGGGGGCTTTTTTTTGTGCGCTTGGCAGGCTTAGAACGCCGTTGAATTGGGGCAATGAAGTATAGCTCTTTGGGGTGAGCCTTTGAGCCACCGCAGCTAGGGAGGGAATCCTTGAAACGCCTTGCAGCCTGCCTCTCGGCCGCGCTGGTGAGCATCGGACTCGTGACGTCCGTGGCCACGGCGCAATCGGCCCCGCCGGCGGATTTCGGAGCCCCGCCGTCCGGCGAGGTCCCGATCCTCTTCAACGACCACCACGTCTATGCGAAGCCCGATCGCCTCAAGGCGAACCGCGTTCTCGCTGCGCTGGTGCGCGGCAACACCATCCTGATCCCGCTCCGCTCGATGTTCGAGCAAATGGGAGCGACCGTTTCCTATGATCCCGGCTCGCGGACCGTCGACGTTTCGAAGCCCGGTTCCGACGTCAAAGTGACGGTCGGCCGGCCCGAAGTCGTCATCAACGGCGAGAGCCGCCCGCTCGACGTCCCGCCCGAAATCTATAAGGGCGTCGTCGTCGTCCCCGTCCGCGTCATCTCCGAAGGGATGGGCGCGTACGTTCAGTGGGTCCCGGACCGTCGCATCGTCGTGGTCCGCTACGTCCCGAGCGCGCCGCCGCCGGCTCCGACGCCGACGCCGGCACCGATCGTCACCACGGTCCCGCTGCCGCCGGCAACCCCGACCCCGACGCCGGTCCCGGTCGCGACCAAGAACCCGTACGAGCACTTCATCGTCGGCGACTACATCTTCTCGCCGAAGGTCTACAACGAGTTCTCGCCGGGCAACAGCGGCACCGGATCGTACGCGGTCCGCGGCGCCGTCGAGTTCCCGCTCTTCGGCCTCCCCTGGATGCTCGAAGGCGACTATCGCTCGTACAGCTATCCGCACAACAGCGGCATCCCGAATCCCGCTCCCGCCAATGCGTGCAACACGCCGGCGGGCGTCGGAGTCTACAACGGAAACGAAGGCTGCGTCACCGTCATCGGCGGCTACGGCCAGGTCGCGGTCCCCTCGTTCACCGCGCGCGACACCGACTTCGACGGTCGTCTCGGTCTGAAGATCGCCGAGCCGCGAATCTACATCGGCGTCGGCTACCTGCACCGTGAAGAGAACTACGGCTATCCGAAGCAGAACGGCTTCGGGTTCGGTCTCGAGAAGCTCCCCGATCTCCAGAACAACTTCTCGCTGTACGGCAGCGTGTGGTACTACCCGAGCATCTCGGGCGACTTCACCTTCCCCGTCGGCGCGCCGCCCGCGCTCGTCGGCACGACCGACAAGTTCCAGCAGCGTTTCCTGAAGTACCAGATCGGCGGAACCCTCAACCTGGGCGCGTCGGGGCTCTTCCTCGACGGCGGCTTCCTGGGCGACACGATCCGCGGCAAGAACCTCTCGCCGTCAGACGGGTCGCACGCAGGCGGCTACATCGGTCTAGGCATCCGATTCTAACCTCGGCTCGAGCCGATAACGAAGGCCTCCGGCGTTGCCGGGGGCCTTCATTTTTTCGCCACGCGAAAAGGTAGCGACAAACGAGCCCGGCAAAGGGAGCGAGCACTACTGCTGCAAGGAGAAACCTCCCTGAAACGCTTCGCTCTCCGCCTTGCGACACTGCTGGCGACGATCGGGATGACCGCTACGATCGCGTCGGCGCAATCGGCTCCGCCGGCCGACTTCGGTACGCCGCCGTCAGGTGAGGTGCCGATCCTCTTCAACGATCATCACGTCTACACAAAACCGGATCGTCTCAAAGCGAACCGCGTTCTGGCCGCGCTGGTGCGCGGCACGACGATCCTCGTCCCGCTGCGCTCGATGTTCGAGCAGATGGGCGCGACGGTGTCGTACGATCCCGCTTCGAAGACGGCGGACGTCTCCAAGCCGGGCTCCGACGTGAAGGTGACCGTCGGGCGACCGGAAGTCGTCATCAACGGCGAGAGCCGCCCGCTCGACGTCCCGCCGGAGATCTACAAGGGCGCGATCGTCGTTCCGGTGCGCGTCATCTCCGAAGGGATGGGCGCGTACGTGCAGTGGGTACCGGATCGGCGCATCGTCGTCGTCCGCTACGTCGCCGCCCCGGTCGCGACGCCACCGCCGGCGCCGACTCCCGCGCCGCCCGTCGCGACGCCGGTCCCGCCGGCCCGGACGCCGACGCCGAGTCCGACGCCGGTCGCGCGCAACCCGTACGAGCACTACATCGTCGGCGACTACGTCTTCTCACCGCGCGTCTACAACGAGTTCTCGCCGGGCAATTACGGCACCGGCTCGTTCGCGGCGCGCGGCGCCGTCGAGTTTCCGCTCGCGGGCCTGCCGTGGATGATCGCCGGCGACTATCGCTGGTACAGCTATCCGCACAACAGCGGCATCACCGCCCCAGTCCTCGCCGGTCCGAATCCGTGCCCGAACCCTGCAGGCGCCGGACCGTTCATCGCCGCCGGCAACGAAGGCTGCGTCACCGTGATCGGCGCCTACGGTCAGGTGCCGGTCGACACGTTCCAAGCGCACGATACCGACTGGGACGCGCGGCTCGGTCTCAAAGTCGCCGACCCGCGGATCTACGTCGGCGTCGGCTACCTGCACCGTGAGGAGAACTACGGCTATCCGAAGCAGAACGGCTTCGGCTTCGGCGCCGAGAAGCTCCCCGATCTGCAGAACGCGATCTCGGTCTACGGAAGCGTGTGGTACTACCCGAGCGTTTCGGGCGACTTCACCTTCCCGGCCGGCGCGCCCGCGGCGCTCATCGGGACCACCGACAAGTTCCAGCAGCGCTTTCTGAAGTATCAGATCGGCGGGACGCTCAAGCTCGGGAACACGGGCTTGTTCCTCGACGGCGGCTGGCTCGGCGACACGATCCGCGGCAAGAACCTCTCGCCGTCCGACGCGTCGCACACCGCCGGGTATCTGGGTCTCGGGCTGAAGTTCTAGCGCGCCGGCGCTAGAGGTTCGAGCTCGTCGACGGCGACGACGACGGCTGCGGCACCGCTCCGGGAACGGGCGGTGTCGTCGCTTCGGCGACCGGCGGCTGCGGCGGCGGGAGGCCGGCTTCGGCATCTTCGCGCTTCGCGACCGCGATGAACGAGCTGCGCGGGTAATCGTGGTGCAGCCACGCGTACGTCGCGTGCACGTGCTTCACGCCGTCGGCGGTGTGGATCTTCGTGTAGAAGTGCGCGAGCGCGTAGATCGAGCCCGGCAGCCAGCTGTCGCACGGGTATTTGTGCTGCCAGTCGTGGATCGCATCTTCGGTCAGCGCGATCGAGCCGAGCGTCGACTCCGCCTTCTCGGGCGCATTGTCGACCTTGAGGCCCTGATCTTTGATCGTGTTGCGGATTCCGAGAATGCTCATCTTGAGCTTCCCGAAGTACTCGTCGGCCGGCGCGACCTTGCACTTCGCCGGACCCTTCTTCGCAACCGCAACGGGCTTCTTGTGCGCGTTCGCGGCCGCGACCGTCTTCTTGTGCGCGTGCGCGGCGGACGGTTTCGTCGTGCTCGCGGCGGCGGCGGTGGAGGTGAAGGCGGTCAACGCAACAGCGGCGACCAGTCGTTGCAAAGCCACGTCCCTCATCGTGCGACCCCGGTATGAGACTGCGGGCCCGGTCCATGGACCGGCGCCGCGCGAGTGATAATTCCGCGAGCGCTTGCCTGGCACCCGTCGCGCCCGTGCAAACACTCCCCGCCTAAGGTATCGGCAGCGTCTCCCCGAGATTTTTGCGCTTTCGAAGCAGGCGGGCGCAACGTGACCGCCGTCGCAGCGAGCAAGCGGCGCGCGGCTGGAGGGTAGCCGAACCGCTCCGAGGGATTCGCGCTGGTGCACGAACATCAGGTCCATGCGGCCGAAGGCCCGCGCTGGGTCCCCGTCGCGGCGGCGACGCTCGCCGTCCTCGCAGCGCTGACCGGCTACCTCTCGAACCTGCGCTCGACGGCGGCGCTGATCGCGAAGAACGACTCGATCGTCGCGACGACGCATGCCTCGGACACCTACGCCGAGTACCAGGCCTCGCGGCTGAAGTTCTACGTCGCCCAGTCGACGCTCGACGGCGGCGTCGGTTCGGGCGGCAACCCCGAGCGGCTGCGCTCCAACGTGAAGCGCGAAGCGGCGAAGGGCCCGCCGCTGCTCGACAAAGCGCATGCGTACGAGCACGATGCCGCGAGCGACGACGTGCGCTCCGAGCATCTGCTCGCGCAACACGAGACGTTCGAGATTGCGACGACGCTGTTCGAGGTCGCGATCGTGCTCATCTCGATCACCGCGCTCGTCGGCTCGCGCCTGCTGGTGATCGTCTCCGGCGCGGCCGCGTCGCTCGGCCTCGCGATCGCGCTCTACGGCCTGCTGCGCTAAGGCGTCTGCGCGGTCTCGGTCTTCTTGGTGAACACGGCGTCGGAGAACTCGACGTTGAGCGCGTAGTTCGTGATCCGCGAGGTCACGTACGCATGAACGGCGGGGAGGCGGATGTCGGTGTCCTGCGCGACGACGAGGTCGTGCCCTTCCACCTGCGCGAAACGCTGCTTGAGATCGATGCGGCCGTCGCGGTAGCGCCAGACGATGCGTCCCGGAAGCGACGACGACGGATCGACGTAGACGTCGACCTCGCGCAACCGGCGGTCGGCGACGCGCGGCGTCAGGACGAGATAGGTGACGCTACGGCCGGCGCTCTGCTCTTGCGCCGAGCTGATCGCAAACTTCTTCTCCCAGTCGGAGGGCGTGCCGAGGCCGACGTAGAGGTTGCTGAAGCCGCGCGCGTAGCCCGGCAGATCGCTGAAGACCAGCTCCATGCGCGCGGGCCGCTTGAAGTACGCGTTGCCGTGGAGCGATTTGTGCAGGAAAGGAAACGTGTGAAGACCGACCTCGAACGCGACGTCGGCGCGATACGTTCGCAGATCGGGATCCGCGGCGGCGACTTTGGCGAGCAGCGCAGCCGTCTCGTCCTGGGCACGCAGCGGCGACGCCGCGAACAGCATCGTTGCGGCAAGAAGAAACACCGCGACGAGGATACGGCGCACCGGTGAACACTACCACAACTCCGAGGGGAACGCGAGGGCGCGGCACGTTCAGATTCCTTTGCGTTGCGGCGCTGGCGCTTGCACCGAGGCTCGTCGCGGCCGCTCCGCTGCCGCAGTTTCTCGCGCCGGCGCCGCCGTTTCCGCTCGTCACCGCGCAGAGCATCGAGCAAGAGCCGGTCGCGCCGGGGGTCGCGCGCGCGACCTACCGGCTGCTGACGACGGCCGGGCCGCTGGTCGTCTCGATCGTCACCGTCGACCCGCATGCGCCGGCCGTACGGCTGGGGGCGGTGCTCGCCAACGACACCGTGGTCTCGAAGGACGAGCCGGTCTCCTCGATGGCGCACCGCACCGGCGCCGTGGCGGGGATTAACGGCGATTACTTCGACATCGCCGCTACCGGCGCGCCCGTCGGCGTGCTGATCCGCGGCGGCTTCCTCGATCGATCGCCGAGCGCGCGCGTCGCGCTCACCGTCACGCGCGCCGGCGACGTTCGCTTCGAGCCGTACGCGTTCTCGGGAACGGTGACGTTCGGCGCGATCGACGTGCCGCTCACCGGCGTCGACGTCTGGCCGCCGGAGGGCGGCGCGTCG
The DNA here is from genome assembly GCA_036498305.1 of Candidatus Elarobacter sp. Taxonomy (GTDB): domain Bacteria; phylum Vulcanimicrobiota; class Vulcanimicrobiia; order Vulcanimicrobiales; family Vulcanimicrobiaceae; genus Vulcanimicrobium. The sequence goes on along the minus strand of DASYFS010000319.1, from coordinate 4,290 downwards.
CTGCTGCAGCCGTCGTTCGGCAGCCCGCCCGCGATGGCCGGCATCACCGTGCTCTCGCTCGCGTCCGCGACGCCCGCGAGCTATCGCGTCACCGCGGTCACCGCGGTACCGCCGTATCCCGCGGCGGGATTGCGGCTCGCCTACGGTGCGGCGGCGCAAGCGTTCGGACCGCTGCCCAACGTGGGCGACGGCGTCGAGATCACCTATCAGACGAACCCGCCGCTTGCGACCGTTGCGGCCGCGATCGGCGGCGGTCCGCTGCTGTTGAACGGCGGCGCTGCCGTCGACGATCCGGCGTCGCCGAACTACGCCGACCGCGCGCGCCGCATCCCGGCGTCGGCGGCGGCGCGCTTCGCCGACGGAACGCTCGCGCTCGTCGTCGTCGACGGACGTCATCCCGCGACCTCGATCGGCGTCAACCGCGCGGAGCTGATCGCGCTGCTCGGGGGCCTCGGCGCGACCGACGCGATGCTGTTCGACAGCGGCGGCTCGGCGACGCTCGCGGCGCGCGTGCTGGGCGATGCCGCGGCGAGCGTCGTCAACGAGCCGTCGGACGGCGTCGAACGCCCGGTCGCCGACGGGTTGTTCGTCTACAGCGACGCCGCGGTCGGACCGCCGGATCGTCTGATCGTGCGGCCGAGCCCCATCCTCGCGGTCAGCGGCGCGACGGTTCCGCTGCAGGCGCGGCTCGTCGACGCCGCCGATCACGGGCTCGGCGACGCCCGCGGCGCCTGGACGATCGATGCGCCCGCCGACGTCGCGCGCATCGACGCCGGCGACGTGCTGCACGCGGGCACGAAAATCGGCGCGCGCACGCTGCACCTGGGACGCGGCGGCGTCCGCGCCGCGGTTGGGTTCGAGATCGTCGAGAGCGTCGCGCGCCTGCAGATCGGGCCCGTGCGGGTGAATCCCAACCCGCACGCAGCGGTGCGGCTCACCGTTGCCGCGTTCGACCTGCACGATCGTCCGGTGGCGATCGCCGGGACCGCACGCTGGTCGGCGACCGGCGCGACGATCGATCCCGGGGGCCTGCTGATCGCCGGCGACGCCGACGCGCAGGTGAAGGTCGCTGCCGGCGGCGTCAGCGCCGTGATGCGCATCCCGGTCGGCCGCCACGACGTCCCGGTCGCGCTCTTCGACGACCTGCACGGCGGCGCGTGGACGTTCTCGTCCGTTCCCCCCAGCGGCCAAGGTTCGGTTGCCGTCGAGGGGGGACGGCTGGAGCTCGGGTACGACCCGCGCACCGAACGCGCGGCATACGCCAACCTCGCGAGCGACGTCACGCTCGGCGACCCGGCAGCATTGAGCTGCGCCGTCGACGGCGACGGCAGCGGCGCAGCGCTGCGCGCGACCTTCGTCGACCGGTACGGCGACCGCCAGACGGTCGCGTTTGCGCACGCGCTCGATGCACGGCAGCCGGCCCGCGTCGCGCTCGTGGTCCCGCGCGCGTTGGCGCCGCCGATCGCGCTGCACGCGTTCTCGGTCCTTGCGACCCCGAGCGCGCAGACGCCGGGTACGGTCGCGATCCGCGACTGCGTCGCGTCGCTCCCCGGGACTCAGGCTCCCTGAGGCTGGGCTGCGGCGCGCGCGTTGCGCGGCGGCCACAGCGACCACGCGACGCCCGCCAGATAGAGTGTGATGCCGAGCGCGAGCGCCCACAGCGGCGGCGCCGAGGCCACCTCGAGCGCAGGATACGTTCCGAGCGTGACGCGCAGCCGCACGCCGGCGAGCGCGACATCGTGACCGGAGCGCGCGAGCGTGATCCCAATCGTCGTGCCGGCGTCGTCGTCGGCGGTGACGATCGCCGCCGGCTCGCTGCCGCCGATCCCGGGCTGCAGCGCAGCGGCATCGGCGGGCGAGAAGTACAGCACGTGAAAGACGCGGTGCTGCGCGGGCGTCGCGACGGTGTCGACCGGAACGTCGAACTGCCGGATGCGCTGATGCTGGCGGAACAACAGTACCGCCGAGAGGAACGACGCGTTGGCGGGCTGCGTCACGGTGAGGTGCGCGCCGCGTGCGTCCCACGCTTCGACGAACGCGGCGGGACGGGGCGCGAGAAAGACCACCGACTCGCCGAGCGGACGCGGCGTGGTGCCGAGCGCGAGCGAGGCGCCGTCGCGGCGGCGCAGCGTCACGCTCGCGTCGCCGCGCGCGATCGACGGCGCGCCCACGCCGGCGAAGAACGCCGCGGCGCCGAGCGCCGGGATCGGTGCCACGGTCCCCGGCGTCCCGACCACCTCGGCGGTGTCCGGACCGAGCAGCCCCGCAGCGAGCCCCGCGACGACGACGATCGCCGCACCGCCGTACCCCAGCAGCGCGCGCCGGCCGGCGCCGCGCATCGCGGCGACGAGCAGCGCGAGCGCAATCGCGAGCGCGAGCGCATACTGCCAGCTGTGGTACAGCGGCGTCCGCGGCGACACGTCTTGCGCGACGACGAGCGCGATCGCGATCGCGCCGACGATCAGCGCGCTCGGGCGCGCATTCACTTCAGCGCGAGTGCGACGGCGGCACGCATCTGGTCGTAGGTCATCGGTCCGTCGACGCCGCGCACGATGCGGCCGTCGCGGCCGACGATCACGGTCGTCGGCAAGCCGACGCCCTGATAGGTGCTCCCGTACTGCTGCTGCTCGTCGACGAGGATCGGAAACGTGACGCCGCGTTCACGCGCGAACGCCGCAGCGGTCGCGGCAGCCTCACCTTGATCGACGCCGAGCACGACGACGCGCCCGGCGTACGCGCGCGCGAACCGCTGCAGCGCCGGCATCTCTTCGCGGCACGGCGGGCACCACGTCGCCCACAAGTTCAGCAGCACGACCTGACCGCGGTGCGCGGCGACCGACTCCGTGCGCCCGTCGGTCGTCTTGAGCGCGTACGACTGCGCGGGCGCGCCGGCCAGGCGTCCCGGACCTCCGCCCGACGCCGTCCCCGCGTCGGGCGCGTTGTAGCACCCCGAAGCGAACAAAGCAAGCGCGATGACGAACGCTCTCCGCACGCGAACGAGCTTCGGTGTGAAGCGCACTGCTCCGCCCGGTTGGCGACGTCTCACGCTCCATGCCGGCTCCCTCCGGATCGCCGCCTTCGAATACGGCAGCTCCGCGGCGGACGCGCCGGCCGTCGTGCTGCTGCACGGCCTGGGCCACTGGAGCGATGCGGCCTGGGGACGCCTCGTCCCGCTGCTCGATGGGCGCTGCCGCTACGTCGCGCTCGATCTGCCGGGCTTCGGGGCGAGCAGCAAGCCGGACTGCGCGTACGACGTCGGGTTCTTCACCGCCGCGCTCGACGACGCGTTCGCGCAGCTCGGCCTCGCGCGCTTCGCGCTCGTCGGGCACTCGCTGGGCGGCTACATCGCCGCGCACTACGCGGGCTGCGAGCCCGAACGGATCGCGAAGCTCGCGCTGATCGCGCCGGCCGGTTTCGCGCACCCGGCTCGCTACATCATCTACGCGCTTGCCGGCAATTGGGCGCGCTGGGCGTTCGCGCGCCGTCCCTCGCGGCGCTTCGTCACCGCGATGCTGCGCCGCGGCGTCGTCGATCCCGCCGCGATCGATGCCGAGACGATCGCCCGGACGGTCGAGCTCGTCGGCGATCTGCGCGTCCGCCGCGCCTTTGCCGCCGTCTATGCCGGCGCGATCGGCGCCTTCGCCCGCAAACGCGAGCTGCACGCCGGCTTCGCCCGCTACGGCGGACCGGTCTGCTGCGTGTGGGGTCTGCGCGACCGCTTCATCCGCGTCGGCGCGCTGCGCGAGGTGCAGCGCGTGTACCCGCATGCGAGCACGCTGGTCCTCGACCGCAGCGGTCACCTGCCGATGGTCGAGCAGCCGCAGGAGGTCGCGGACGCGCTGCGGAGATTTCTCGCTTCATGACCACCCGCACGTTCCTGCTCGCCGCCGCCGTCGCGCTGCTCGGCGCGGCTCCGCCCGCCGCGAAGCCCGTCGACGTCGCGATCGTCACCACCCAGGGAACGATCGTCGTGCGCATCGAGACGGCGAAGGCGCCGCTGACCAGCAAGAACTTTCTGCGTTACGTCGACAGCCGCCGCTACGACGGCGCGTCGTTCTACCGCACGGTGCGTGCCGTCTTCGGCGAGCCCGTCCCGCGCATCCAGGTCGTGCAGGGCGGCCTCGGGCAGGCACCGGGAAAGACGTTCCCGCCTATCCCGGTCGAGCCGACGACGCGGACCGGGCTGCACAACGTCGAGGGATCGCTCGCGATGGCGCGCAACGCCGAGCCGAACTCGGCGACGTCGGAGTTCTTCGTCAACGTCGCCGACGACCGGTGGCTCGACGCCGA
>DASYFS010000318.1:0-3800 GCA_036498305.1 Candidatus Elarobacter sp. | reverse complement strand
CTCAACGGCGACGTCCTCACCTCGCTGGACCTGCGCGCGATGATGGCCTACCACACCGAGAAGGGTGGGATCGGCACGATCCACCTCATCCGGGTCGAAGACCCGAGCGCCTTCGGCTGCGTCGTCCACGACGCCGACGGCCGCGTGAGTCGCTTCGTCGAGAAGCCGCCGCTCGAAGACGCCCCGACCGACGAGATCAACGCCGGCACCTACCTCTTGGAGCGCGAGGTCCTCGACGTGATCCCGGCCGGCCGCCCGGTCTCGATCGAGCGCGAGACCTTCCCGGCCCTGATCGCCGCCGGCCGCCCGCTCTACGCCTTCACGACCGCCGACTACTGGATCGACCTCGGCCGCCCCGAGGCGTATCTCGACGCCCACCGCCACATCTTTGACGGCACGATGCCGCTCGGGCTAACCCCCGAGATCGACGGCCCGGGCCGCGAGAGCATCCCAGCCTCGGCCGTCCGTCCGCCGGTCTTCATTGGACGGAACTGTACAATTTCGCCGACCGCAACGGTCGGCCCCTACACGGTCCTCGGCGACGGGTGTGAGGTCGGTCCGGACGCCGTTGTCGCCGACTCCCTTCTCTGGGACGGCGTCGTCGTCGGCGAGGGCGCGCAGCTCGAATGGTCGATCGTCGCGAGCCGCGCCCGCATCGGCGCGGGGGCCCGCGTGGCGCGCGGTTCGGTCATCGGACACGACGCAGAAATCCTGCCCGGCGAGCAGGTCGAAGAGAACGCGAGAATCGCCGGAATCGGACGCTAACGTCCCCTGACGAGCCGCCGCTTCCGGTTTGGCAAAGCGTCATTTCCGGGTACGAAACTGCGGGACAAGCGAGCGTGTCCTGCTAGTGCGGCATAGCCTTATGCAGATGCGCTGAGGGAACTGTCTCGCCGGTGCGCTAGTGCGCCGGCCTCAGTTAAGGGGACATTTCGTGACCGGTCAAGCGCCACGCATGCTATTTTTAGGGTCCTTTCCGCCACGCGAATGCGGGATCGCGACCTTCATGAAGGACGTGGTCGACTCGTTCGATCAGACGTTCGGCACGCGCAGCGCCGTGATCGCGATCGACGAGCCGGGCGGCGAGGGGCGCGTCTACCCGAACCGGGTCGTCGAGCGCTTGGTTCAGAACGACCGCAACTCATACCGGCGGATCGCGAACTTCGTCGACGACTACCCCTGTGACGTGCTCAACATCCAGCACGAGTACGGCCTCTTCGGCGGCGACGAGGGCGAGTGGGTGCTCGATCTCATCCGCGGGACGCGCAAAGCCGTCGTCACTTCGCTGCACACCGTTCTGCCCGAGCCGACCGCCGAGCATCAGCGCGTCGCGCGCGAGCTGTGCCAAGCGTCCACCGCCGTCGTCGTTCTCTCGGAGACCGGCCGCGAGCTGCTGATCGATCGCTACGGCGTCGATCCCGCGAAGATCCAGGTCATCCATCACGGCGTCCCCGACGTCCCGTTCCGCGAGACGGAGCCGCAGAAGCGCGCGCTCGGCCTCGACGGGCGCATGACGATCTCGACGTTCGGGCTCATCAACCGCGGCAAGGGCCTCGAGTACGCGATCGACGCGATGAACGCGGTCGTCGCGCTGCATCCCGAAGCGCTCTACCTCATCCTCGGGCAGACGCATCCGGTGATTCGCCGGCGCGAAGGCGAGTCGTACCGCCGCGAGCTCGAAGCCAAGATCGCCGAGAACGGGCTCGCCGAGAACGTGAAGCTGGTCGACAAATACCTCGACTTCGACGAGCTGCTCGCGTACCTTGGCGCCACCGACATCTACCTGACGCCGTACCTCAACCCGACGCAGGTCGTCAGCGGCACGCTCGCCTACGCGATCGGCTGCGGCAAGGCCGTCGTCTCGACGCCGTACCTTTACGCGCAAGAGCTGCTCGCACACGGTCGCGGCTTCCTGACGCCGTTCCGCGACGCATCGGCGATCGCGACGACGCTTGTCGCGCTGCTCGACGATCCGGCGCTGCGCGAGAGCACCGAGCGCCGCGCGTACCGCTTCGGCCGTCGCATGACGTGGCCGAACGTCGCGCAGGCCTACGGCGCGCTCTTCGCTTCGCTCGTCCCGCAACCGCAACGCACGGCGCTCGCCACCCCGGCATGAACTCCCGGCCCGCACGCAGCGCCGCGCGGGCGCATCGTTTCCCGGCACTCGATCATCTGCTCGCGATGACCGACGACGTCGGCATCCTGCAGCACGCGACGCTCGACATCCCGAACCGGTCGTGCGGCTACTGCACCGACGACGTCGGCCGCGCCCTGATCGTCGCCAGCGACGCGGCGTCGCGCGATCCCGGCGACCGCGATGCGGCGCGGCTGGTGATGACGTACCTCGCCTACCTGCACGACGCGCAGATGCCGGACGGCTGGTTCCACAACTTCATGGGCTACGACCGCCGCTGGCAGGACCAGGGCGGCACCCAGGACGCCGTCGGGCGCGCGATCTGGGGCCTCGGCTTCGCCGAACGGTGGGCGCCACGCGACACGTGGCGGATCACGGCGAGCGTCATGCGTCGCCGCGCGCTGCCAGCGCTCGAACGGATGGAATACGTGCGCTCGCGCGCCTACGCGTCGCTAGGTCTCGCGCAGTCGCTGCTCGCACGGCCCGACGACGAGCAGCAGCTCCGCGGCGTCCTCGACGACACGGTGCGGCCGATCGCCGACGCCTACGATGCGCACCGCGCCGCCGGCTGGGACTGGTGCGAGGACGTGATGACCTACGACAACGCGCGGCTGCCCGAAGCGTTGATGCGCGCCGGGGTCTTGCTCGAGGACCATCGTTACGTCGAAGCGGGGCTCGCGATGCTGACGTTCCTCGTCGACGTCACGATCGAGGACGGGATGTTCGTCCCGGTCGGAAGTGACGGCTGGTATCCGCGCGACGGAGTGAAGGCGCGCTTCGGCCAGCAGCCGCTCGAAGCCGCCGCGATGGTCGAGGCCGCGCTGCTGGCGTTCGACGTCACCTCCGACGTGACGTGGCGCTCCGTCGCCGAGACGGCGCACGCGTGGTATCACGGCAGCAACTCCCACAACCTCGTGCTCGCGGTCAGCGGCGGCTGCCGCGACGGCCTCGACGCGGGCGGGATCAACCCGAACCAAGGCGCCGAGTCGACGCTCTGCTATCTCATGAGCGCGACGGCGCTCGCGAAGCGAACCCCGCCGCAGCTCCGCGCCGTCTGAGCTCCGCGCGCACCGTGCGGTGCGCCAGCGCCATGATCGTCAGCATCGGGTTCACGCCCGACGCGCTGGGAAACGCGGACGCGTCGGCGACGAGCACGCCGTCGACACCGAAGACGCGGCCCTCGGCATCGGCGACACCATCCGCCGCGTGCGCGGCCATGCGCGCGGTTCCCATCTGGTGCGCCGAGTACAGCGGTGCCCGGCCGTCGCTGCGCACGAAGGTGCGGACGTCCACGGCGCCCGCGGCTTGCGCGATCCGCGTCGCCGCGTCGACGCCGACGGCGAGATGCTCGGCGTCGTAGGGGTCGAGGGTGTAGCTGACGTCGGCGCGCTCGTCGAGCGAGACACGGCCTTCGCCGCGGTCGCGCGTCAGCGCGATGAGGACGGCCTGGTTGCGGTGCGTCGCGATCTCCGCGGCGTGCGCCGACGCGCCGTCCCAGGTGACGGACGTCGCGGCGAGCCCGGGGTGGATCGGTGCCGCCTCGATCGTCACGCCGTAGCCGTCCTCGATCTCGGAGAACTCGGCGCACAGCGCGCTCTGCATCGGACCGTGCCACGCCTCGATCGGCCGGTCGAACCGCGCGACGACGCCCTGTACCGGGTGGAGG
>DASYFS010000317.1:0-7563 GCA_036498305.1 Candidatus Elarobacter sp. | reverse complement strand
GCCGGCGATCGCCCAGCTCACGTAGTACAGCCACTGCTGGCCGTTCCCGCCCGGCCACCACGCCGGCGCCTGCACCGTCGACAACGAGAAGCCGCCGAAGCCGCCGGTGATGCTCTTATAGTGCTTGAGGAACGACGGCGTAGCGACGGCGAGCGAGAACGTCGCGAGCGCGAGATACACGCCCGCGAGCCGCAGCGCGATCGCGCCGATGACGAGGCCGAAGATCCCCGACGCCACGGCTGCGAGCGGGATGCCGATCCAATACGGCCAGCCGGCGGCGTGCGCGAGGACCGCGACCACGTAGCCGCCGAGCGCCATGAACGCGCCGTGCCCCAGCGAGATCTGACCGTTCATCCCCGTCAGCACGATGAGGCCGAGGATCGCGATCGCGTACGCCGCGACGAAGACGAAGTCGAAGACGAGAAAGCTCGGCGCGAACGCCGGCAGCGCAGCGATGATCGCCGCCGCGATCGCGACGCGCAGAACCCGCGCGGTTGCCGGCGAGAGCGCCACTAGACCCGCTGCACCGTCGTGCGCCCGAAGAGACCGGACGGCTTGACGACGAGGACCGCGACGATGATCGCGAGCGCGGCGGCGAGCCGGAGCTCGTTGCCGATCCAATCGACGTACGTCCCCAGCAGGTTCAGCAGCACGCCGAGGATCAGGCCGCCGACGACGGCGCCGACCGGGCTCTCGATCCCGCCGAGCACCGCCGCGGCGAACGCGTAGACGACGATCCCCTGCATCATGTTCGGGTCGAGGAAGACCGAGGGCGCGATCATGATCCCGGAGATCGCGCCGACGACCGAGGCCAGTCCCCAACCGAGCGCGAGCATCCAGCCGACGCGAATCCCAAGCACGCGGCTCTGTTCCGGATAGAGCGCGGCCGCCCGCATCGCCAGGCCGAGCTTCGTGCGCGAGAAGAACAGCGAGATCAGCGTCAGCGTCACCAGCGAGACGGCGATGATCCCGAGATCCTGCGCGCTGATCTCGACGCCGCCGCCGAAGTTGATCGGCGTGGTCGGGAAGCCGCTCGGGAACGGCTTGACGATGTACCCCCAGAGCCAGCCCGCGAGGCCGTTCACCAAGGTGAACAGCCCGAGCGTCACGATCACGAGCGTCAGCTGCGGCGCACCTTCGACGGGCCGGATGATGAGCCGTTCGAGCGCGACGCCGCCGGCGAACGCGACGACGACCGTAATGAAGAAGGCGCCCCACATCGGAACGCCGATCTGGACCAGCTGCCACGCGATGAAGGTCGAGAACATCGCCAGCTCGCCTTGGGCGAAGTTGATCACCCCCATCGAGCGATAGATGAGGACGAGCGCGAGGGCGAGGCTGGCGAAGATCGATCCGGTCGCCAGGCCGCTGACGATCTGCTGCGCGAGCTCGTGCACGGGTGCGAAAAACCCCTCCAGCGTCGGACTCTGCGAGTGGAGGGGCTTTCCGACAAGACCGTTTGGCGAACCTGCGACTTTGGCCGCAGGCGTGCTACGTTTGTAGCAGAGTTACCGCTTGCGGCTCGCGCCGCCCCGGACGGGGCGCGCCGCGCGCGCGACGGACCGCTTCTTGCTGGGCCGCAGCGCGACGACGTTGTTCGTGCGCTTCGCCGCGCTGGTCTCGGCGGCGCCGAGCAGGACGGGCGTGATGACCCGCTTGCCGAGCGCCGTCGCGAACACTTCGCTCAGCTCGTCGACGAAGACGAACTGCATCGTGTCGCGGACTTCCTTCGGGACGTCTTCGAGATCGATCTCGTTGCGCCGCGGGAGCAGCACCTTCTTGATCCCGGCCCGCTTCGCGCCGAGCACCTTCTCCTTGACGCCGCCGATCGGGAGCACTTGACCCGTGAGCGTGATCTCGCCGGTCATCGCGAGCTCCGGATCGACCTTGAGCCCGGTGAGAAGCGAGGCGATCGAGGTCGAGAGCGAGACGCCCGCCGACGGACCGTCCTTCGGGATGGCGCCGGCCGGGATGTGGATGTGCAGGTCGTGCTTCGCGAACCAGTCGTCGGACAGCCCGATCTCGGCCGAGCGCGAGCGCAGGAAAGAGATCGCCGCGGTCGCCGACTCTTTCATCACGTCGCCGAGCTGTCCGGTCAGGGTGAACTTCCCCGTCCCGGGCATCGCGGTCGTCTCGATGAAGAGGATGTCGCCGCCGACCGGCGTGTACGCGAGCCCCGTCGCGACGCCGACCGATGCCGTCCGCCGCTTCACTTCGTTGTAGAAGCGCGGCTTCGAGAGATAGTCGACGAGGTTCTCGGGCTTCACCCGCACCTTGTACTTCGGGTCCTCGGCGATCTTGCGCGCGACCTTGCGGAAGATCGTGCCGATCTCGCGCTCGAGGTTGCGGACTCCGGCCTCGCGCGTGTAGTCGACGATGATCTGCTTGAGCGCCTGGTCGGTGAGGGTCGCCTGCGTTTCCCGCAGTCCGTTAGCTTTCTTCTGCTTCGCCAGCAGATACCGCTTGGCGATCTGCAGCTTCTCGAGCTCGGTGTAGCCGGAGAGATTGATGATCTCCATGCGGTCGCGCAGCGGCCCGCTGATCGAGTCGAGCGTGTTCGCGGTGCAGATGAACAGCACGCGGCTGAGGTCGAACGGCAGGTCGAGGTAGTGATCGCGGAACGAGTTGTTCTGCTCCGGATCGAGCACTTCGAGCAGCGCCGACTGCGGATCGCCGCGGTAGTCGCCGCCGACTTTATCGATCTCGTCGATCATCATCACCGGGTTGTTCGTCCCGGCGTCACGCAGCGCGCGCACGATCGTCCCCGGCATCGCGCCGATGTACGTCCGGCGGTGGCCGCGGATCTCGGCTTCGTCACGCACGCCGCCGACCGAGAGGCGCACGAACTTGCGTCCCATCGCCTTCGCGATCGATTGCCCGAGCGACGTCTTCCCGACGCCCGGCGGGCCGACGAAGCACAGGATCGGGCCGGTCAGCTTGTTCTTGAGCTTGCCGACGGCGAGGTACTCGACGATGCGGTCCTTGATCTTCTCGAGATCGTAGTGGTCCTCGTCGAGGACCTGACGCGCGCGCCCGATGTCGATCTGATCCGACGTCGAGACGCTCCACGGCAGCTGCACCAGCCAGTCGAGGTAGGTGCGGATGACGCTGTACTCCGGCGACGCGGTGGGAACTTTGGCGAGCCGGTCCAGCTCGCGATCGGCCGCCTTCTTCACGTCTTCGGGCATCTTGGCGTCGTCGATCTTTTTGCGCAGCTCGTTCGCTTCGGCTTGCTGCGGATCGCCCTCGCCCAGCTCGTCCTGAATCGCGCGCATCTGCTGGCGCAGATAGAACTCGCGCTGGTTCTTCTCCATCTCGCGCTGGATGTCGGACTGGATCTTGTGGCCGAGCTCGACGACTTCCAGCTCCTTGGTGATGAGCATCGTCAGCTTGCGCAGCCGCTTCGCCGTGTCGCGCTCCTCGAGGATCGCTTGGCGGTCGGCGGTCTCCAGCCGCATCGTCGAGGCGACGAAGTACGAGAGCAGGTTCGGATCGGAGATGTTGTTGACTTCCATCTCCATCTCGCGCGGCGCTTGCGGCAGGTAGCCGAGCAGCTTCTGGAAGAGCGAGCCGAGATTGCGCTGCATCGCGACGAGCTGATCGCTGTCGCGCGTGAGGTCCGGCAGCTCGGTGAACGTCGCGGCGAGATACGGTTCGGTCGCGACGAATTGGTTGACGCGGAAGACCGGGCCGCCGGCGACGATGCAGCGCAGCGTGCCGTCGGGGACCTTCAGCATCTTCTGAATCGTGCCGATCGTACCGACGCGGCGTACATCGTCGGGACCGGGATCTTCGATCTCTTTGTCCTTGAGCGCGACGAGACCGATCTGCTTCCCTTCGCGCAGCGCCTCTTCGACCAATTGGATACCCGGCCGCTTGACGACGGCCAGCGGGATCACGGTGTTCGGGAAGAGGACGGCGTCCTGCAGCGGCAGGATGCCGAGGATTTCGGGCGCCTTATCGGCTTTGGGCATTAGGAGGGGATCCTTCGAACCGTCATGCGGACGGTCGTCCGCACGATCGGAAATTGCTTGGTTTTCATGAGCGGAAGACGGATCGTCAGCAGCCCGTCGCGATAGTGCGCCGTCGCGTCGGCCTCGTCGACCGCACACGGCAGACGAATCGCCTTCTGGAACTCGCCGTACTGAATCTCTTTGCGCAGCAACGAGACGTTCCGCGAGACGTCGGCGAGGTCGCGCGTCCCGGCGATCGTCAGCGTCGTGTCGTCGACGGTGACGCGCAGCGTCTCGGCGTCGGCGCCGGCGATCTCGACGTGCACGATCAGGGCGCCGGCGCTCTCGTCGAGCGAGACGTCGGTGTTCGGCTCGTACCGGCCGTGCGCTCCGCGGGGTCCGAACAACCGCTCGAACTCGAGAAGCTCGTCGTGATTAGGCACGCGCGAGGATCCTTTCTTAGCACTCTCAAGAACACTCTGCCAACCTGGGTGGTTGCCGTGTTCGGGAATCCGTGTCGCCTACCGTACCGACAGGGGGGCGAGCCTTCCGTACACTCACCGGAGCCGTTCCATCCATTGGGACGGCGCGCTCGGTGTTCTCGGGGAATTCGTACGACGCAAACCAGCACCCTCGACAACCGACTCGTTACCGCCCTCCCGCCCGACGTGCGCCGTTCAATCCAGCCCTCGCTGGAACGCGTCCGTCTCGAGCGGCGGGCGGTGATCTACCGCCCCGACGAGCCCATCCAGGTCGTTTACCTTCCTATCGACGCCGTCATCTCGGTCGTCACGGTCATGCGTGATGGTGCCCAAATCGAGGTCGTCACGATCGGCTGCGAAGGTATTACGGGCGCCGAAGCGCTGCTCAACGACCGCGATGCGACCCGGCTCACCTGGTGCCAGGTCGCCGGCGACGCGTACCGCGTCTCGGCGCGGGAGCTGCGCGAGCTGTGCGCCGCCTATCCGGCCTTCCACGCCCTGATCGAGCGCTACATCGGCGCGTTGCTGGACGCGCTCGCGCAGTCGATCGCCTGCAACCGCCTTCATTATGTCAGCGAGCGCTGCGCCCGCTGGCTGCTGATGACGCACGATCGCGTCGGCCGCGACGAGTTCTCGCTGACCCACGAGGCGCTGGCCACGATGCTGGGCGTCCGCCGCGCCGGGGTGAGCATCGCCGCCGCGGCCCTCCAGCAAGCCGGCTACATCCGCTACGCTCGGGGGCGGGTCTCGGTCCTCGACCGGCCGGGGCTTCAGTCGGTCGCCTGCGAGTGCTACGCCGCCATCGAGAACGCGTTTCAGGCCTGCCGCGTGCCGGTCGCCTGACCCGTTCTCCACACCCTCCACAGCGGTGTGTGCAAAGTAACGTCCCGTTAATGTAAGCAAGCGTTCGCGTAGTAGGCCCAGCGGGGCAGGGGCGGTGGACGACGAAAGTCGGCCCCTTCACTTCGGCAGGACGCTTACCGAACGCCCATGGACGCAATCGTTCCGCCCCTCGAGACAAGCGCCGACCTTCTTCGGACGGCGCTGATCGAGCGCGTCCGGGCGGCCCGCCCGGCGATCGTCTCGCTGATCGCGCCGGCCGGATTCGGCAAGTCGACCCTCGTCCGCCAGTTGCTCGAAGGGATGCCGGCGGTCGCCGTCTGCGACTGCTCGGGGGTGGAGTCCGACGTCGACCTGGCCCGCCGGGTCGTCCCGGCCCTCGCCGAAGAGAACCCGGAGCGCAGCGCAAGCCTGGCGCAGAACGAGACGCTGCTCGGCGACGGTCACGCCTCGAGCGCCGACCGCCTCGCCGTCGCGCTCGCCGCCTGGCGGGTCCGCACCGCCCCGGCCGCGTTCGTCTTCGAGAACGCTGAGGACGTCGTGAACGAAGCCGGGGCGCGTGACTTTCTGGCGCGGCTGCTTGCGAACCGGCCGGAGTCGCGGACCGTCGTGATCTGCTCGCGCGAATCGCCGCGCATGCACCTCTCGCGCTTCGCGCCGCCGCATCAGATCCTCACCCTGCGCGCCGTGGACCTCGCGTTCACCGCCGAGGAGATCGCGGCGATCTTCGCGCCGACCGGGCTCGACACCGCGGCGGTCGAGCGCGTCGCATCGATCTCGAGCGGGTGGCCGATCGCGGTGCTGCTGCTGGCGCGCTTCGCTCACGAAGGCCGGCTCACGGCGCTGCTCGAGAAGCTCGACGATGTCGCCTACGAAGAGCTCCACGAGTACCTCGCCGACCAAGTCCTCGGAACGGCACCGGCGGCGGTGATCGACGGACTGCTCGCGTGCGCGGCGATCCCGCAGGCGGCCGAACGCGACCTTCGTCTCGCACTCGGCGACGCCGCGCGGTACGACGCTTTCCTGGAGTTCAGCCGCACCTCGCCGTTCGTCACGCGGCGCGCCGAGGGCGGCTTCGGCGTCCATCCGCTGGTCGCATCGACGCTGCTCGAGCGCCATCCCGCGCGCGTCGAAGAGATGCTCGCGCCGGCGGCAGCGGCGTATCACACGGCCGGCGAGTACCAGCGCGCCGCGGAGATCCAGCTCGCGCGCGGCGATCAGCCGGCCGCGGCCGAGGCGCTCGAGCACATCGAGGTGATCGAGGACGAAGGGCCGCCGATCGCCTACGCGCGCGTGCTGGCCTCGCTCGATCGTGCGATCGTGATGCGCTACCCGCGCTTGTGGTCGGTGACGGCGCTGATGCGAACGTTCGCGGTCGATGCGCGCGCGCTGCAAGCCGAGGCCGAAGAGATTTGGTCGCGGCTCCCGGCCGAGGCGCCGCCGATCGTGCGGATCTACCTCTACGTCTTCCGCGTGCTGACGCTGAGCTACATCGGCGAGTTCGAGCAGGCGCTCGCGCTCGTCGACGACTTCCGCCGGCAGATCGCCGTCCCCGAGACGCCGACGACGCGCATGCACGCGTGGCTGCTCTACTTGCGCTCGCTGATGACCGCGCGCCTGGGACGATTGAAGGAAGCCGAACGCGACCTCGAAGCCTGTTGGCCGTTCGTCAACCAGATGCACGTGATGGCGTCCGGGACGCTGCTCACCCTGGGCGCCGACATCGCGCGCGTCCGCGGCGACCGCGCCGGCGAGCGCGAGCGGATCGAGCGCGCGATCGAGCATGTTCGCAAGACCGGGTTCAGCAACTTCATCGCGTTCGACGAAGCCGAAGCGACGTTCGGGGCGTGGCTTGCCGGCGACGACGCCGACTTGACGCAGCACGCCTTCGCGCTCGAAGCGGAGGTCGAGCGCGAGGGGATCCGCGGCTTCGCGTTCTTCTCGGCGACCGTGCGCGGTCATCAGGCCGAACCGCAATCGTCGGACTACGTCAAATGGATCGCCTGCGGGTACCTGGTCGCGGCAGCGGCGGCCGAGGACGACGGCGCCGCGCTGCGCTTCGCCGACATGGCCCGCGAGGCGGCGGCGGCGTACCGCGCGCCGTTCTATCAGGTGCTCGCCGCGCTCGCCGTCGCGGAGCTCAACCCGCAGCGGCGCCGCGCGATGCGTACCGAAGCCGCCTCGATCGCCAAGCGCATCGACGCCCCCGAGCTGCACGAAGCGATCGACGCGATCGGGCGGGGTGAGGACGGCGGCTTCCTGGCGACGTTCGTCAAGCGCTATCGCCG
>DASYFS010000316.1:0-8710 GCA_036498305.1 Candidatus Elarobacter sp. | reverse complement strand
ACGCCGCGGATCGTATGGATCAGGCGCCGGTGCGCGCCGTCGTCGATCTTCGCGCGCAGATACGAGACGTACCGCTCGACGCTGCCCGGCCCGACGTCCTTCTCGTCGCCCCACACCAGATCGAGGAGCTGATCGCGCGTGAAGACCCGTCGCGGGTGCCGCAGCAGCGTCACGAAGAGATCGAACTCGAGGGGCGAGAGCTCGATCGGCTTTCCTGCGCGCCGTACCGTGCGCGACTCGAGCTCGACCTCGACGTCGGCATACGCTATCGCGTCGACGTGCTCGAGCCGCGGCCTGCGCAGCGCCGAGCGCAGCCGAGCGACGAGCTCGGTGATCTCGAACGGCTTCGCGACGTAGTCGTCGGCGCCGCCGTCGAGGCCGCGCACGCGGTCGTCGACTTCACCCTTCGCGCTGAGCATCACGATCGGTGCTTCGGTGAGGCGTCGCAGCGCGGGGAGCAACGCGACGCCGTCGACCTTGGGCAGCATCACGTCGAGCAGGATCAGCGCGGGCTTCCACTCGCGCACGATCGGGAGCGCCGTCGGCCCGTCGGCCGCCGTGCGGACCTCGAAGCCGCGGCTGCGCAAGCCGAGCTCGAGCATCTCGCGGATCGGACGCTCGTCGTCGATGACGAGGAGCCGGGGCGGCGGTCCGGCGTTCGAGGGAGCGGCCATGGGCCAGGGTTGCGTTCTCCGTCCCCTCTCCGAATCCGGCGGGATACTCTCGTCATCACCCCACCTTGACGCCGAAAGGAACACTCGCTCCGATGCCTCTCTCAACCCCTCCGCCGCCCCCGGTCAGCGTCGTCTCGTGCAGCTACAGCACGCTGCGCGGCGACGGCGGTCTGCTCACGCCCGGCTATGCCAGCCTGAACCCCGGCAGCCTGTCGATCACGTTCGTGAACGACGCGCAGGTCGCCGCGACCGGCGTCACGTTTGACGTGACCTACGGCGGCGACACGCAGACGATCCGGGAGGGCGGCACCTTCAGCCACGGTGCCCCCATCAGCGCTGTCTTCGCCACCGACCATAACCCCAACAACGGCTCTGCGTCGTGCGCCGTCCGCTCCGTGCGGTTCAGCGACGGCACCGAGTGGAGCGCCGGCTGAAGCGGGATTGCCGCGGCCGCTCCGAACCCTAGCCGGAGAGGTCGCGGCACTCGCAGCGCCGCGCCGAGGAACATCGGTACATGGATAAGTCTGGCGAACGCGTGCTCGTCGTCGACGACGAAGACGCGATCTGCGAGCTGCTCGATTTCGGACTCTCGCAAGCAGGATTCACTGTCGAAACCGTCCCCGACGGACGGCGCGCGCTCGAAGTGATCACCGACGCACCGCCGTCGGCGATCATCCTCGACGTCATGCTGCCGATGGTCGACGGCCTCACGCTGGTGCCGATGATCCGCCGGCTCACCGACGCGCCGATCATCATGCTCAGCGCCAAAGGCGACACCGCCGACCGCGTCGCCGGGCTGATGCGCGGCGCCGACGACTACCTCGGCAAGCCGTTCGACATGGACGAGCTGGTCGCGCGGCTGGAAAGCGCCCTGCGCCGCCCGCACCTGCGGGTTCGCGAGCTGCTGCGCTACGGCGACGTCGTCGTCGACGTCCCGCGCCACACCGTGCAGCGGCGCGGGCGCGACATCGACCTCTCGCAGCGTGAGTTCGACCTGCTGCTGGCGTTCATGCGCAACGCCACGCACGTCCTCACGCGCGCGCAGCTGCTCGACCTCGTCTGGGGTTCGACCAGCGACGTCAACTCGTCGACGATCGACACCTACGTTTCGTACCTGCGCGCCAAGATCGACAACGGGTTCGAGCCCAAGCTCATCCACACCGTGCGCGGGATCGGATACATGCTGCGCGACAAGTCCCAATGACGCACTCGTTCGCAGGCCGGCTCCGGACGCACTTCATGCTGACGCTCGGGGGATCGACGGCGGTGGTCGTGATCGTCGCCGCGTGCGTCCTGCTCGCGATTCACGTCGCCGCGATCAACGCGCAGACGACGGCGATCGCGACCCGCGTCCCCGAGCTGCTGCGCGTCTACCATGTCGCGCCGGGCGACGCGCGCGCCGCCGTGCAGCTCGTCGGACGGCGCCTCGGGCAGCCCGAGCTGTACCTTGCGGCGTCGACCGGCGTACAGCGCTTCATCGCCGTCACCGCGACGGCGGGAGAGCCGCCGGCGGTGTACGCGACGCCGCGCACGGAGCCCGAGTTCCACCGCACCGCGCTCGCGCGGTTGCTCTTCACCCTCGCGTACGCGTCGGGGCTGCGGCAAGAGCACGCGCAAATCGGCCCCACGACGTTCACGATCACCGCCGACGACGCGAGCCTCGACGCGGCGATCGTCCAAGGGATGATGGTCGTGGGGGCGCTGCTGTGCGGGATCGCGCTCTTCGCCTGGATCGCCGGCGGCCGCTTCGCGCGCGAGGCGCTCAAGCCGCTCACGGAGGTCGTCACGGCGCTCGAGGGATTCGCCGACGGCGAGCGGCAACCGCGCCTCGTCCAGACCTCCGCGCGCGACATCGAGTTCGGGCGGCTCGCTGCCGCCTACAACCGCGCCGCCGAGCGCGTCGCGTCGTCGTTCGGTGAACGCGAACGCGCCGAGGCGCAGATCCGCCGATTCACCGCCGAGGCCGCGCACCAGCTGCGCACGCCGCTGACCGTCATCCAAGGCTTCATCGGGATCCTCGCCAAGAGCACCGCGCCGACGGAGCTCGAGCGGGGTCGCGTGCTCGCGATGATGGACCGCCAGAGCCGTCTCATGGCGTCGCTCATCGAGAAGCTGCTGCTGCTCGGCCGATGGGACGATCAGCCGGCGCAGCCCGAGATCGTCGACGTCGGTGCGGCGGTCCGCGACATCGTCGGGCCGCTCGCCGCCTCGCATCCGGCGCGCGAGTTCGGCGTCGCGATCGACACCGGATGCTTCGCGCGGCTCGATCCCGGCGAGATCAGAGCTGCCGTCGCCAACGTCGTCGACAACGCGATGAAGTACGGCGATCCCAAGCCGATCGCGGTCGACGTTCACGGCGACGGCGACTGGGTGACGATCGTCGTCACGGACCGCGGCCCCGGTATCCCGGCCGAAGAGCGCGCGCACGCCTTTGACCGCTTCTATCGCGGCGCGCGGCGCAACGTCGGCGGCTCGGGCCTGGGCCTTTCGATCGCGAAGCGCGCGACCGAGCGCGCCGGCGGACGCATCGTCCTCGAGGACGCCGAGCCGGCTGGGACGCAGGTCACGATCGCGCTCCCGCAGGTCGCCGTCGCGGTCGCCCTCCCGATAGCCGAGGGAGCCGCCGCGAACTAAGCGTTGACCGCGGCGCGACTCCAGGCGTCGTGCTGGGCGTCCTGCTGCAGCGTCGTGCCGGTGTCGACGACGACGGTCGCTCCCGACCGCCGGATCGCGAACCGGTCCATCGCGCGGTCCGGACGACCGTCGATGAGCTCGCCGTCGGCGGCGAAGTGCGCGTCGTGCTTGGGGCAGTGGAACTCATGCTGGTCCGGCCACCATTCGAGCGTCGTGACGGCCCGATGCGGACAGGTCATCGACATCGCGTACACGGTGTTCTTGACGCGCGCGAGGACGACGCCGTTCGCCTCGTCGATTGCCGCACCGTCCTTCGCCGGGAGCGCATACGTCAGCGTTCGGCCCGCGTTGCGCAGCGGCGCGATCGTGGTCACCGTCTGCGCGAACGCCGGATCGGCGAGGAACGCCGGCGCGGCGAGGCCCGCCAGCGCCGCGAGCGCCGTCGTCCGCAGAAACCGGGCGCGGCCGAGCGGGCACGCGCGCTTGCAGGGACGCGCGCTCATTTCGCCAGCGAGAGGACGATGCTGACCAGCACGATCGCTCCCCACAGTGCTGCGCTCACGATCGACCCGGCCCGCAAGCGCGTCCACGCCAGCGCGGCGCCGCCGCCGTTCAGCTGCAGCGTCCCCTCGTTCGACGTCATCACCAGCGCGTTGGCGAGCAACAGCACGATCAAGCCCATCTTGATCCAGAACGGCACCGACCCGACGTACGTCTTCACGTCGGAGGCGAATAATGCGACGCCGCTCGCGACGCAGATCGCCAGCGCGGCGACGACGGTGCGATGGACGGCGGCGAGCTCGGCGACGTGATGCGAACGGATCGCAGCGTTCCAGCGGCCGGCGCGCAGCGTCGCGCGATCGTGGGCCAGCGCGAGGCCGCCGGCGACGAACATCGAGAGGACGTGCGTTCCGACGACGGCCATCTCGACCGGGGCCGAGCGGCTGTAGAGCGCTCGCCACGGAGCGGTGAGCGACAGGGCGTCACGGACGAGCACGGCGGTTTCCAACGACATAGCGTCAGAATGCCACGCCGGGCTTACACCGGGCTCGGGT
The DNA here is from genome assembly GCA_036498305.1 of Candidatus Elarobacter sp. GTDB lineage: Bacteria > Vulcanimicrobiota > Vulcanimicrobiia > Vulcanimicrobiales > Vulcanimicrobiaceae > Vulcanimicrobium. The sequence continues at coordinate 4,347 of DASYFS010000316.1, read as the reverse complement.
CTGCGTGAACCTCAGATGAATCTGAGGCCGCCTCAGCCGGTGCGGTGCTCCGCGACGACGCGGTCGGCGATGCGGAACCCTTCGGCGGCGATCGGAACGCCGGCATAGACGCCCGCCTGCAGCAGGATCTCGATGATCTCGTCTTCGGTGACGCCGTTGTTGAGCGCGCCGCGAACGTGCACCTCGAACTCGTGCCAGCGCGCCATGACCGAGAGCATCGCGAGGTTCAGCATGCTGCGCTGCTTGTGCGAGAGACCGTCGCGCACCCAGACGTTGCCCCAGCAGTGCTCGGTCGTGAAATCGCGGAACGCTGCCTGCATCTTCGTCGGCGCCGGACCCGGCCGGTCGACGTGCTCCGCGCCGAGCACCTGTCGCCGGATCACGCGGCCCCGTTCGATGCGGTCGGTCTCGGTCATGGGCGCGTCTCCTTCGTGCGCCTCAGCTCGACAGGCGCGGCGGCCAGAATTTCCGCTCCCGTTCGACGGGGCTCATCAGCCCCACCCCGTTCCCGTCGGGATCGTCGACGATCGCGTAGCGTGCGCCCCAGAACGCGTCGTACGGCGCCTGGCGCCCGCGGTAGCCGCCGGCGACGAGCTCGCCGTAGAGCTGGTCGACCGCGGCGCGTGAGGCGAGCGCGAAGCCGAAGACGTTGCTGCCCCCGGTCTTGCCGTTCCAGCCGCCGTCCCAGTGCGGGACGAACGCGGCGCTGTCGATCTCGAGCAGCATCCCGTTCGGCAACATGACCGAGACGTGCTCGACGCCCGGCGATGCGTCGATCTGCACGCCGAGCCGCCGATAGAACGCGACGGACGCGTCCACATCGGCGGCGATGATGTTCAGCTGGTTGAACGCCGGACGATCCGGCTGCACGTTAGTGGGTGTTGATTGCGTCGGCGTTGAGCGAGCGATCCGGCTGCACCGAGCCGCTCACGTCGACGGTCATCCCCGGGGTGATCGTCGCGCCGCGCGGGTTGATGATCGTCCCCTGATGGAGATGGACTTGCCGGTAGACGTTCGGCGCCGTCTCGACCTGCATCTCGTACCGGCGGAAGTACGTCACCCGCCCGTGCGCGGTGTTGCCGGTAGTCGTCTGCAGCAAGATCCCGCCGACCGACTGCAGGATGCTCTGCACGATCGGGTTGTTCTGCACGTCCGGCGGCACGCCGGCGGGCAGCGACTGGGCGAGGGCTGCTCCGCTTCCGAGAGCCCACAGCACGACGGTCAAGGAAAGAGCACGCGCCTTCATATGCACTCCAACGGAAGGCTGCCGCCGAACGTTGCGCGACCGAGCGCCGGTTCGCGCTTTGTCCGGGTAGCAGGACAGGGAACGACTGCCGCGAGTAGAGTCGCGGGAATGAGACCTTCAGACGTTGCCCGCCGGCTCGCGGCTGAGGCGGTCGGAACGTTCGTTCTCACGCTCGTCGCCGCAGGCGGCGACGCCGCAGACTTCGCGACCAACGGGATCGTCGGTCACGCCGCGCGCTATCTCGCACCCGGGCTGACCGTGACGGCGATGATCTTCACCGTCAGCGGGATCTCGGGCGCGCACATCAATCCTGCCGTGACGCTCGCCTTCGTCGTGCGCGGCGTCTTCCCGATCGGGCTCGCCGCAGGCTATTGGGCCGCGCAAATTGTCGGCGCGCTGCTCGCCGGCCTCGCCGTCGTGTTCGCGTTCGGCGCGATGGCGTCACACGGCGCGAACCATGTCGGCCTCGGCCTGACGCCGGCCGCGGGGGTCGCCGTCGAAGCGGTGCTGACCGCGATTCTCGTAACGGTGATCCTCGGGACGAGCGAAGAGAAGGCAGTCGTCGGCAAGAACGCGGCGATCGCGGTCGGCTTCACCGTCGCCGCGCTCGGCCTCTTCGCGAGCCCGCTCACCGGCGCGTCGATGAACCCCGCGCGATCGCTCGGACCCGCGATCGCCACGCTGACGTGGACCGACTGGTGGGTGTACCTCGCCGGACCCGCCGCCGGCGTGCTCCTCGCCGTCGCCGTCGTCGGGCTCATCTACGGACCGCCGTCGGAGGAAGAGCGCTCCGCCGCGCACGGGTTCTTCGGTGGGAAGTCCTGACCGATGCCGGCGGAGCTGAGCGCGTGGTCGAACTTCTACGTGATCGCCGGCTCGTCGGCGGGCGCGCTGACGGGGCTGATGTTCGTCGGCGTGACGATCGTCGCATCGCGTCCGGGGCGCGCCAACGATGAGGGGATCTCGACCTTCAGCAGCCCGACCGTGCTGCACTTCTGCGCGGCGCTGCTCATCGCCGCGGTCCTCACCGTGCCGTGGTCCGGGCTCGCGCCCGCCGCGGTGCTGCTCGCGCTCGAGGCGCTCTTCGGGATCGCGTACGTCGGGCGCATCATCGCCAGCGTCTCGCGCATGGCGAAGCGCGCGGCGTACACGCCCGATCGCGAGGACTGGGGCTGGTACGTCGCCATGCCGATGGCCGCGTACATCACGCTGCTGGCAGCCGCGGTGACGCTGCCCGCGCAGGCCGGCGGGGCGCTCTACGGGATCGCCGCCGCGACGATCACGCTGGTCTTCGTCGGGATTCGCAACGCCTGGGACGTCGTCACCTACGTCGCGACGGGCAAGGCAGACGAGCTCGAGGACCGGCAACCCCCCGGTTAGGGCCGTGGGGTTGGGGGTAAATCTGGGCGAAGAGAAGGGACGCACGTGTTCCAACACGGGTGCGCCCCGGAGGTTCGTTGAGCGTAATTCCTAGGGCAACCGAAGCCACGCAACGGCGGCTCGCGCTTCTCGTGCGGGCCGGCGAGTTGTTTCACCGCTCCCTGGACCTCGAAGAGACGCTCTCGAACGTGGCCCGGACGGCCGTCGAGTCGTTCTCCGAGCTCTGCCTGTTCGACCTGATCGACGACAACACGGACCGGCTCTACGTCAGCGTCGGCGCCCACCGCGACCCCGAGATCGAGTCGTCGCTCAAGGCGATGGTCACCCCGATCCTCCAGGCCGAGTCGCGCGGGATCCACCCCGCTCGCTACGTCGCCCAGAGCGGCGACTCGTTCTTCGTCCCGGAGTTCGACGAGGCGACGCTGATGCGGCACGCGTCGTCCGACGAGCACGAAGCCTTCATGCGGCTGATGCAGTACCGCTCGAAGATCGTCGTGCCGGTCGTCGCGCACGGCGCGATCTTCGGCGCGCTGACGTTCGTGCGCACCGCCGATTCCGAGCCGTTCGACGTCGCCGACATGCAGGCCGCCGAGGAGCTCGGCCGTCGCGCCGGGCTCGCGGTGGCCAACGCGAAACAGTACAGCCGCGAGCAGCACGTCGCCGAGACGCTGCAGCGCGCGTTTCTCAACGACGAGCTGCCGAACACCGAGACGCTGCAGTTCAACGCGGTGTACCAGGGCGCGCAGGTCGACAGCGCGCTGGGCGGCGACTGGTACGACGTCTTCCGCATCGACGGACACATCGTGATGACGATCGGCGACGTCACCGGCAAGGGGGTCGACGCCGCGCGCCTGATGGTGCAGCTGCGCCAGTGGGTGCGCATGGCGGCGGTCGTCACCGGCGACCCGGCCGAGATGATGAACCTGCTGAACCGCGCGCTGCTCCTCGAAGGCCGCGACGAGATCGCGACGGCGTTCATCGGCGTCCTCGACGCCGCCGGGACTACAATGTCGTTCGCCTCGGCGGGCCATCCGCCGCCGATCCGCAAACCGCAGCGCGGCAAGCCGGCGCCGCTGGCGATCAAGGCGTGCGTCCCGCTCGGCGTCACGGCGACGCCCGACTACGTCTCCAGCGTCCTCCCGCTCGCGAACACCGAGCTGCTCGTGCTCTATACCGATGGGCTGACCGAGGTCGATCGCGACCCCGTCGAAGGCGAAGCCTCCGTCGCGCGGCTCCTCGAACGGAACGACGTTCTGTTCGCCGCCAACCCGGCGCGTTTCGTAAGCCGGCTCGTCGCGGGGAAGCGCGCGCGCGACGACATGGCGATCCTCACCGTGCGGTTCGGCCGGACGAGCGGACGTTGGGCGTTCGACGTCAGCGATTCGGCGTCGGCCTATGCGATCAAGCGCGACTTCGTCAACGCGGTCGCCGCGGAGTACGGCGAACAGGCCGATCTCACGGCGTGTGAGGTGATCTTCAGCGAGCTCGTCGGGAACGTGCTGCGGTACGCGCCGGGCCGGCTGAGCCTCGGTCTCTCGACCGACGCGCGCGGCCTCTGGCTGCACGTGATGGATGACGGTCCCGGCTTCGAAGGGCTGCCGACGCTGCCGGCCGACCTCTGGTCGGAATCCGGCCGCGGCTTGTTTCTGGTCGCGGCGCTCGCCGAAGAGCTGCATATTGCGCGACTCCCGCTCTTCGGGACCTACGTGCGCGTGCTGCTG
>DASYFS010000315.1:0-4863 GCA_036498305.1 Candidatus Elarobacter sp. | reverse complement strand
CTTCGTTCCGATCAGCTCGGCCGATGCCGAGACGACCGTCGCGATCGCGAAGAAGAGCAGCGCGCGCCGCGCGCCGAGAGCAGCCCACGCATAGGCGAGGACGGCGAGCGCGCCGAGCTCCATCGCGCTGCCGCCGGTCTTTCCGAGCAGGAACGCGTAAACGGCCGCGGCGCGCGGGTCGTGCGCCCACAGCTCCGGGTGCGGGACGGCGATCAGCATCCCGAAGAGTCCGACGACGAGCGCCGCGCCGTGCAACCCGGCGAGCGTCCACGCGATCCGCATCAAACCGTCTCTTCCACCAGCGTGCGTCCGCGCCACGTGTGACGCCGCCGCAGCATGCTGGCGGCGAGCAACGCGACCGCGAGGGAGTCGGCGAGCGGGGAGAGCCAGTACGCGGGGGCGGGACGGACGTACGCGCGGCGGGTTCCGGCCAGGACGCCGAACCGCACGGCGACGAGCGCAAACGCGACGCCGGCAGCGAGCGCGCCGAACCGTGAGGCGCCGCCGAGGGCGAGCAGCAACAGGAACGTCGGAAGCGGCAGCGCCTGCGCCAGCGCGAGCTCCGCGAGCGAGATCCAGGTGCGCGCCGCACCCGTGAAGCGGTCGAACAGCGTCAGCGAGCGCGGCCAGTTCGCCGCGCACGCGCGCCACGACTCGTACATCCGCACGACCGCGTCGCCCTCGTAGAAGCCGACCTTGCCGCCCGCCGCGGCGAGGATTCGCGCGACGGTGACGTCCTCGCAGCGCGAAGCGCGCGCCGTACGAAACGCGTCGCTCGCGGCGAGCGCTGCGCGTCGGGCGACGAAGAGCTGTCCGTTCGCGGCGACCTTGCGCGGATCCGCGCTCGCGACGTTGGGGAGGCCGCCGCGATAGACGAGCGTCGTCAGCAGTGCGGGATGAAGCAGCGCGCTGCCCGCGCCGGCGAGGTCTTGCCGCGTCGCGACGCTCAACGCGACGAGGCCGTCGCGCTCCGCGCGGGCGATCGCCGCGTCGAGGACGCCCGCTCCGGCCCGCACGTCGGCGTCGATCGTCGCGACCCACGGTGCGCAGGTCGCCGCGAGCCCGCGATCGAGGTTCCAGGCCTTCCCGTTCCAGCCGGCCGGCGGCGGACCGGCGGTGAGGAACTCGATGCGCGCGTCGTGGGCGCACGCCGCTGCGACGACGGCGGCTGTCCCGTCGGTCGACCCGCCGTCGACGACGACGATCCGGCCCAGCGACGGACCGCTGCGGCTCAGGTCACGCAGCGCCGGCCCGAGCCGCGTTTCTTCGTTATAGACGGGAACGACGGCGTCGATCGTCCCCGCCGGCGCCGGGCCCGCCGGCTCTAGCGCCGTGCCGCCGGCCGTCGCCAGCATCCGGCCTACGGCGCGGATGACGGCGAGCGCTTCGAGGGCGAGCACGGCGGCGAGGACCATGCCGACCATCGTAGCGCGGGCGGGTCACCTCCGCTACTGCAGCATCCACGGCTCCGGGGATCGGCGGCGCCGGCCGCCCACGTAGAGGTAGCGCCCGCGCCGGATCGCGCGCGGCGGCGCCGTGAGCGGGACGTGATCGCGTTCGAGCGTGAACACCGTGCGGCGGTCGAGCGAGTAGCGCAACGTGCGTTCGTCGCCGTCACCGGTCACCGCGCGCATCACCGCTTCGTCGAACGGCAGCTCCGTCAGCCGCATCGTCTCGAAGCCGCCGTGCTGCTGCGGCGGGACCAGCGCCCATCCGCGCAGCGACTGGAGGCTGAAGTACGGGCGCAGGATTCCGGCCAGACGGATCGCCCCGGCCGATTCGTTCACCGTGACCGTGAGAACGCACGGTCGTTCTGCCCACGACAATAACTGTCGATGGAAGACACCAAGTCGCAACCACACCCTCTCTTTGCGACGGGGAGCCATTTTAAGGAAAATCCCAGATACGCCGCCGGGTGCCCGCTTCCCCTGCCCCCTATTCCGGCGTTCCGGGGCCTTGGCGGCCGGGCGCCTCGTCGTGGACGGCGAACGATGGACGTGATGGTCGAGGCGACGGCGCTGTGCGAGGCGCTCGAACGGTGGTTCGGGTTCCCCAGCTTCAAGCCGGCGCAGGAGGCGGTCGTGCACGACGTCCTCGACGGCCGCGACGTCTTCGCGCTGTTGCCGACGGGCGGCGGCAAGTCGCTGTGTTATCAGCTCCCGGCGCTCTTGACCGACGGGCTCACCGTCGTCGTCTCGCCGCTGATCGCGCTGATGAAGGATCAGGTCGACGCGCTCGACACCGCCGGCGTCCCCGCGACGGCGCTCAACTCGTCGCTGGACCATCGCGAGCTGCGGCGGCGTCTCGACGGCCTCGAACGCGGCGAGTACAAGCTGCTCTACGTCGCGCCCGAGCGGCTCACGCTCCCCGGCTTCGTCGACGACCTCGAGCGCTGGAACGTTGCGCGCTTCGTCGTCGACGAGGCGCACTGCATCAGCGAGTGGGGCCACGACTTCCGCCCCGAGTATCGCCGCATCGCGCCGTTGCGCGCGCGCTTTCCCGACGTCCCGTTCTGCGCGTTCACGGCGACGGCGACGGCGCGCGTCCGCGACGACGTCGTTGCGCAGCTCGGCCTGCGCCGCCCGGCGGTGCACGTCGCCTCGTTCGATCGCGCGAACCTCACCTATCGCGTGCTGCACGGGACGCGCGGGGCTGAGGCGCTGGTGCGGTGGCTGCGCGGACGGCCTGACGACGAGGCGGGGATCGTCTACGCCGGCAGCCGCGCCAACACCGAGAAGCTCGCGGACGCGCTCAACGCGGCCGGAGTCCCCGCGCTGGCGTACCATGCCGGGCTCGACGCGACGACCCGGGCGCGCCGGCAGGAGGCGTTCATCCGCGACGACGTGCGGGTGATGTGCGCGACGATCGCCTTCGGGATGGGGATCGACAAGTCGAACGTGCGCTTCGTCGTGCACGCCGACATGCCGCGCAGCCTGGAAGGCTACTATCAGGAGACGGGTCGCGCCGGCCGCGACGGCCTCGCGTCGGAGTGCGTGTGGTTCTTCAACTACGGCGACGCCGCGCGCGCCGAGCGCTTCATCGAGGAGAAACCCGAGACCGAACGCGCCGCCGCGCGCGCGCAGCTCGAGCGCATCGTGCGCTACGCGTACTCGAACGACTGCCGCCGCCGCGAGCTGCTGGCCTACTTCGGCGAGTCGTACGGCGCGCCGCGCTGCGAGGGGTGCGACAACTGTCTGGCGCCGCGCCGTACGTACGACGCCACCGTCGACGCGCAGAAGCTGCTGTCGTGCGTCTATCGCATTCGCGAGTCGCACGGCTACGGCGTCGGGATCGCGCACGTCGTCGACGTGCTGGTCGGCGCGAAAACCGAGAAGATCGAGCGCTGGTATCACGACCGTCTCTCGACCTACGGGATCGGCAGCGACCGCGACCGCCGCAGCTGGCGCCACCTGGCCGACGAGTTGCTGCGCCTGGGACTGATCGCGCAGGACGCCGAGCACCACAACGTCGTGTCGCTGACGCAGGACGGGCGGCGCGCACTCGTCGAGCGGACGCCGATCGAGATCCGCGAACCGGCGGTCGTCCTCGGCGGCGGCAAGGGTGGGAAGCGCAAGGGAGCGGCGCCTTCCGAGGGCGACGTCGATTACGATCGCGAGCTGTTCGCGGCGCTGCGCGCGCTGCGGCGCGAGATCGCCGCCGAGCGCGACGTCCCGCCGTATGTGGTGTTCAGCGACGCGGTCCTGCGCACGATGGCGCGCGAGCAGCCGCGCACGGACGCGCAGTTTCGTTCGATCAGCGGCGTGGGAGAGAAGAAGCTGGCCGATTTCGGCGCGCGGTTCATGGCGGTGATCGCTAAAACCGGATGAGAGGCTGACGGCCCCACGATTTTCCCAGGGAGGCCACAGACCACCGTGCCAGGATTTCGCACGATGCAGGACAGGACGGCAAGCCGCTGGTCAGCGGTCGCGCTCGCCTTTGCGCTGCTCGTCGGGACGCTCGTTCCGGCTGCCGCGCAGAGCTCGAGCGACACCGGAATCATTCAGATCACCGTGCGCGACGTCGCGGCCGACCAGAACTTGTCGGACGCGCGCGTCTTTCTGATCGGGCCGACCGTCGCGAGCGCCCTCACCACCAAGAGCGGGATCGTCAAGTACACCGACGTCCCAAGCGGCCTCTATCGCGTCCGCGTCAGCAAGAGCGGCTATGCCGGCGTCACTTCGTCGCAGTTCGAGGTGCTCGGCAACAAGCAGGTCGACGTCGACGTCGATCTCGGCGTTCGCCCTGCGCCGAACGCGACCGGCAGCACCGTCAGCAGCAGCTCGCAGAACACCAGCGGCCTGAAGATCATCGGCAGCGTGCGCGCGCGCGTCATCGTGACCACGACCGACGTCGACGAGAACAGCGCAGTCCGCAAGATCTCCGACTCGCTGACCGATGCGCTCTCGACGATCGGCGGCGTCGACGTCACCCAGAGCTCCAACGACCCCAACGCGCCGCAGACGATCTCCCTGCGCGGGATGGACGAGTCGCAGACGGCGGTCACGCTCGACGGGATTCCGCTGGGAGCACCCGGCGCGGCGACCGACCTGCGCAAGGTCAACACCGACCTCTTCAGCGGCGCCGGCGTCAGCTTCGGCGCACAGGCCGGAGCGCTCGCCGGCTCCGTCAACTTCCGCACCCTGCAGCCGACGCAGACGTGGCAGACGAAGTTCGCCGCGTCGGACGGCACCTACGACCGCTACAACTATCAGATTGGCGAGACCGGTTCGCTCGGAAAGCTCGGCATCGCGGTGCTGCACACCAAGCGCGCCGGCAACAGCCCGCTGACGTTCCAGGAATATCTCGATCAGAGCGGCCTCGACTACGTGCACGGCGGCGAGAACGCGAACATCGGCGATTTCG
>DASYFS010000314.1:0-3635 GCA_036498305.1 Candidatus Elarobacter sp. | reverse complement strand
GCCTGATCCTGATCGAGCGTGTTGCGCGCGATCGCCTTTTGCGCGAAGAGCGCCTCGTCGGCGTCGGCGATCCGCTTCGCCTCGCGCAGGTCCGTCGCGCGCTGCGCGACGTTCGTGTCGGCGGCGGCGCGCTGCTGGCTGGCGGAGGTTCCGCCGTAGCCGAGCCCCGATTGCGCGCCGGAGCGCTGATCGCTGATCGCCTGGCTGAGGTTGGAACGCGCGATCTGCAGCGCCGCCTCGGCCTGAACGACGGCCGACCGGTTCTGCGTCGGCAGCGTCGCGTTCGTCGCCTGCGCGGTGCGCGCGCGTCCCTGCGCCGCCTGGTACGCCGCGCGCGCGGTCGCCGCGGTGTCGACGAGCTGCGGGTTCGCGATCGTCGCCAGGAGCTGCCCGGCCGAGACGTGCTCGCCCGGATGGACGTAGATCCCGGCGAGGTTCCCGGAGACGAGGGCGGCGAGCGTCTGCGTCTGCGGCCGCTGCACGACCCCGGTCTCGGGCAGCTTCGTGCGATAGGTTGTAAATGCGACCGTTATGACGCGCGCGGTCAGCGTGGGACCTTTCGGTCGCGACGCGATCGCGCCGACCGCGATGACGGCGACCAGAGCGACAACGGCGATGATGATGTTGCGGGTTCGGTTCACGGCTGCGCTCCCAGATCGACGATCGCGACGGGATCGGCGATACCGACCGACGTGCGCAGGCGGACAAGCGCGTTCAGGTAGCCGACCTGTGCGACGACGAGGTCGTTCGCCGCCGAGAGCGCGCTCTGCTCCGCGGCGGTCGCATCGGTGAGTGAGATGAGGCCGTTGCGATACTGCAGCTGTGCGATGCGGGCCGACTCCGTCCCGAGCCGCGCCGCCTCGCGCGAGGTCGCGAGGTTCGCGGTTGCGGTCTGCACGCCGCGCAACGCTGCGCGGACGTCGGCCGCGACCCCCGATTCGCTCGCGGCCAGTGTGGCCAGCGCCGCGTCGATCTGCGCGCGGGCCGCGCGGTGCTGGGCGCGGCGGGCGCCGTACTCGATCAGCGGCAGCGTGAAGCTCTCGACCGCGCCGATCTGCCAGAAGCCGACGCGGTTGTTGGTCGTCGCCGGGATCGTGATTCCGCTAATCACCCGCGCCGCGGTCGTCTGCGCCGCCGGCGTTTCGGAGTTGCCGAACGACCCGGTGAGCTGCAGCTGCGGCCGGCGGTCGCTCTCGATCGCGGCGTCGGTCAGCCGCGCGACCGCGACCTGCGCACGCGCCGCGGCGACGTCGCCGCGCGCGTCGACCGCCTGCGCGACGAGCGCGTCGAGCGGCGTACTCGGCAGCGGCGGTTCGGGGAGTGTTTGCGGGAAGGCGAAGGCGGCGTCGAACGGCGCGCCGATCCGTTGCGCGAGCGCGTCGCGCGCGTTCTGCTCGGCGGCGCGGTCGCTGGTCAGCGTCGCCTCGCTGCGCAGCGCGTTGACCTGCGCGCGCAGAACGTCGACGCCGGCGACGCGGCCGACCTTCTCTTGTGCGCGCGCGGAGTCGAGCAGCTGCTGCTGATAGGTGCGGTCGCCGGCGGCGAGCCGCACGGCTTCGCGCTGCTGGACGACGGTGTACCACGCCGCGGCGACGTCCGCCGCGAGCTGCTGCTCGGCGCGCTTGAGGTCGAAGCGTGACGATTCGACCTGCCGCTTCGCCTCCTGCGCTTGGATCTGCGCGAGCGAGCCGGTATAGAGATTCCACGTCGACGTGACTTGCGCGGTGTTCTGCGAGAACACGGGGAGCTGCGTGAGCCCGAACTGCTGAAACTGACCCGCGTTCGCGCCGTTGGTCTTGAGCAGTTGGTTCTGGAGCTGACCGGCGAGCGACGGAAACTCGGCGGCGTGATTCTTGGCGTACGTCGCCTCGTTCTGCGCGACCGTCGCACGCCGGTTGAGCACCGTCGGGTCGTGGTCGAGCGCGTAGCGGACGGCGGCGCGCAGGTCGAGCGGTGCTGCGGCCGGCGCGGCGGCGGGCACGGCGAACAACGCCGCCACGACGACGGCACCGGCGAGCGCGCGGGACACCTTACGAATTCATCGAGCCGAAGCCGACGAACGCCGCCGTGCAGACGACGATGATCGCAGCCGCGGTCCAGGCCGGCGCCGGCGCGATCTTGCCGATCCGCATCGCGCCGAATGCGAGCAGCGCGCCGCACCACAAGAAGAAGACGTTGAGCCCCGTCAGGAAGCCGAGGAGAAACCCGTGTGCCCCGGGCGCGAGGAGCGCCAAGTTCGGGATCGAGCCCGTGATCGAGAGCTGCGTGTCGAAGCTTGCCGGCCCGCGCAGCAGCACGATCGCCGCGACGACGAGATAGTAGATCCCGCTCCCGATCACGCTGACGGTGATGCTCAGCGCGAAGAACTTCGCGAACGTTCCCTGCCCCTTCCCGATCGCGTTGAAGAGCGTCAGCACGAGGCCCTGGAGCAGGCCCACGATCAGGAGCACGATCGGAACGAGGATCCACGTGAACGAGGTGATGGTCTTCGCGATGGCGACCGACTTCGCGATTTGCGCGGACTGCTTGTCAGGCGGAAGCTTCGCGAAAGCCGGATTCGCCATGAGCTGCTGCGGCATCGTCGTATCCATCGAGTGCTGGATCGCCGGCAGGATCAGCAGGGAGCCGGCGATCGAGAAGACCGCCGCGACGACGAAGGGCCAGAACCAGCGCGGCACGGTGTTGATGCGGTCGAAAGCCGCGTTGGGCGCGATGACGATGTCGACGGCGTTGGCGAGGCTCCCGCGGCTACCCGCGCTCGAAGGAGAAGAAGTCACGACGTAACCCCCGGTGTCCAAAAGGAACGAGCGCCGGCATCTACCGGGCCCTTGGCCGTGGAGTTTCGCCGAGCAGCGCCCGAATCCCGATCTTTCGCTCGATCACGAGCCGCGCGCGGTCGAGGTCGGCCTCCCGCGCTTCGAGCAGCTTGAGCCGCAGGTACGACTGAACGAGCCGCCGCGAGCGGCGAGAATAGAGGGAGGAGGCCGCCAGGCGCAGGTGCGGCGGCGGCGTCGCGGCCGGGCGAGCGGTGCGCGGAGGCGGAAGTGGAACCAAAGCGGGTACGGCCGGGGTCGCCAAGCTGGCACCGATGAGCGCCAACCCGGCGCCGGCCACGATCGCGTATCTCACGCGAGCCCTTCACTCCGGCTCGCCCACCCGTCAAGGACCGACTTGCAACCCGACACCTTCGTCCTGCCCGCGCCGCCGAGCGAGCCCTACCTGCGCGTCATCCCGCTCGGGGGCTGCGGAGAGATCGGGCGCAACATGACCGTCATCGAGACGAACGACGATCTGATCGTCGTCGACTGCGGGCTGATGTTTCCCGACGAGGAGATGTTCGGCGTCGACATCGTCATCAACGACTTCACCTACCTGCGCGAACGCCGCGAGAAGCTGCGCGCGCTGCTGGTGACGCACGGTCACGAAGACCACATCGGCGGGATCCCCTACCTGCTGCGCGAGTTCCCGGATCTGCAGGTCGTCGGAACACCGCTCTCGCTCGCGCTGATCCGCGCCAAGCTCAAGGAGCACAAGCCGGGCGAATGGCAGGCGCGCGAAGTCGAGCCGGGCGATCGGGTGAGCTACGGCGGGATCGAAGCGCAGTTCATCCACATCAACCACTCGCTGGCCGGCGC
>DASYFS010000313.1:0-2990 GCA_036498305.1 Candidatus Elarobacter sp. | reverse complement strand
CGTCCCGGTCGTCGGCTGGGTGGTGACGGCGCTTGTCTGGCTGGTCGGCCTCGGCGCCGCGATCCTTTCCTTCCTGCGCTCGAGCACGCTCGACGCGGCGGTCAACCGCACGCCGATCGCAGGACCTCCGATGCGCGGCTGGCAGTAGCCGAGGCATGAGCCTCGGCACCGCCCCACGCTTCGCTCGCCGCGTCGAGCGGCTCAAGCCCTCGACGATCCGCGAGATGCTGAAGGTGACGCAGAACCCGTCGGTGATCTCGTTCGGCGGCGGCCTGCCGGCGGCCGACCTGTTCCCCGTCGCCGACGTCGCCGCCGCCCAGGATCGCGTCATGCGGTCGCGCGGTGCGCTCGCGCTGCAGTACTCGGTTACCGACGGTATCGCAGAGCTGCGCGACTGGGTTGCGGCGCGCATGCGCGCGCAGCACGGGGTCGCGATCAGCGCCGAGGACGTCGTCATTACGGGCGGTTCGCAGCAGGGGCTCGACCTTTACGCGCGCGTGTTGCTCGACGCGGGCGACGTCGTGGCGCTCGAGAATCCGTCGTACCTGGGCGCCATTCAGGCGTTCGACGGTTTCGAGCCGGCCTATCTGCCGATCGAGTCCGACGAGCACGGCATCATACCAGACGCGCTGGCCGACGCGCTGCGGCACGCCGACCCGCTGCCGAAGTTCCTGTATCTCGTCGCGAACTACGAGAATCCGACCGGGAGGACGCTCGCCGCGCAGCGGCGCCCGCAGGTCGTCGACGTCTGCGCGCGCTTCGGCGTTCCGATCCTCGAAGACGATCCCTACGGCGAGATCTGGTTCGACGGCACGCCGCCGCCCGCGGCGCTGTTGGCGGGCGCGGCGAAGGGCGCCGTGACGTACCTCGGCACCGGCTCGAAGATGGTCGCCCCGGGTCTGCGAGTCGCGTGGATGGTAATCCCCGACCCAGCGCTGCGCGACAAGATCGTGACCGCGAAGCAAGGCGCCGACCTGCACTCGAGCACGTACGCGCAGTACGTCTTCGCGGAGTACGTCGGCGACGAAGCTCGGCTCGCGGCGCACCTCGACACCGTGCGCGCGACGTACGCCGCGCGACGCGACGCGATGGTCTCCGCGCTGCGTCGCGTGATGCCGCCGCACGTGTCGTGGAACGTGCCGGCCGGCGGGATGTTTCTGTGGGCGACCGTCGGCGGCGGCATCGATACCGAGGAGCTCTTCGAGCTCGCCGTCCGCGACGACGTCGTCTTCGTTCCGGGCCGGCCGTTCTATCCCAACAAGGACCGCGGCGACGGGATGCGGTTGAACTTCTCGGCGATGCCGGAGGCGCGCATCACCGAGGGGATCGCGCGGCTGGCGCGCGCGATTCGGAGTTCGGCTCCCTAGCAGGCGCGAGCAAGTCGCCGGCGCCGGTGCCGTCGATTCGCTCCTCCGATGCCGCGATGAAGTTGGGGCGGCCGCGCACGTTCTGCAGCGTGAGCCACAGGTACTGGCCGAGAATGCCGAGTCCCAGGCTCGTGAGCGCGCCGAAGAACGCGATCGTCAGCACGATCGGAGCGTAGCCAGGGACTGGGATTGCGCCCACGACCTTGGCCACGATGATCATGACCGCCAGCAGCACCGCCGCGATCATCCCGAAAAACCCGACGTACGTGAGCACGCGGATCGGGAGATCGGTGAAGTTGAAGACGCTGTCGACGGAATAGCGGATCTTCTTGCTGAGCGTCCACGCGCTCGTCCCTTCGAGCCGCGCCAGCCGATCGTACGCGACGAATCGGCGCCGGTAGCCGACCCAGAACAGCAGCGCGATGAGGTTCGTGTCGACCTCGCGGAATGCCATGACCCGGTCGCGCACGACGCGCGTGCACGCGAACACGTCGATGCCGCCGGGCGGCATGTCGGGCAGGACGAAACGGCGATAGAGCGCCCAGAACGCCTTCGACGTGAGCTGCGTCGTCCACGGATCCGAACGGCTGCTGCGGTAGCCGAACACGATCTCGGCCTCTCCGGCTCGCAGGATGCTCGCGAATTCGGCGATCAACTCCGGCGGCTCTTGAAGGTCGGCGGCGAGCACGGCGAAGGAGTCGCCGATCCCGGCGGCCATCCCGGCGCGGATCGCCGAGAACGAGCCGAAGTTGCGGCTCAGCCGGATCAGTTGCGCGCGAAGCGGCAGCGCGGGCAGCTGCTCGTGCAGCAGGTCGTAGCTTCGGTCCGGGCTGCCGTCAACGACGAACACCACCTCCATCGGCTCAGCGAGCGCGGCGTCGAGCTTCACCAGCTCGACGAGCAGCCGGTCGATGTTGGCTTCGTTCTTGTAGACCGGGATGACCAGGGAGAGCATCAAGGGCCCCAGGCGTTGCAGGCGTCGACGACCTGCGCTACCTCGTCGTCGGTGAGGTACGGATGAATCGGCAAGCTGACCTCGGTGCGACAGTGTTCCGGCGCGCGCGTCAGCTCGCCGATCACCCCGAACGAGACGTCGGCCAGCGCCCGTTGATCGCTGATCGTGAGCGGGTAATGCTCGCCGCTGAGAATACCGCGCTCCTTGAGGTGTGCCATGAAGCCGGACTTGCGCTCGGCGGCGACGTGCACGGGGAACAGGTGCCAACTCGAGCTCGAACCGGGCGGCGCGCCGGGGACTGCGATGCGCTCGTTGCGCAGCTCGCGACAATAGTACGACGCGATCTCGCGGCGGCGGTTGAGCCAGCGCGGCTGCAGCGGCAAGTACGTCCGATTCAGCAGCGCGGCTTGCAGCTCGTCGAGCCGGCTGTTGTAGCCGATCACGTCATGGCGGTACTTCGCGGTCTGCCCGTAATCGCGCAGATGGCGCGCCGCCTCCAGCGACGCTTCGTCATCGCCCAGGATCGCGCCGCCGTCGCCAAGCGCGCCCAAATTCTTCGTCGGGTAGAAGCTGGTCGCCGCGAGCTGCCCAGCCGTCCCCGTCTGCTTTCCCTCGAAGCTCGCGCCGATGGACTGCGCGCAGTCTTCGACGATCATCGTTCCCAGCTC
>DASYFS010000312.1:0-3289 GCA_036498305.1 Candidatus Elarobacter sp. | reverse complement strand
CTGCACGTATTGGAGCGACACCTGACCGATGGAAAGACTGAGCACCGTCTGCAGGCTGATCAGCGGCGCGCCTTGCGCGGTCCCCGGCAGCCGCAAGCCGATTTGCACGTCCCAAGGGTCCGACGCCGTGCTGGTGGGATTCCACGCCAGCACGAGCGACGCGGTCAAGCCCGCTTTCGCCGCGAGCTGCCCCGGCGTGCCCATGTCGACGTTGAACGCAAGGCCGTTCCAGCCGCTCGTGATGTCGCCGCCGGGGATCATCGCGATCACGGGTAGATAGCCGAGCTGCGCCGGCGTCGAGGGCGTCGCGGGCGGAGCCGGCGTCATTTGCAGCAGATCCGTGAGTTGCAGCGAGAGCTCGGCGACCAAACTCCCGTCGCGCACCGTGCTGGTGCCGAGGTCGAAGCGTAGCGCGTTGCTCGCGAGGTCGAACGTCGAGGGGACGGGCGAGCTCGGCTCGGAACCCTGCGGCGGCGTGGGAAACGTCATCGTGAGCACGAGGTTTTGGAACGACAGGCCCGCGGCGACGCCGGGCTCAGCCGAGCCGAACGAGAAGAGATCGACGTTGCCACCCGCCGGATCCGTGACCGGGCCGGGGAGCACGGCGAAATTGAGGAAGCCGGCGATCGAGAACGCCGACACCGTGTTGCCGTTGGGGTCGGCCGAGACGGTCGCCATCTGGACCCCCATCACGTCGACCTCGGGGAGTACCGTGCAACTCAGCGTGAACGTCGTAAGACTCGCGCTCGCCATGCTGTACACCGGCTGTCCCGCGATCATCTGGTACGTCCCCGTCAGCACGACGGCGTCGAACCCCGCGCTCGACTTGTCGACGGTCGAGCCCAGCATGGCGCGCAGCGTGATCTGCGCGTAGCTGGAGAACGTCTGGACGGTACTGTTCTCGAACGTCACCTTGAGCGAGTTGAGCTGGAAGCCGTACGGCACCAGCGGATCGGTCGGGACGGCCTCGTCCGGCGGAGAGCTCGGGAACGGGTTGTAGTAGATGAGTCCGGAAACCGGGCTCGGCTGCGGCGCAATCGGGATTGCCGCGGGGACCAGCGGAATCGCCAAATGATGCGCGTTGAAGTGCGAGAAGTCGGTGATCCCGGCGACGATCCCCGCAATGTCTTGCGGGATGCCGGTGATGTCGGCGCGCAGGATCAGCACGCCGGTCCACACCGGGTCCTGCACGAGCGCATTGAATTCGGCGAAGTACGCGGCGTCGGGGCCGGTCACGGCTGCGGCTTGCGCGACGTAGTCCTGCAGCCACTGCGAGAGGTTCACCAGCTGCGAGATGTCCGCCGTGCCGTTCGTCACCGGCGCCGCGAACGTCGCCGGGTCGGTCCAGTTGGCGGGATTCGCGACGAGATCGGAAAGCCTGCCCGGCGTGCCCTTCACGATCACGATGTCGCGGTAGTCGCCGAACGTCGCCCACGTCGTATCGTCCTTCGGATCGGCGAGCGTTGCCCGCATCGTCCAGTCGCCGATCGTGAGCGTGTTCTCGAAGTGTCCCGTATTCGTCGCGTTCGCGATGACGAGCATCAAGCTCCCCGAGCCGAACGCCCCGATGAGCTCGGGGTCCGGATCGTCGAACGCGATCTGCTGGCTGCCGATCGTGCCGAGGATGATTTTCGTCCACGTCGCGGCGCCGAAGGTCGGACTCGTCGGGTCCTGGTCGTAGTTCGCCTCCACGACGTAGCCGCTCGGCGTGACGAACGACACCGTCGACGCGGCGGGCGCCGGCAGCAAGTCTTGCGTGATCGCCGCCTTCCGCAGCGGCGCGAGGACCGCCGCCTCGAACGCGATCGTCAGCGCCTCATCGATCGTGGTAGGATTGCCGGCCGCGCCGACGCGCTGATACGGTACCAGCGGAAACGGGTGCGCCGGATTGGGGCCGATCTGCCGTCCCGGTGCCATCGAACCGAGCAGCTTGGGATGCGCCTTCGGGTCGATCGTGCCACCCTGCCCGAAGAGCTGGAATCCCGGCGGCTGCGCGACGAACTGCGCCGCCGCCGGGCTGCCGCTTCCCGGCGCGCGCAGCGTCGCGTACGCGGTCGTCCAGGTTTCGTCGAGCGGCGGCGCGGTCGGATCGAACGGCGCGGCGGTCGCTGATGCGAGCGGGAACGGAAACACCGGCGCGTACGACGCCGCTCCGCTGACGAAGCGCAGCCGGTCGCCCGAGACTTTCCCCGACGGCGCCGCGAAGGTGAGGTACTCCATCCCTTGCAGGCCGCACATCAGCTGCGGCGGTCCGGACGGCACGCTCAGCGCGAAATCGCCTTCCGGAACCAGCATGAACAGCGCGGGCGTGTTGTCGCTGTAGTTCAGGTTGACGAAGATCAGTCGGGCGAAGTTGGCGGAATCGTCGCCCGCAACCGCGTTCTTCGGCCCGATCGGCGTCAGCGTGACCGGAACTCCCGACGGCGACGTGTAGCACGAGTCGAACGTCGTGGTCGTCTGGTCGACGTTCATCCCCCAAAAGCTGAGCGCGGTGCGGTCCGGATGGTTCGCGTTGGTGAGGTCGAGCGGGTCGAAGGTCGCCGTGAAGAACGGCGTCTGCGTGCCGTCGGGCGTCATCAGCGGCGCGTACAGCAGGAGCTGCGGCGCATTTCCGGTGCCGATGGGCGGCTGCGTCGGGATCCCGAACGCGAAGCCGAGCCCGCGCGCGTCGAGGCCGGTCTGCGCCAGCGAGACGTTCAGTTGCACGCTGAAGGCGTTCGGACCGGTGAACGGAATCGTCAGCGGCTCATACGCCACCGCCGCCAGGTTGGTGAACGAGGGCGGCGCAGACCACGTCACGATCTGGATCGATAGTCCTTTGTCGTCCATCTGCAACGGCTGCTGGCCGCTGATCGCGAGATTCACGGGCGAGCTGGAATCGTACAGCTGCAGCGCGCCCATCATCACGGTGTCGCCGCCCGCGCCGAGCGTCGCGACGCGCGCGTTCGCCAGATCGGGTGCGACCGACCACGCGATTACCCGGTGCGGCGGCGGCTGAAGGCCGGCGAGCGCGTTGACCGCGTTGACGAACGCGGTCTGCGACGGCGCGTCACTGCCGATCGGGGTTTGCAAGAACACGATCGACGCGTTGAGCTTCGCGCCGGTCGGCGTCGTCCCGAGCACGTCCGCGATCTCGTATGTCGCTTGCGGCGGCACCTCGGGAAAGACGGCGGCGACGTAGCCGGTCCCGGCTCCGGGCTGCCCGAGAAAGAGCGCCGAGCCTGCCTGTGCCTGCGTGAAGTAAGCCAAGAGAGACACACCCCGTTCTTCGTGGCGCCGCGCTCAGATG
>DASYFS010000311.1:0-1561 GCA_036498305.1 Candidatus Elarobacter sp. | reverse complement strand
TGGACAAAGGATCGTACGAATGCGCGCGCTTCACCTGCGCGAGCGTCGCCGCGGT
This sequence comes from Candidatus Elarobacter sp., assembly GCA_036498305.1. Classification (GTDB taxonomy): domain Bacteria; phylum Vulcanimicrobiota; class Vulcanimicrobiia; order Vulcanimicrobiales; family Vulcanimicrobiaceae; genus Vulcanimicrobium. The sequence goes on along the minus strand of DASYFS010000311.1, from coordinate 1,506 downwards.
CGCGAGCTGTCGCTGCGCAAGCCACGGCGCCGAGAGCGAGTAGATCGCGCCGAACGCGACGAGTACGGCGGCGGCCGCGACGAGCGGGCGGCGTGACGGCAACCGCGGCGACACGCCGCGCACGACGAGCGTGCCGACGACGAAGAAGAGCGGCCCGCAGACGCCGAGGTAGTCCCAGTCGACGTCGGCGACGAGATGGACGAGGAAGGATGCGGCGCCGATCGCGAGCGCGGTGACGGCGGCGCGTTCCGCTGCCTGCGCGCGCGCACGCGTGCGCGCGATCGCGACGACGGCGGCAACGGTCGCCGCGAGGAAGAGCAACAGGCCGACGATGCCCGTCTCGCTGAGGAACTGGAGCGGCACGTTGTGCGGCTCGGTCGTCGTGTTCGGGCTGTGGCGCAGGAGCAGGTCGGTGAACTGGAACGTCCCGGCGCCGGTGCCGCCGGCCGGGTGCCGGACGAAGCCGTGCCACGCCTCCTGCCACCACGTCCAGCGGTTGCTCGAGTTGAGGCTGCCGAAGCGCGCGGTGTTCGAGGCGATCTGGCTGGAGGCCGGATTCGCGAACGAGTGCCAGATACGGCCGGCGAAGACGATCGCGACGATGACGGCGACGGCGACCACCGCGATTCCGGCGCGCGCAGCCCAGCGGTCGACCGCCCGGCGCGCAGCGTCTGACACCGGGCGCGACGCGAACGCGCGCGCGACTCCCGCGCCGACTGCGCCTCCGGCGACGATCGCGAGCGCGAAGATCCATCCGTCGTGCGCGCGCACGGCGTGCGACTGCGCGTCCTTCGTGATCCCGGGAAGTGTGAGCGCGACGCCGAAGATCGCCCCCGCGGCCGCGCCTCCGAGCGCAACGGTGACGAGGCTCTCGACACGGTTCTGCGCGAGCGCCGTCCACGCGAGCGCGGCGAGGCACGCGAGCGCGACGCCGAAACGCGAGTACGTGAGCAGCACGGTGAGCCCGGCGCCGTACAGGAGCACGGTGCCGAGGACGGCGCGACGCGACGCGAGCCACAACGCGACCGGGACCGCGACGGCGGCGAGCAGCGCGAGCTCGTTCCAGTAGTCGAGCGGCGCACGCAGACGGGCAAGGCGGCCGTAATCGGAGTAGAGCGACGGAATGCACTTCGCGAGGAGCGCCCACCCGATGAGGAGCGCGAGCAGGATCGAAGCGCCGAGCGCGAGCGACTCCGCCGGCCGACGGAGTTGCGCCGCGGCGAGCGCGCCCAGGAGCGCGAAGGCGGCGTACACGAGCGTGCGGTTCGTGTACTGCCACGAGTCCTCCGGCGACGCGGACCAGATCGTCGTAAAGCCGACCCAGACGGCCAGCGAGAAGAGCGCGACGAGAAACGCGGCGCCGGCCGTGTCCAGCTGCGGCGCGGGCAGCACGCCGACGAGCACGGCAGCGGCGGCCGCGGCGACGAGCAGAAGCGACACTCCCCCGATCCAGACGAGCGCGGAGAGGGTCGTCCCCTGCGCGAAGAACACCGCAGCGAATGCCAG
>DASYFS010000310.1:0-6038 GCA_036498305.1 Candidatus Elarobacter sp. | reverse complement strand
GACGGCAGCGCCAGCGCATCGGCGACGGCCGCGAGATTGTCGCCGGCATAGCCGCCGAAGTACGCCGGATCGTCGGAGTTGACGGTCGCGACGAGCCGCTCGTCGAGCATCGCCCCCAGCGGATGATGGCGCAGCGTGTCGACGACGCGCAGCTTCACGTTCGAGAGCGGACAGACGGTCAGCGGAATGCGCTCGTCGCGCAAGCGCGCGACCAGCCCCGGGTCTTCGAGGCTGCGGACGCCGTGATCGATCCGTGAGACGTGGAGCAGGTCGAGCGCCTCCCACACGTACGCCGGCGGGCCTTCCTCGCCGGCATGCGCGACGGTCTTCCAGCCTTCGGCGCGGGCGCGGGCGAAGACGCGTTCGAACTTCGACGGCGGATGACCAACCTCGGCGGAGTCGAGCCCGACCGCGACGATGCGGTCCCCATACGGCAGCGCGGCGTCGATCGTCGCCATTGCGTCTTCGGCGCTCCGATCGCGCAGGAAGCTCATGATGAGCAGTGAGGTGACGCCGTGCCGGCGTTCACTCTCGCGCGCCGCCTCCCACAGGCCGTCGATCACCGTCGCGAACCGGACCCCCCGCGAGACGTGCGCTTGAGGGTCGAAGAAGATCTCCGCGTGCACGACGCCCTGCGCCGCGGCGCGGGCAAAGTACGCGTCGGCGAGCTCGAAGAAGTCCTGCTCCGTCCGCAGCACGTTCATCGCCGCGTAGTACACGTCGAGAAACGACTGCAGGTCGGTGAAGTCGTAGGCGCGCCGCAGCGCTTCGACGTTCGGGTACGGGAGCGCGACGCCGTTGCGTTCCGCGGTTGCGAAGATCATCTCCGGCTCGAACGTCCCCTCGATGTGGAGGTGGAGCTCGGCCTTGGGAAGCCGATACGCGGCGCCGCTCATGCGCCCGCCGGGTGGTTCGCGATCCAGTGCCGCGCGATATCGACGCGCCGGCAGAGCCACACCTCGTCGTGGCCGAGCACGTAGTCCAGGAACCGTTCGAGCGCCGCGGCACGGCCGGGCCGGCCGGCAAGACGCGTGTGCAAGCCGACGGACATCATCTTCGGCGCGGATTTCCCTTCGCGGTACAAGACGTCGAACGCATCCTTGAGATAATGATAGAATCCTTCGCCCGACGTGAAGCCCGGCGCGACGGAGAACTTCATGTCGTTATTGTCGAGCGTGTACGGGATGACCAGATGGTTCGTTCCCTCGACCCTCGTCCAGTACGGGAGATCGTCGTTGTATGCGTCGGAGTCGTAGAGGAAGCCGCCCTCCTCGACGACGAGCCGCCGCGTGTTGAGCGACGGCGCGTATCGGCAATACCATCCCAGCGGCCGCGTCCCGATCGTCTGCTCGATCGACGTCACGGCCCGGCGCATCTCGGCGCGCTCTTGCTCCTCGCTCATGTCTTGGAAGCCCACCCAGCGCCAGCCGTGCGAACAGACTTCGTAGCCGGCCGCGCGGATCGCCGCGCACGCCTCGGGATTGCGCTCCAGTGCGAGCGCGGCGCCGAAGACGGTGACCGGGATCGACCGCTCGCCGAGCATCCGCATCAGCCGCCAGAAACCGGCCCGGCTCCCGTATTCGTAGATCGACTCGACGATCAGATCGCGTTTGCCGGGCCCGAGCGACGCGCCCGGCACTTCGGTGAGGTAGGTCTCGGAGAAGCCGTCGCCCTCGGGGATCGCGTACTCCGAGCCTTCCTCGTAGTTCATCACGATCTGGAGCGCGATGCGCGCGCCGTTGGGCCACTTCGGATCCGGCGGCCGCGCGCCGTAGCCGGCGAAGTCGCGCGGGTGATCGTAGGCCATCGCTTCGGCTACGGTTCGACGGTGCGTTTCGCGATCGAACGTGCCGGGTTGCCGACCTGCTTGTCGCCGGCCGGAACGTCGCGAATGACGACGGCGCCGGCGCCGGTGATCGCGCCGTCACCGATCGTGAGCGGCGCGACGAGCGCGTTGTTCGTCCCGATGAAGACGTCGGCGCCGATCTCGGTGCGGTTCTTGCGGACGCCGTCGTAGTTGCAGGTGATCGAACCGGCGGCGAAGTTCGTGCGGTCGCCGACCGACGCGTCTCCGATGTAGGCGAGGTGGTTGGCCTTCACGTCGTCACCGATCTGCGCGTTCTTGAACTCGACGTAGTTGCCGATTCGCACCCGGTCCCCGATGACGTTGCCGTCGCGGAGGTGGGCGAACGGCCCAACCCGGACGTCGTCGCCGATCCGGGTCGAGAGGACGACGCTCTCGCGGATGTTGCATCGCGCGCCCACGATCGCGTCCTCGAGGCGGCAGTGCGGACCGATCGACGTTTCCGGTCCGATCCGGCTGGCACCCGAGATCTTCGTCCCGGGGTGGATCGTGACGTCGCGCCCGATGACGAGCTCGGGATCGAGATACGTCGTCGGGGGATCGACGATCGTCACCCCATCGCGCATGTGCTGCTCACAGATGCGGCGGTTCAGGACCGCGGCCGCATTCGCGAGCTCCACGCGATCGTTGACGCCGAGAACGCTGCGGTAGTCCGCCACCGGGACCGGCGCGACGCGCTTGCCGGCGGCGAGCAGCAACTCGACGGTGTCGGTGAGATAGTACTCGTTCTGCGCGTTGTCGTTTCCGACGCGCGCGATCGCCTCGCGCAGCGCGCGCTCGTCGTAGGCGTAGATCCCCGCGTTCATCTCGTCGACGGCGAGCTGCTCGGGCGTGCAGTCCTTCGCCTCGATGATCCGCTCGACCGCGTTCGCGTTGCGGATGACGCGCCCGAAGTTCGACGGCAGCGGCATCCGCGCCGTCACCATCGCGAGCGCGGTCCCGGCATCGGCGTCGACCGCCGCGGCGACGTCTTCGAAGATCGCCGCGTCGACGAGCGGCATGTCGCCGTAGGCGACGATGATGAGCCCGTCGCGCGGCTCGAGCGCCTCGAGCGCGATCCGCACCGCGTGGCCGGTCCCCAGCTGCTCGTCCTGCACGATCGTCGGCGCGCCGAGCTGGGCCACGAGCGGATCGAGCTCCGGGTTCGTCACCACGATCGGCTCGTCGACGCCCGTCCGCCGGAGCGCGTTCAGCACCCACCACAGCATCGGCCGGCCGCAGAGCTCGTGCAGCACTTTCGGCCGCGCCGACTTCATGCGCGTCCCTTTGCCCGCCGCGAGGACGATCGCCCGTGCGCTCATCCGTTCCACTCCTTCTGCTCCTTCGCGCTCACCCCGCCCATCGCTTCGATCGCGACGCGGAAGCGCTCGCGAACGAGGTCACGCCCCAGTATCTCCATCGAGTCGAACAGCGGCAGGCCCGTCGTGCTGCCGGTCATCGCGACGTAGTACACGCGCGACAGATCGCGGAACTTCGTGCCCAGCTCGTCGGAGATGCCTTTGAGGACCCGCTCGATCGTCGCCATGTCGAAGGTCCGCTCCGCGTCGAAGCGCCACATCGCGAGCGCCAGCGCTTTGCGAATCACCTCGTCGTCGAGCTTCGTCACCGCGAACGACGCCTTCGTGACGGCCAACCGGCCCGCGAAGAGGTAACCCGCGAGCGGGAACAGGTCGCTGAGCCGCTCGACGCGCGTCTTCGCGAGCTCCGCGATCCGCAGCACGCGGTCGCGATCGAAGCCCCAGCGCTGCGTTCGCGCAACCACCTCGTCGGCGGAGAGCGAGCGCAGGTACTGACCGTTGATCCAGTCGAGCTTCGCGACGTCGAAGACGGGGCCGCCGAGCGGCACCCGCTGCAGATCGAGCCGCTCGGTGAACTCCGCGACGCTGAAGATCTCGTGCCCTTCCTGCGCCGGCTGCAGCAGCAATCCGAGGAAGTTCATCAGCGCCTCGGCCAGATAGCCCATCCGCTGATAGAACAAAATTCCGGTCGGGTTCTTGCGCTTGCTGAGCTTCGACTTGTCCGGATTGCGCAGCAGCGGGACGTGCATCAGCGCCGGCGCCTCCCAGCCGAAGTACCGGTAGAGCAGCAGATGCTTGGGCGCCGACGAGACCCACTCTTCACCGCGGATGACGTGGGTGATCTCCATGAGGTGATCGTCGACGACGTTGGCGAGGTGATAGGTCGGCAAACCGTCCGACTTCATCAGCACCTGCATGTCGACGTCGTGGAAGTCGAACTCGATCGGCCCACGCGCGAGATCGTTGACGACGATCTTCCCTTCACTGGGGACCTTCATCCGCACGACGAACGGCTCGCCGGAGGCGGCGCGCCGCTCCGACTCTTCTGCCGAGATGCTCAGGCAGTGGCCGTCGTACTTCTGCGGCTGCTTCGCGGCGCGCTGCGCCGCCCGCATCGCGTCGAGCCGTTCGGCGGTGCAGAAACAGCGGAACGCGTGGCCGTTCGCGATCAGCTCGGCGGCGTAGCGCTGGTAGATCGCGGAGCGTTCGCTTTGCCGATACGGCGCGTGCGGTCCACCGACATCGGGCCCTTCGTCCCACGTGATCCCGCACCAATGGAGCGCATCGAGGATCGCGCGCTCCGACTCCGGAGTGGAGCGCGCCTGATCGGTGTCCTCGATGCGAAGCAGAAACTGTCCGCCGTGCTTGCGGGCGAACGCGGAGTTCAACAGGGCAACATAGGCCGTCCCGACGTGCGGATCGCCCGTCGGGGATGGTGCGACGCGCGTCCGGACGGGCCGCGCGCCGGAGGTCAAGGTCACAGCTAGCCTTCGGCCTCCCGCCGCTTGCCGCACTCACGCTCGACGAAGGCGATGATCTCCGAGAGCGGTGCTCCCGGCGTGAAGATCTCGCGGACGCCGAGGCGCTTGAGCTCGGCGGCGTCGTCGTTCGGGATCGTCCCGCCGCCGAAGAACACGATGTCGTCGGCGCCCTGTTCGCGCAGCTGCTCGACGACCAGCGGGAAGAGCGTCATGTGCGCGCCCGAGAGGATCGAGAGCCCGATCCCGTCGGCGTCCTCCTGAATCGCGGTCTGCACGATCTGCTCGGGCGTCTGAAAGAGCCCGGTGTAGATCACTTCCATCCCGGCATCGCGCAACGCGCGAGCAATTACTTTGGCGCCGCGATCGTGCCCGTCCAGGCCTGCTTTCGCGACGATGACGCGGAGAGGTCGCGCCGGCGCATGTGTCGTCGTCATCTCAGAACTGCGTCTGCTCCGTGTAGCGGCCGAACACCTCGACCATTGCCTCGACGATCTCGCCCTCGGTCGCGACGGCTTTCACGCAGTCGATCAGGCGCGGCATGACGTTCTCGTTGCCGGCGCAGGCGCGCTTGAGCGCGGCGAGCGACGCCTCGACGGCGACGCCGTCGCGGCCGGCGCGGACGTCCTGAACGCTGCGGGCCTGAGCGCGTTCGATCTCGATCCCGATCTTGAGCAGATCGGGCGACTGGACTTCGTCCGGCTTCTCGAACGCATTGACGCCGACGATCACGCGGTCGCCCGTCTCGATCGAGCGCTGGTAGCGGTACGACGCGTCGGCGATCTCGCGCTGCGGATAGCCGGCCTCGACCGCCTGCACCATCCCGCCGAACTCCGCGATCCGGTCGAAGTACTCGAGCACCTGCCGTTCCATCTCGTCGGTCAGCGCCTCGACGTAGTACGAGCCGCCGAGCGGGTCGACGACGTTGGTGACGCCGGTTTCGTAGGCGAGAACCTGCTGCGTGCGCAGCGCGATCTCGACCGACTTCTCGGTGGGGAGCGCGAGGACTTCGTCCATCGAGTTGGTGTGCAGCGACTGGGTGCCGCCGAGAACCGCCGCCATCGCTTCGAAGGCGACCCGCACGATGTTGTTCTCGGGCTGCTGCGCCGTCGCGCTGCAGCCGGCGGTCTGGGTGTGGAAGCGGAGCTGCCACGAGCGCGGATCCTTCGCCCCGTACTGCTCCCGCATGCGCCGTGCGTAGATGCGCCGCGCGGCGCGGAATTTCGCGATCTCTTCGAAGAAGTCGCTGTGGCTGTTGAAGAAGAACGACAGCCGCGGCGCGAACGCGTCGACGTCGAGGCCGCGCGCGATCGCGCCTTCGACGTACGCGAAGCCGTCGGCGAGCGTGAACGCAAGCTCCTGCGCCGCCGTCGAGCCCGCCTCGCGGATGTGGTAGCC
>DASYFS010000309.1:0-6204 GCA_036498305.1 Candidatus Elarobacter sp. | reverse complement strand
CCACGGCTTCCTGATCAGCGACGACATCGCGACGGCGACGAACGACTTCGGCTTCGGGTACTTCGTCGAGCATCAGAAAGAGTCGGGGAACAACATCGCCTACGACTCGACCAACAACTTCCTGTTCTTCGTTCCGCAGTCCGTCCTGGGCGAAGGCGACTACAGCTTCTTCATCCGTGAGAACTACACGCCGACGGCGAAGTTCGGCGTGTACATGAACGCATGGGAGCGGCGCAGCAGCGTCACCCAGCACACGACGCTGGACCCGCGCATCTCCTTCGTCTTCAAGCCGACGGGACGGGACGTCGTCCGTCTGACCGGCGGTCAAGCCGACGGCGATCCGGGCGCGAACGTCGCGGTTGGGAACTCGCTCTCAGGGTTCAGCAACCCCTCGAGCTTGAATCCGGTCTGCGGGAGCCTGCTCAACTCGGTCGCCACCGGCGGCAACTCGTCTCTTCTCCCCGAGCGTTCGATGGACGTCGAGGCGGCCTACGGTCACCGTTTCTGGGCGGACACGGCGGTCAACGTCGTCGGCTACGTCTCGAGCGTGAAGGATCAGCTCTTCGCGGGCGTCGGGCCGATTACGCCCTTCGCGCTCTCGAATCCGACCATCGCAAGCTCGCTGCCGGGTTTCGCGGCGAAGATCAACAGCGCGTGCGGAACGAACTACGACGCGACGTCGATCATCCCGCACCTCGGGCTCTCGGGCGTATTCAACGCCTCGAGTGCGCTGTTCCGCGGGATCGAGCTGACGGGGCGCATCCGCGTTCGCCCGCAGATCGCGATCGACTTCGGCTACGACATCCTCTCAGCGCAGCAGTTCGGCGAGCCGGCGAACGTCCTCGCGAACAACCCGTACATCCTCGACGGCGGCCAAATCAACCAGATCCCCGTTCATAAAGCGACGCTCGCCGTCGACTTCACGAACCGCCCGGCCGGGCTCGAAGCGCAGCTGCAAGGCTACTACGTCGGGATCGGCAACACGCTGAACCGTCCGGCGTACACGTTCTTCAACGGCTTCATCTCGAAGTCGCTCGGGAAGCACTACAGCCTGACGGTCAGCGCGTGGAACCTGTTCAACCAGAACGCGCTGATCTACGGGTACTTCGGCGAACAGCTCCCCAATCCGACGAACCAGTATACCGCGCCGTACGTCGGGCCGGTCCAGCAGTCGCTGGCCACCGGCTTCGGCTCGAGCTCGGAGCTGCTCGGGCTCAACCCCCGCATCGTGACCGTTCAGCTCACGACCCGGATGTAGCTAGCGGCCGAACCGCTTGCGCAGCGTCGACCACACGTCGTCGTAGTCGGGCTGCAAGGTCTTCGTCTCCATCGCGTAGGCGGTGGGGACGAAGATCCACCGGGACTCGAACATGAAGGCGAGCGTATCGTCGAGCTTTTGCGGGTGCAGCTCGGCGGCGCTCGCCTTCTCGTACGCGGCGGCGTCGGGTCCGTGCGCCGACATGCAGTTGTGCAGGCTCGCGCCGCCGGGAGCGAAGCCTTCTTCCTTCGCGTCGTACGTGCCGCGGACCAGTCCCATGAACTCGCTCATCACGTTGCGGTGATACCACGGCGGCCGGAACGTGTGCTCGGCGACCATCCAGCGCGGCGGGAAGATGACGAAATCGACGTTCGCCGTGCCGGGCGTCGTCGACGGTGAGGTCAGCACGGTGAAGATCGACGGATCGGGGTGGTCGAAGCTGACCGTGTTCATCGTGTTGAACGTCGCGAGATCGTAGACATACGGCGCGTAGTTGCCGTGCCACGCGACGACGTCGAGCGGTGAGTGGTCGAGCTTGGTCGACCAGAGCCCGCCGCCGAACTTCAGCACGACCTCGGTCGGCTCGTCGCGATCCTCGTAGCATGCGACCGGCGTGCGGAAATCGCGCGCGTTGGCGAGGCCGTTCGCGCCGATCGGTCCGAGCTCGGGAAGACGAAACGGCGCGCCGTAGTTCTCGCAGACGTAGCCGCGCGCGGCGTCCGCGGCCAACTCCACGCGAAAGCGAATGCCGCGCGGGATCACCGCGATCTCGCCGGGGGCGGCCTCGATCCGGCCGAGCTCGGTGAACAGCGCGATCGCGCCGAGCTCGGGGACGATCAGCAGCTCGCCGTCGGCGTTGCAGAAGACGCGGCGGTCCATCGCGCGGTTCATCGCGTAGACGTGCGCTGCGGAGCCGTCGCGCGCCAGCACGTCACCGTTCGCGGCGATCGTCGTCAGGCCGGCGACGAAGTCGGTCGGTGCCTCGGGAAGCGGCTGCGGATCCCAGCGCAGCCGGTTGGGGTTCGGGGCGATCTCGGTGATCGGACCGCTGCGTATGCGGCCGTCGTCGATCGGCTCGTAGGGCGGATGCATCGCCGACGGCCGCATGCGGTAGAGCCACGAGCGGCGATTCTCGGCACGCGGGGCGGTGAACGCCGTCCCCGAGAGCTGCTCGGCGTAGAGCCCGAAAGCCGCGCGCTGCGGCGAGTTCTGACCGCGCGGTAACGCGCCGTCGATCGCCTCCGTCGCGAACTCGTTTCCGAACCCCGACTGGTAGGCGCCGCTCACGCTAGGCGTTCGCGGCGACCGGGCGTGCAGCGGCGAGCAGCGCGTCGCGGTCGACGATCTTGACCCGCTTGCGTCCTTCGGCGGCGCCGAGCTCGAGCTCGCGTGCTTCGATCCGCAGCCAGCCGTCCCAGTCGACGAACGGAACGTGACGCGCTTCGAGCGTCGCGAGGACGTCGGGGCGCGCGGGCAGGGCGTCGTCGGCGGGGAGGTCTTCGGTCAGCGCGGTCACGGTCTCCGTCGCGCACTTCTTGTTCGTGCCGATCACGCCTTGCGGACCACGCTTCACCCAGCCGGTGACGTATTGCCGCGGCAGGATCGCGCCGGTGCCGTCGTGGACGCGGCCGCCTTCGTTGGGAACGACGAACATCCGCTCGTCGAACGGCAGGCCCGCGAACGGGACCGACTTGTAGCCGACGGCGCGGAACACGACGTCGACCGGGATCGTCTCGAACACGCCCGTCGCCTGCAGCTTCTTGCCGGCATCGTACGCCATCCGCTCGATCAGCAGCGACTCGACGCCGTCGCTCCCGCCGATCGCCTCCGGCCGCGCGTAGAACCGCAGGTAGAGCTTCTTCTCCGCTCCGGACGGCGGGCGCTGTGAGAACTCGCGCAGCACGTCGAGGTTGCGCTTTGTCTGACCGTCGAGCTCGAAGTTCTCGACGCCTTCGAGATCCTTCGGATCGACGACGACGTCGACGCCGGGAAGCTCGCCCAGCTCGCGCAGCTCGACGGTGGTGAACTTCGCGTCGTGCGGACCGCGCCGGCCGAGCATCGAGACTTCGCGAATCGCGCTCTTGGCGAGCACGTCGAGGATCTCGCGCGGCATGTCGGTTTCGTGCAACAGCGCCGGATCTTTCAGCAGCAGCCGCACGGTGTCGATCGCGACGTTGCCGACGCCGATCACCGCGGCCCGCCGCGTCTTCGAGAGGTCGACCGGCGAGACGATCGTCTCCGGGTGGCCGCCGTACCAGCGCACGAACTCGGTCGACGCGAGGCTCCCCGGCAGCTCCTCGCCCGTGATTCCAAGGCGCCGGTCGCTCGGGGCGCCGACCGCGTAGACGATGGCGTCGTACGACGCCAGCAGATCCTCGACGTGGACGTCGCGGCCGAGCTCGACGTTGCCGAAGAAGCGGACCCGCGGATCCGAGAGCGTCTTGCGGAAGCCGGTCTCGAGCGACTTGATCTTGAGGTGATCGGGGGCGACCCCGTAGCGCAGCAGGCCGTACGGCGCCGGCAGGCGTTCGAAGACGTCGACGTGCGTCGTCTCCCGCTGTTTGAGGAGCGCTTCAACGGCGAACAAGCCGGCCGGTCCGGAGCCGACGACGGCGACACGGGGTCCCATGCGGAACAGAATTGCACCCCGAGGCCCTTCCATCATCCGACTTCAGTCGGTTAGGGTGGGTACGATTGCACCCTCATGCAGATCAAGCTGGGTCACGTCGGCCACTTCTCGCTTGCGGTCGAAGACCCGAACGCCAGCGCCGCCTGGTGGCGAAAAAACTTCGATCTCGAGGAGATCTTCCGGTTCGACGAGGGCGTCGGCCTGAGCAACGACGCGATCACGATCGTGCTGTTCGCCGGCGATCCCGATCCCGACGTGCTCGAGCACATGTCGTTTCATCTTCGCAACGTGAACGAGCTCGAAGCGGCGCGCAACGAGCTTCGCGCGAACGGCGTGGACCTGGAAGATCCGGGCGACGAGATCGGTCCGGAAGCGCCGGGCTCACCGCACCTCGGCTTGTGGTTCCACGACCGCGACGGCTATCGCTGGGAGCTCTCGGTACAGAACGGCGCCAAAGAGCGCCGCTGAGCTAGTCCTTCGCCGTTTCGTCCGGGAGATCGTGGAACGTGCGCTTCGGCGCCGCGTCCTCGCGCTCGAGGTCGTCGAGGAAGTAATAGACGATCTTGCGGTCGTCGAAGCCGACCTTCGCCAGCTCGCGGCCGCCGATCTCGACGACCTCGTGGATGTGCCCCTCCTGGCCGGCATACCGGTAGTTGACCTCCGTGTAGCCGGGATCGTCAGGGTGCGGGCGAGGGATCACCTTCGTCCCCCGCAAGGGGGTACGGTGCCGGTGTTCGCTCAAAGGGGACGCTCCCGCATCGTCGTTCGGAGGAGCCGCATGATCATCGAGTACCGCGGAAAACGCCCGAAGGTGGCAAGCTCGGCCTTCGTGGCTCCGACCGCCGTCCTCATCGGCGACGTCGAGATCGGCGAGGAAGCGTCGATCTGGTTCGGGACCGTGATCCGCGGCGACAACGGGCCGATCCGGATCGGCGCGCGCGCGAACGTGCAGGACAACTCGGTCGTCCACGTGAGCGAGCACTGCACGACGGTGATCGAGGAGGACGCGACGGTGGGGCACTGCGCGATCCTCGAAGACTGCCGCATCGGCCGCGGCGCGCTGATCGGCTCGAACGCCGTCGTCCTCAACGGCGCGGTCGTCGGCGAGCAGAGCCTCGTCGCCGCGGGCGCCGTCGTTGCCGCGAACGCGCAGATCCCGCCGCGCGTCGTCGTCGCCGGCCAGCCGGCGGTCGTGAAAAAAGAGCTCGTCGGCGAAGCGGTCCGCTGGGTCGAGGTCGCCGGGCCGGAATACGTCCATCTCTCGCGTTCGTATCTGGCGCACGGGATCGGCGATCCCGAGATGCACGAGATCGCGGAGACGCACGTCGCTTCGTAAGATCCCGGGACTCGCCGTCGCGCTGGCCGTCGCGCTCGTCGCGACGCTGCTGGCGCGGGTGATCCCGCTCGTCGGTGCGCCGGTGCTCGCGATCGTGATCGGAATTGCGATCCGCGGCGTCGGCCCGCTCCCCGAGCGATGTCGACCCGGACTCACCTTCTCGGCCCGCACGATCCTCCAGGCCGCGATCGTGCTCTCGGGCCTCGGACTCTCGTTCGCCGCCGTCGTACGCACCGGTCTGGGAACGCTGCCGGTCACACTCGGCACCATCGTTATCGCGCTCGTCCTCGCTCCCATCGCCGGCCGGCTCCTCGGACTGCGGCGGGATTTGCGCACCCTCATCGGCGTCGGAACCGCGATCTGCGGCGCTTCCGCGATCGCCGCAGTCTCGTCGGTCATCGAACCCGACGAAGCCGAAGTGGCACTCGCGATCGCGACGGTGTTCTTCTACAACATCGTCGCGGTGCTCGTGTTCCCGCCGATCGGCCATCTGCTCGCAATGACGCAGAACCAGTTCGGCCTGTGGGCCGGAACGGCGATCAACGACACCTCGTCGGTCGTCGCCGCCGGCTACGTCTACGGACCGGAAGCCGGCGCGTACGCAACGATCGTGAAGCTCACCCGCGCAACGATGATCCTCCCGATCGTCGCCGGAATCGTGCTGCTGCGCGCACGCCGCCTCGGCACCAGCGGCCCGTTCCCATGGCGACAGATCGTCCCATGGTTCATCCTCTGGTTCCTCGTCGCCGCGCTGGCCAGCGGCGCGGGCCTCATCCCGCCATCATGGCACGCAGGCGTCGCCGCGCTCTCGACGTTCCTGATCGCAACCGCGCTGGCAGCGATCGGCCTGCAAACCGAACCGCAAAGGCTGCTCCGCGCAGGGCCGCGCCCACTCGCGTTCGGGTTCATTCTCTGGGTCGCAGTCGCGCTCTCATCGCTCGGACTGCAACGGCTTACGGGACTCTGAAGGTCAGAGCAGGG
>DASYFS010000308.1:0-12840 GCA_036498305.1 Candidatus Elarobacter sp. | reverse complement strand
CGGGACCTGCGGCGGCGGCGCGTGCGAGTACCTCGTCGTCGCCGGCGGGCCGTCGGGAAGCTTCAACACGGTCGTTCCAAAGTTCGCCGCGTTCTCGCTCACCGATAACTGGAAGCCGACCGACAAGCTCAACGTCAACGTCGGCGTGCGCTACGATTCGTTCATCTTCCAGGGCGCCGACACGACCAACTCGATCGCGCGGGCGCTCTATTTCAGCGCCTACAACCTGACCCACGCGCTGCCGCTGAACAACGCCTCGGCGCAGGTCGAGTCATATCGCGTTCTGCAGCCGCGCGCGGGGCTGACCTACACGATCGATCCGCGCACGGTGATCCGCGCCAGCTACGGGCGCTACGCGGAGCCGCCGAACGCGGCCTTCGAGCAGTACAACTACCTGCAGCCCAACAGCACCGGGCTGCTGGCGAACTTCACCCGGTTCGGCTTGCCGAACACTCCCGGCCACGACGTGCGGCCGGAGATCTCGAACAACTACGACCTCTCGTTCGAGCATCAGTTCCGCGGCGACGTCTCCATGAAGCTGACGCCGTTCCTCCGCTCGACGCAGGATCAGATCCAGAACTTCTTCCTCGACCAGAAGACCGGCTTCGTCTCCGGCCTCAACGTCGGGATGCAGAGCTCGCGCGGCTTCGAGCTCGAGGTCGACAAAGGCGACTTCGCGCGCAACGGCCTGGCGGGACGGCTGGCCTTCACCTACACGTACAGCACGATCCGCTACAACCGCGAGCCGAACGGCTCGTCGATCGTCGACCCGATCAACACCGCGATCGCGCAGTACAACGGCTTCACCAAGGCCGGCGGCGGTGCGCCGTGCTACGCCGGCGGTGCCCCCGCACCATGCGGCGCCGGAACGGTCGCGAACCCGTACTACAACGACAGCCCGCGCGGCTATCTCGACCCCAACGGCTCGTACGCGACCTTCAGCACGTTCCCGGGCGGGATCGGGACCGTTGCCGGAGCCTACGGCGCGCCGTACGTGACGACGCTGCTCGTGCAGTACAAGCATGACCGCTTCTCGCTCACGCCGGCCGTGCAGCTCTTCGCGGGGCAACGCTTCGGGACGCCGGAGAACACGCCGGGTATCGATCCGACGAGCTGCGGAGCCCCGCTCGCCGGCGGGCTCGGCGGCGACCCGCGGTATCCGTACGGTGCCGCAGGCGGACAGCCGTACGACGCGACGACGTGCGGGGCACAGATCGCGATCCCGGATCCCGCCACCGGCAAGTTCGACGCGATCGGCGCGTTCGTGCAGCCCGCGCAGCTCAACGTCCACCTGCAGGCG
The DNA here is from genome assembly GCA_036498305.1 of Candidatus Elarobacter sp. Classification (GTDB taxonomy): domain Bacteria; phylum Vulcanimicrobiota; class Vulcanimicrobiia; order Vulcanimicrobiales; family Vulcanimicrobiaceae; genus Vulcanimicrobium. The sequence goes on along the minus strand of DASYFS010000308.1, from coordinate 11,540 downwards.
ACCTACGATCTCAGCCGGCGGGTGACGCTGGTCGCGAACTTCGCGAACATCTACAGCGCCTGCTTCGGCGAGAAGGTGCCGGCCGCGATCCACTACGCCGGAAGCTGCGCCTACGGCCTGACCGCCGGCGCCGGGTCCGGGCCGCAGCCGATCGGCAACGTCTACAACCCCGGCAACACCCTCCAGCCGTTCCTGAACCGGGCCTACGACCCGACCTTCGGGACCGGCTTCCCGTTCAACATGTTCCTCGAGGCCAGGATCAAGATCTGATCGATCGCACCCGGCCCGGACGGATTATGACCCCGTTCGGGCCGGGTACAGATCGCCAGGGACGGCCAGCCTGCTCGCTAGAAGGCGAGCTCCAACCTGCTAGGCGGCCCGAGGGAGCGCATCAGAAGTCCAATGGCAGCACACGCGATCTGGTCCGGAGCGATCAATTTCGGCCTCGTCACCATCCCGGTGAAACTGTTCACCGCGGTGCGATCGGACGATCTCCGCTTCAACTTCTTGCACAAGAAGGACGAGGGGCGAATCTTCAACGAGCGCCATTGCACCGTCTGCGGCGAGAAGGTCGAGTACGCCGATCTCGTGCGCGGCTACGAGTACGAGAAGGGCCGCTACGTCACGATCAGCGACGAGGACCTCAAAGCGGTGCGTCCCGAGGCGACGCAGTCGGTGCAGATCGTGCAGTTCGTCGACCTCGACCAGATCAACCCGATGTTCTTCGACACGCCGTATTATCTCGAGCCGGAGAAAAAAGGCCGCCACGCCTACGCGCTGCTCCGCGACGCGCTGATCGATTCCGGAAAAGTCGCGATCGCCAGCGTCGTGATCCGCTCGCGCGAGCACCTCGCCGCGGTGAAGCCGAACGGCGCCGCGCTGATCCTCGAGCTGATGCACTTCGCCGACGAGATCGTCGAACAGGGCGGCTTCGATTTTCCGGCGCTCAACGAGAAGGTGGCCGACGCCGAGAAGAAGGTCGCGAAGCTGCTGATCGACACGATGAGCGTCGACGAGTTCGACCCCGAGCAGTTCCACGATAAGTACAAAGAAGACGTGCTGGCGATGATCGAGGCGCGCGCGAACGGCGAAGCCGTCGAGGCGCCGGAAGTTCAGCGTCCCGCGGCGACCAACGTCGTCAACCTCATGGACGTGCTGCAGCGTTCGCTCGAGCAGTCGAAAGCACGCCGCGGCGGCGCCGCATCAGCGGCTGCCGAGGACGACGAGGACGAGAAGCCGGCGAAGAAAACCGCCGGGCGCAAGAAAGCCCCGGCCGCGAAGCCGAAGCGAAAGAAGTCGGCGGCCTAGATCCGTTTCGGACGCTTCACGGCGTCGTCCGCGTGTTCGCCGCGTTCACGAGCGCGGGGAACGCGAGCAAGAAGTGCGCCGTGTTCTGCACGCTGGTGCATGCGCCGCTCAGCGCACGGTCGACGAGAAGATCTTCGGCGGCGAACTCGACCAGAAACGGCACCGGGCTGCTGCTGGTCGAGATGAAGCCGGCTTGCTCGCGGGCACCATGCCTGATCGCCGCCCCGACGACGAACGCGTCGACGCCCTGTGCGACGTACTTCAGCCAGCGCGCGGCGCCGGAGCCGCGCCCATCCCGACAGGTCGAGGTTGGCGGGGTCGTCTCCGCCATCGTCGTCGCGGCCGCGTGGCTGCCCGCGGGCGCCGGGAGGTCCGCGAGAAATGTCCGCAGCCGCGCGTTCAGGGCGTCAACGCTGTCCGTCGCGGCCGGAACCGGCGTCGTCTGCGCCCCCGCGGGAAGTAGCACGCCAAAGACGGCGACCACCACGACGGCGCATGAGAAGAAAGCGCGTAGCATGCCGTCCTCGAGTGGCCCGCAGACCCGATTCCCGCCGCAAGTACGCCGGGACCGATGCGCTTCGGAGGGCGAGCGGGCGCCCCCTGGCATTATTGGACGGGTCGTTCAGCGGTGTTTCGAGGGGCGACGCAGCCGGGCTAGTACTCGGCCGCGAGCTCGCCTTCGTCGTCTTCGGCGTTCTCGTCGAACGGCTCGCGATCGAGCTCGGCGCGGCCGCGCGCCTCGTCTTCGAAGACGCGCACTTTGCCCTTCATCGGCGCGAGCCCGAAGATCCGCTCCAAATCGCCGCCCGGTCGCAGCAGCACCGCGACGCGCCACGGACGGCGCCGGCGCCGGAACAGGAGCAGCTCGGCGAGGAACGTCGGGTCGACGGAGCTTACCTCGCGCAGGTCCACGATGACGGGACGGTCGAGCTCGGTGCGCTCGAACGCTGTGCGGAACTCCGGATAGCGGTCCGCTGCGAGTGCGCCGGCAAAGGGCAACACCAGGCAGCTATCCGCCACGTACATCCACGCTCCCCATGACCTGCCCGCTGGCATACCCGTCCGACCGTGCGCGATATCACGCTCCCGCCGGGATTTTGTAAATAGGGCGTAAAGTTAGGTGTGTGAGAACACCCTTACGTGTGAAAGTCTGAGGCGTGGTGAACCCGTCCGATCGTACCGTCGCGCCGCGCGTGCGCGTCACCGGGAACCGCTTCATCGACAGCCTCCCGGCCGCTACCGTCGAAGCGATCGCCCGCATCGCCGACCTGCGCACCTATCCCGAGGGGACCGAGCTCGCGCGCCGCGGCGACCTCGTCGGCGAGGTCTACTTCCCGACCGGCGGCGCGATCGCGCACGTCGAGCCGGGGGAGGGCGAGGCGACGATCGAGATCGCGGCGATCGGGCGCGACGGCGTCAGTGGCTTCGAGGCGCTGCTGGGCGTCGCGGAGGCGCAGTTCACGCGCGTGACGACCCTTCCGCTGGCGACCTTCTGCGTCGACGCACCGGCGCTCGGCCGGATCTATGCGTCCTCGGAGCCGTTCCGCGCGCTGCTCGGCCGCTACGCGGTCGCCTCGATTCGCCTGGCCTCGATGCGGGCAGCCTGCCGCGATCACCACCTCGTCGACCGCCGCTTGGCGGGCTGGATCCTCGCCTTGTACCGGCTCTCCAACAGCCCGGAGCTGCGGGTCACGCACGCGCTGGTTGCGCAGCTGCTCGGCGCCGAGCGTGCCGGGATCACCCGTGCCTACGGGCGGCTCGCCGCCGCGGGCGCGATCCGGTATGAACGCGGCCGGATCCGCGTGCGCGACGAGGCGCGACTGGGTGCCGCCGCGTGCGGCTGCGCCGACGCGGCGACGGCAGTTTCGGCGTCGGTCTACGCCTAAGGAGCGCCGATGGGCTCCCATCGTATCGCCGCGATCCCCGCCGACGGGATCGGTCCCGAAGTCATCGGCGCCGGGCTCGAGGTCCTCGACGCGCTGCAAGCGGCCGATCCCGCGCTGCGGTTGACGGTCGCGCACTTCGATTGGGGCTCGGACTACTATCGCAAGCACGGCGTTATGATGCCGGCCGACGGTCTCGAGCAGTTGCGGCCGTTCGACGCGATCTACTTCGGCGCGGTCGGCGATCGCGAGATTCCCGATCACGTGACGCTGTGGGGCTTGCGGCTGGTGATCGCGCAGGGCTTCGATCAGTACGCGAACGTCCGCCCGACTCGCGTGCTGCGCGGGCTCGAGAGCCCGCTGCGCCGCTGCGCGCCCGGCGACCTCGACTGGGTGATCGTTCGCGAGAACAGCGAGGGCGAGTACGCCGGGATGGGCGGCCGCGCGCATCGCGGTCACCCGATCGAGGTCGGAACCGAGGTCGCGGTGTTCACCCGCGCGGGCGTCGAGCGGATCATGCGATTCGCGTTCGACCTCGCGCGCAGCCGGCCGCGCAAGCTGCTGACGGTGGTGACGAAGTCGAACGCGCAGCGGCACGGAATGGTGCTCTGGGACGACGTCGCCGCCGAGGTCGCGCGCGCGTATCCCGACGTCACGATGGAGCGCGAGCTCGTCGACGCGATGACGGCCCGGATGGTGATGAAGCCGCGCTCGATCGACGTCGTCGTCGCGACGAACCTGCACGCCGACATCCTCAGCGATCTCGCCGCCGCGCTCGCGGGCTCGCTCGGCATCGCGCCGACCGCGAACCTCGATCCGTCGCGCACCTATCCCTCGATGTTCGAGCCGATCCACGGCTCCGCGTTCGACATCACCGGCAAAGGCATCGCGAACCCCATCGGCGCGTTCTGGACCGCCGCGATGATGCTCGACCACCTCGGCGAGCACGCCGCCGCCGCGACGCTGATGGAGGCGATCGAGAGCGTCACCGCCGCCGGCATCCGCTCCCCCGATCTCGGCGGAGGCGCGAGTACCGCGGAGGTGACGGCAGCCGTGTGTGAGGCAATCACGCCCCGTCATGGCGAGCTTGTCGAGCCACCCTCGTCGCTCCGCGAGCGAAGCCGAGCGGAGCCGCTAAAGGCCGGCGGTCACGATTAGGGGTCGTCCCTCGACTTCGCTCGGGCCGACGACGAGGGTGGCTCGACAAGCTCGCCATGACGGCGCGGTGGTGCTACTCGACGGCCGCGGCCGGCGCTCCGCCGCCGCTCGGTGCCCTGCTCCATCGTAGGAAGAACACCAGCGGAACGGTGATCACGAAGATGACCGCGCACAGGCGCAGGATCTCGTCGTACGAGATCACCGTCGCGTTGACCATCACCAGGTTCCAGAGCTGCGCCGCGGTCCCGTGCTGGTCGTGCATGAAATGCTCGACGGTGGGATTCGACGTCGTGACGCCCGCGGCGAGCGCCGCATACGCGTTGTCCTGATCCCGGGTCTGCAAGAACTGCAAGATCGCAATTCCCAGCGACCCGCCGAGCTGGCGCACCAGCGTGTAGATCCCCGTCGCGTTCGACATCTTCTCGCGCGCGACGTCGGCGAGCGTCGCCGTCGTCAGCGGAACGAAGAGAAACCCGAGCGCGAAGCCCTGGAGCGCGCGCTTCCAGAACACGTCCCAGTAGCCGGAGTACTGGTTGAGATCGCCCATCCACCACGTGCTGACCGCGAACAGGATCAACCCGATCGCGATCACCGCGCGGCCGTCGAGCTTCGTCACCAGGCGCGAGGCGATCGGCATGCTGGCGGCCGTTGCGATCGCGCCCGGGAGCAGCGCCATCCCCGTCTGCGTCGCGGTGAAGCCGAGGACGCTCTGGAAGAAGAGCGGCAGGATCAGTGCCGTTCCGAACAGCCCGAAGCCGCTGACGATGCCGATGACCGATCCGGCGCTGAACGATCGGTACATGAACACTTTGAGATCGACGAGCGGTCGCGCGTCGTGCCACTCGCGCCAGCAGAACGCGACGAGCGAGACGACGGCGACGACGGTGAGCAGCACGATGGTCGACGATGAGAACCAGTCCTCGCGCTGCCCGCGTTCGAGGACGTACTGGATCGACGCGACGCCGGCGGTCAACAGCCCGAGGCCGATCACGTCAATCGGCGAGCGGTCGCGTTTGAGGTAGACGGGATCGCGGATGTAGGCCAGCGTCATGAGGAACGCGACGATCCCGATCGGGATGTTGATGTAGAAGATGAGCTGCCAGTTGTAGTTGTCGACGATCACGCCGCCGAGCGTCGGCCCGATCGCGGGGCCGACCATCGCGCCCAGCCCGAAGATCGCCATCGCGCCCGAGCGCTTCTCCGGCGGATACGATTCGAAGAGGATCGCTTGCGCCGTCGGCTGCAGCGCGCCGCCGCCGAAGCCTTGGATCACGCGGTAGAGGACGAGCTGCCACACGCTCGTCGCCGTTCCGCACAGCAGCGAGGCGATGGTGAAGATCGCCAGCGATCCGGCGTAGAAGTTGCGCCGGCCGAAGCGCGCGGTGAGCCAGCCGTTGAGCGGCATCACGATGACGTTGGCGAGGATGTAGCCGGTCGCGACCCAGCCGATCTCGTCGATCGACGAGCCGAGCTCGCCGGCCATGTTGTTCAGCGCGACGTTGACGATCGAGGTATCGATGATCGCCATGATGAGGCCGAGCATCACCGTCAGCGTGATCATCCCCAGCGGCGGATCGGCCTTCGCCGGTTGCGCCGCGGGCGCGAGGGCGCCCTGGGACGCGACCAGGGACGCGCTCATGACGTCGGGCGTCCCGCGCGTCTCGCTGTAGGTAATTTTCTCATGACGTTCAAGTCATCTTACCATCGATGGGATATGAGGTAACCAAGACGATCCGAGGCCGGGCGTACCGGTATCGGGTCGAGCGGGTGACCGACCCGGCGACCGGCCGCCGCCGCAGCCGCTGGTCGTACTTGGGGCGCGTCGTCGGCGCCCTCGATGCCGCGACCCCGCCTCGCCGCCGCGGAGACGCTCGGCCGCGGCTGCTCGACGCGCTCGAGCGGCTGCTGGAGGATCGCGATTTTGCGGCCGTCACCGCCGACGCGATCGCGGCCGAGGCCGGCCTGGCACACGGGACCTTCTACCGTCATTTCCGCGACAAACGGGCGGCGCTCGAGGCGGCGCTCGAACGCGTCCGCGAGGAGCGCGGTCTCCCCGCCGTGACCCTCTTCGACGACGCTCCGACCGCCGGCGAAGCGCGGGCGCTGCTGCGGACGCTCGTCGAGCGCATCCTCACGACCCCGGCCGAGCATCCGGCCCTGGTCCGCGCCAACTTCGCGCTCGCCGCGCGCGAGGAGGCGGCCGGGCGCAAGCTCCGCGAGCGTCAGGCCCGCGGTCGCGAGAAGTTCGCGCGCCACCTCGCGACGCTCAACGAACGGGGCTTCGCCTCGCTCGCCGATCCGGACGCGACCGCCGCCGTCCTGCTCGCGATGCTCGACGGGTTGTACCGCGACGCGATCCTCGACCGCGACGCGCTCTCGCCCGCCCGGATCGTCGCCGCCGCCGACGCCTTCGAGCGCACTGTGTTCGGTTCGGCGCCGGGTTCGACGCACGGTATTTCCGGATAGCGGGCGAAGACGCGCCCATGACGACGACCGCCGCCGCGTCGCTCCTCGAACGCCTTGAAGCGTTCATGGACGCCGAGATCTATCCGAACGAAAAAGTGTACGAGGAACAGCTGCGCAGTGCCGCCACGCCGTGGTCGCAGCCGCCGATCATGGAAGAGCTCAAGGCGAAAGCGCGCGCGCAAGGCCTGTGGAATCTGTTCCTTCCGGAATCGGATCGCGGCGCCGGGTTGACGAACCGCGAGTACGCGCCGCTGTGCGAGGTGATGGGCCGTTCGGTCATCGGCCCCGAGGCGTTCAATTGCGCAGCCCCCGACACCGGCAACATGGAAGTCTTCGAGCGCTACGGCAGCGACGAGCACAAGGAGCGCTGGCTCAAGCCGCTCCTCGCCGGAGAGATTCGCAGCGGCTTCTCGATGACGGAGCCGGACGTGGCGTCGAGCGACGCGACGAACATCAGCGCCTCGATCGTGCGCGACGGCAACGAGTACGTGCTCAACGGCCGGAAGTGGTGGACGAGCGGCGCCGGCCATCCGCACTGCAAGGTGCTGATCTTCATGGGCCGCTCGAACCCCGACGCGCCGCGGCACGCGCAGCAATCGATGGTCGTCGTCCCGATCGACACGCCCGGCGTGAAGGTCATTCGTCAGCTCCCCGTCTTCGGCTACACCGACGCGCCCCACGGTCACTCCGAGATCGTCTTCGACAACGTGCGCATCCCGGCGTCGGCGATGCTGCTCGGCGATGGCCGCGGCTTCGAGATCGCGCAGGGGCGCCTCGGCCCCGGCCGCATCCACCACTGCATGCGTTCGATCGGCGTCGCCGAGCGCGCGCTCGAGACGATGGTCGCGCGGGTGAAGACACGCACCGCGTTCGGCAAGAAGCTCGCCGAGCAGGGCGTGATCATGGAGTGGATCGCCGACTCCCGCATCGAGATCGACCAGGCACGGCTCGCGGTGTACAACGCCGCCGAGATGCTCGACAAGCACGGCAACAAGGCGGCGAAGAACGAGCTCGCGATCGCGAAGGTCGTCGCGCCGGCGATGTCGCTGCGCGTGATCGACCGCGCGATCCAGGCGCACGGCGCGAAGGGCGTCAGCGAGGACACGTTCCTCGCGCGCGCCTACGCGCACCAGCGCACGTTGCGGCTCGCCGACGGCCCCGACGAAGTCCACCGCGCCGCGATCGCCAAGAACGAGCTGGCGAGAGGAGCGCGGTGAGCCGCGTCGATCCGCTCGACTCGCTCGACCTGAGCCTGGCGCGCGGCGCCGCCGAGCTGTACGTCGTCCGTCACGCTGACGCCGTCCCGGAAAGCGACGACGCCTTCACCATCTACGACGACTACGAAGCGCACCCGTTGAGCCCGCGCGGCCGCGCGCAAGCCGAGGCGCTCGCCGAGCGTTTCCGCGACGCGGGGATCACCGCGCTCTACGCGAGTCCCGTGCGGCGCGCGTACGAGACGGCGGAAGCGGTCGCCGCGGTCACCGGCCTCGACGTCGTCGTCGAGCCGGACGTCACCGAGGTCGCGATCGGCGCGACCGACGACTCGATGCCGCTGCGCGAGCGGCTGGCGTGGCTCGCGACGGTCGCGATGCGCGACGGCTCGTGGCGCGGGATCGCGGGGACCGAACCGTCGGCGCGCGTCCGGACCCGGATGCTGCGCGCGCTCGACGCGATCGCCGCACGTCATCCCGGCGAGCGCGTCGCGGTGTTCTCGCACGCCGGCGCGATCAACGCCGCGCTCGGTGCGATCGCCGCGAGCGAGCACGACTTCCTGTTCCCGCTCGCCAACGCGTCGGTGTCGGTCGTGCGGATCGGGGGCGGCCGCCGCTTGCTGATGAGCGCGAACGAGACGGCGCACCTGGCGGAGATCCCCTCGCGCCGATGATCGAGCGCGACGAGGACACGATCGAGGTCCGCTCCGAGGAGCGCCTCGACACCACACGGCTGGAACCGTATCTGCGCGAGCACCTCGACGGCGCCGACGGCCCGTTCTCGATGCGCCAGTTCGGCGGCGGTCACGCGAACCTCACCTATCTCATCCGGTTCGGCGAACGCGAGTGGGTGCTGCGCCGCCCGCCGCTCGGCCCGGTCGCGCCCGGCTCGCACGACATGCGGCGCGAGTACCGCGTCCTCTCGACGCTCAACCCCGGCTATGCGCTCGCGCCGCAGGCCTACCTGTTGTGCACGGATCACGCGATCATCGACGTCGACTTCTTCGTGATGGAGCGCCGGCACGGGATCGCGTTCCGCCGGGACATCACGCCCGAGTGGCAGAATCGTCCCGACGTGCTGCGCGGCGTGGGCGAAAGCCTGATCGACAACTTGGCGACGCTGCACGCGGTCGATCCGGCGAGCGTGGGCCTGGGCGAGCTCGGAAAGCCCGAAGGCTACGTCGAGCGCCAGGTCAACGGCTGGATCGAGCGCTGGTTCAACGCGCTCACGCCCGACGTCTCGCCGGCCGAACCGTTCACCGGCTGGCTGCGGCAGACGCAGCCCCTCGCGCGCCGCACCGCGCTGCTGCACAACGATTACAAGCTCGACAACACGCTGCTGTCGGCCGAGAACCCCGCCCGCACCGTCGCCGTCCTCGACTGGGACATGTGCACGCGCGGCGAGCCGCTCATGGATCTCGGCCAGCTGCTCTCGCTGTGGGCGGAGTACGGCGACGGAACCGAAGGACAGCACGGCCGCATGCCGACGTGGCGCGAGGGCTTCTTCAGCCGTCGCGACGCCGCCGAAAGGTACGCGCGCACGTCCGGCGCCGACCTTTCCGACCTGCACTGGTACGTCATCTTCGGGACGTTCCGCTACGCGGTGATTCTGCAGCAGATCTACATCCGGTACGTGCGCGGGCAAACGCACGACGAGCGCTTCCGCGAGATGGGCGCCGCGGTCAACGTGATCACCCAACGCGGCATGGAACTGATCGAGAGCGGAGAGATCTGATGCTGAAGGCGGCGGCGATGCTCGTGCTTGCGGCGGCGACGGCCGCACCTGCGCCGACGTCCTCGCCTGCGCCGCTCCGGGAGATCGGCCGCGTCCGCTCACGCACGCTGTGCGCAACGCTGCGCGAGAACATCGCCCCGACGCTGTTGAAGGTGATGGAAGCCGACGTGAAGATCGCCGCCGGGGCGAACGCGTTCGCCTCGATGAGCAACCATCAGATCATGCACGACCGCGGCCGGATGCAGTTCGACCGCATGGCGCTCGGCAACGCGGTCATGGGCCTCGCGCGCTCGATCATCGAGGCGGAACGGCTGCTCGAAGACAAGCACCGCTTCCCGGCGGCGCCGTCGACCGACGACGAGCGCGACGCCGCAGCGATGAAGTCGCAGATCGAAGCGGTGCTCGCGCAGCAGAAGGCGGCGCTCAACGTGATGAGCGGCGTCTACGAAACCGAGCTGATGGGCCAGATGCAGAAAGACCTCCCCGACACGATCAAGGACGCCACCGCCCAAACGGAGTCCCATCCGCGGTTCGCCGACACGGACGACGGCGTGTCGTATCTCGGCCGCACCGGGCTCGCCGCCGCGTCCCCGCCGCCCAAGAGCCCGCCAAGCATGGGGCCGACCCACGCGCTGATCGGCGCGACGATCTACGGCGGTTCCGCGAGCAGCCTCGTCGCGAGCAGCAAGCGCATTGAGGGCGTCGAGTCGCTCGCTGCCGCGGCGGTGATGAACGCCGCCGCCGATTGCCGCCGCACGCCCGCGCCCGTTCCGAGTCCCTCAGCGCTCCCCTGACGTTTCGAGACCGAGCTCGCGCAGCACGCTCTCGGTGTGCTCGCCGAGGGTCGGCGCCGGGCCGCTCGGCGGCGCGAACGACGACGCCCAGCGCAGCGGCTGCGCGACGGTTCGGATCGTCCCTTCCGTCGGGTGCTCCGCGACGCCGAGGAAGCCGGTCGCGGCGAGCTGTTCGTCTTTGAGCAAGCTCGCAACGTCATGGACGCGCAGCACGGGGATATCGGCGGCTTCGAGCTGATCGAGCCACTCCGCCGTCGTGCGCGCGGCGAGCGCCTGCGCGACGCAGTGGTACGCGTGGTCGTAGTTGTCGCGGCGCGTCGGCGGATCGCACAGTCGCCGGTCGCCGGCGAACCGTTCGCTCCAGCCGGCGATCGTGAAGAACTGTTCCCAATGACGGTCGGTGACGAGCAGCACGCAGACGTGGCCGTCGCGCGTCCGGTACGGGCGGCGGTGCGGCGTCAGCAGGCGCTGGTAGCCGAACGGTCCGATCGGCGGGACGAAGCCTTCGCCGCCGAGATGATCGGCGAGCACGAGCTCGGCGGCGGTCTCGAACATCGGGATCTCGATCGCGTCGCCGCGACCCGTGACGGCGCGCTGATAGAGCGCCATCGCGATCGCCGTCGCGGCCATGACCCCGCTGACGCGGTCGACGAGCTGCGCGGGGACGTAGCGCGGCTCGTCGTCGCCGGTCGCGGTGAACAGCGACGCTAGCCCGGACGCGCCTTGGATCAGATCGTCGTAGGTCGGGCGCGCCGCGTACGGACCGCGCTGGTCGAAGCCGACGATCGAAGCGTAGACGACGTCGTCGCGGACCGCGCGCACCGCGTCGTAGTCCAGGCCGAGGCGGCGCATCGCGGCGGGCCGCACGTTGGTGAGCACGACGTCGGCGCCTGCGCACAGCCGCAGCGCGGCATCACGGCCGGGCACGCTCTTCAAATCGAGCACGACGCTGCGCTTCCCGCGATTCCCTTGCAGGAAGACCGGT
>DASYFS010000307.1:0-3778 GCA_036498305.1 Candidatus Elarobacter sp. | reverse complement strand
ACCGGACGACGTCGGCTACATCAACGCCCACGGCACGTCGACGCCGCTCGGCGACGCGGCAGAATCGCAGGCGATCGAGCGCGTCTTCGGCGACCACTCGCACGACGGGCTCGCCGTCTCGTCGACGAAGTCGATGCACGGCCATCTGCTCGGCGCCGCCGGCGCGATCGAAGCGATCGCGACGATCCTCGCGCTGCGCAACGGCATCCTGCCGCCGACGATCAACTACGACAAGCCCGATCCCGCCTGTACGCTCGACTACGTTCCCAACGTCGCACGCAAGGCGCCGGACCTCAAGGTTGCGCTGTCCAACGGCTTCGGCTTCGGCGGTCACAACACGAGCGTCGTCTTCGCAAAGCACGAAGGGTGATGGCGGCCGGCTAATTATGGCGGGCGAGAAGCGCCGCGCGAAGCTTCGCGCGTTGCTGAAATTGGCAGGTGCTGCGGATCTCGACGTTGCGCGGGTTGAAGGCGCCTTCATGCACGGCAGCGCGGCGCGCGAGCAGAACGTGACGTCGAACGAGCGGCTGGAGTTCTTCGGCGACGCGATTCTCGGTTATGCGGCGTCGCGCTGGCTCATGACGAAATACCCCGATGCGACCGAAGGCGCGCTCACGCGACGCAAAGCGAACCTCGTCAGCGGTTCGGCATGCGCGGATACGGCAAGGCGGCTCGGATTTTCGGACCTCGTCGTGCTGGGCACCGGGATGGACCGCAGCGGGGCGAACGGGAACGAGAGCGTCCTTGCCGACGCGTTCGAGGCCTTCATCGCCGCGCTGCACGACGCGACCGACTTCGACCACGTGACGCGCTTCCTCGAAAAGGAGCACTTCGTGCCGGCCGACCGGCGCGATCTTGGCGAACGCGACGCGAAGACGGACCTCCAGGAGTTCGCGCAGGCGATGCTGCGCGTCACCCCGCTCTACTTCGAGCGCGCCGAGGGGCCGCCGAACGATCGCCGGTTCACCTCGCAGGTGCGGGTCGGCGACGAGATCCTCGGCGAAGGGATCGGGGGCTCGAAGAAGGCCGCCCAGCAGAGCGCCGCCGCAATGGCGCTGAGCACCCTGCGGCAGCGCCACCCCGAGGGTCCGCCCACCGCCCTGCGCGACGACGGCCGCGTCATCGCCCTCGACCGGCGCCGTACGCGCCGCCCCCGCAAACCCGATCCCGGAGCTCCCGTTTAGTTCATGCGCCTCAAGTCACTCAAGGTCTTCGGGTTCAAGACGTTCGCCGAAGCGACGACGCTCGAGTTTCACGACGGCACCACCGCCGTCGTCGGTCCGAACGGCTCCGGGAAGTCGAACCTGGTCGACGCGATCCGCTGGGTCCTGGGCGAGCAGTCGTCGCGCAGCCTGCGCTCGCAGAAGATGGAAGACGTCATCTTCGCCGGCAACCAGCAGCGCAAGCCGCTGGGGATGGCCGAGGTCTCGCTGACGTTCGACAACCACGAACGCCGGCTGCCGATCGACTTCAACGAGGTGCAGATCACCCGCCGCGCCTACCGCGCCGGCGAGTCGGAGTTCTACATCAACCGCGAGCCGGTGCGGCTGCGCGACGTCCACGAGCTGCTGATGGGGACGGGCCTCGGCCCGGGCTCGTACGCGATCGTCTCGCAGGGACAGATCGACGCGATCCTCTCCTCGAAGCCGACCGAACGCCGCGCGCTCTTCGAAGAGACCGCCGGGATCGGAAAGTTCCTGGCCCGCAAGCACGAGGCGCTGCGCCGCTTGGAAGCGACGGAGCAGAACGCGATCCGCGTCAACGACCTGATCGCCGAGCTCGAGCGGCGCGTCCCCGAGTTGGAAACGCAGGTCCGCCGGGCGAAGCGCTACCGCAAAGTCACGGCGCGCGTGCGCGATCTGGAGATCCTCTCGTACCTGCGCGAATCCTCGTCGCGGCGCGCCGAGCGCGAGCGCGTCGCGGCCGAGCTGGAGCAGCATGAGAACCGCCGCGCCGCCGCCGCCGCGCGCGCCGCGCAGCTCGGCGCCGAGCTCTCGACGCTGCGCGAGAAGCTGTACGCGTTCGAGCTCGATCTCGACCGTCATCGCGCCGAGGCGCAGTCGGCGCGTGCCGAGCTGGCGCGGATCGAAGCCGATCTCGCCGCCGCGGTCGCGCGGCGCGACGAGCTCGAACGGCAATCGACCGCGGTTGTCGCCGACCGCGATCGCGTCGAGAGCGAGCGGGTGAAGCTGCGCGAGCAGATCGCCGCGCTCGACGAACGGCTGTCGCCGCTCGCGGCGCAGACCGACGGCGCGCACGAACGCGAGCTCGCCGCGACCACCGCGGTCGCTGACGCGCGCGGCGCGCTCGACGCCGTCTACCAAGAGCTGCGCGCCGTCGAGGCGCTCGCCGCCGAGCATGCCGCGAACGAAGCGGAGCGCCGCGCGCAGATCCATAGCGCGCGCGCCGATCTCGAACGGCTCGAGCACGAGCACGCCGCCGCGCAAGCCGACGCCGCCGCGCAGTCGCGCGCCGCCGACGAAGCGCGGTCGAGGTTCGGCGAGCGTGAGGCGCTGATCGCACGCTACGAAGCCGAGGCCGCGGCGCAGCACGAGCGCGCCCGCGTCGCGCGCGAGCGCGGCGAGGCCACTGCGCAGCAGGTCGCCGACCTGCAGCAGCAGCACCGCCAGATCGGCTCGCAGATCGCCGGCGCCGAGTCGCGCCTGCATACGATCGAGGAGCTCGAAGCGGCGCTCGAAGGTCACGCGCACGGCACCCGCGCCGTCGTCGAGGCATCGCAACGCGGTCAGCTGCGCGGCCTCCACGGCGTCGTCTCGAGCCTGATCTCGACCGACGAGCAGTACGCGCGCGCGCTCGACGTCGCGTTCGGCGCCGGGCTCTCGAACGTCATCGCGCAGACGTCGGAAGACGCCGAAGCGGCGGTCGCGTACCTGCGCGAGCGCGAGCTCGGCCGGGCGACGTTCCTTCCGCTGGACACGCTCGCGCAACGCGAGGGCCGCGAGCTCGGCCAGTTGCGCGGACGCGCCGGGATCATCGGCTACGCGCACACGCTCGTGCGCGCCGAGCCGCGCTATCGCGGGATCGTCGCCTATCTCGTCGGCCGCGTGCTCGTCGTCGACGAGCTGCGCACCGGGATCCAGCTGACCCGCGGCGAGGGTTTCCGCGACTCGGTCGTGACCCTCGAAGGCGACCAGATCCAGGGCGGCGGCGCGATCACCGGCGGCCGCTTCCGCAAGGAACGCTCGATCCTCGCCCGGCGCGCCCAAGCCGAGCGGCTGCGCGAAGAGATCCCCGAGCTGCGCGCGCGCCTCGAGGAGATCGAACGCGCCGGCCTCGCCGCGAAGGCGGAGCTGGACGCCGCGAGCATCGAGCGCGACGAAGCGACGCAGTTGGCCAACGAGGCGGAGGTCGCGCTGCGCGACGTGCGCACGCAGGTGCAGGGTCTGTCCACGGAGATCGAGCGGCTCGACGCCGCAGTCGCGGCGGCCACCGAGCGCGGGACGGCGCTGGGCGCGTCGCGCGACGACGTAGCGTCGCGGCTCCACGCGCTCGAGCGCGTCGCCGACGATCACGTCGACCTCTCCGAGCAGCGCGCGGCGCTCGAAGCCGCGCTCGCCGCGGCGCGCGAGAAGATCGCCGCGGTCGAAGCGGAGCAGGCCGAGGTCGTCTCGGCGGCGAGCACGCTGCGCGAACAGGTCGCCGGTCTTTCGGCGGAGCGCGAGGGCGCGGTCACGCGCCTCGGCCTGCTCGACGCCGACGCCGAACGCGCCGGTGCGGCGCGCGAGACGATGCTGCACGAGCTCGAGCTGCTGCGCGA
>DASYFS010000306.1:0-5823 GCA_036498305.1 Candidatus Elarobacter sp. | reverse complement strand
GCGCGCAGCAGCTCGAGGACGCCTTCGAGCGTCTTCGCACGCCGCAGTCCGCGGTCGTCGGGCGCCGGCTCCGGCGCGGCGGGGTCGACGAGGACGGCCTGCAGTCCGGCAGCCCACGCGGCGCGCGCGTCGGCCTCGGATCGCGCGGTGACGTACCAGACGCATTCCGCCGGGAGCCCGAACCGGGCGCAGATCTCCGCGAAGGCGGCCGCTTCCGGGACGCCGCCGGGGAACTCGCCGGTGACGACGGGACCGCGGAACCAGACCAACTCGGCGCGGCGGCGCGCATCCTCGGCGGGACCCGCCGCCAGCGCGGCGAGCGGGACGCCGAGCGCTTCCAGCTCGCGAACGACGCGCAGCGCCCCGGGCGCCGGCTCGAGCTCCTGCGCGGCCGCCGAGCGAGGCGGATCGAGGCCGATGTCGGCGACGAAGCCGAGCGCGACGGCGTCGGCCGGTCCGGTCGAACGTGCCAAGGTCCCGTCGAGGTCGAACGCCACGGCGAACATGCAGTGTCTCGGACCGCGAAGCCGAAGCCGACGGTTGCCGTGTCCGAACCGACGCTACCGCCGCTACCCTACCAGGCTTGGGAGCCGACCAAGACGACGCTGCACCTCTGGTCGCAGATCCTCGGGAAGCTCCGCCTCCGCTACACCGCGCACAGGAATCACTGGTGGAACGCGACGCTCCACCTCACGCCGCGCGGCTTTTCAACCCTGCGCATGCGCGACGGCGCGACGCTGTTCTCGGTCGAACTCGACCTCCTCGAGCCGGCGGCGATCCTGCGCTCGAATCGCGGCCCGGACGCGTCGTTCCCGCTCGCCGACGGCGTGAGCGTCGCCGCGTTCTACCGCCGCATCCTCGAGCTGCTGCAGGGTATCAGCGTCGACGCGCACATCCTCCCGAAGCCGTACGGCATCCCGATCACGACGCCGTTTCCGCAGGACGAAGAGCACCGCAGCTTCGACGCCGAGATGGCGCGGCGCTGGTTCGAGATCACCGCGTGGAGCGCCGACGTCATGGAAGCGTTCGCTGCCGGCTTCGCGGGGAAGCAGAGCCCGGCGCACCTGTTCTGGCACTCGTTCGATCTCGCGATGTCGCGCTTCAACGGCCGCCGCGCGCCGGATCACGCCGCGGCGAACCTCGTCGAGCGCGAGGCGTACTCGCACGAGGTCATCTCGTTCGGCTTCTGGGCGGGGGACGCGAACGTCCCCGCGCCGACGTACTACACCTACACCGCACCGGAACCGGCGTTGCTCACGCAGGAGCCGCTCTCGCTCCCCGACGCGCGCTGGGTCGCCTCGGGCGCCGGGCATCTCGGCACGCTGCCGTACGAGACGGTGCGCACCTCGCCCGACCCGCGCGCGGCGCTGCTCGCGTTCCTGCGCTCCGGCTACGAAGCGGGGACGCGCACCGCCGGTTGGGAGACCGCGCCGTTCGAGGGGATCGTGCGCTGAGCGGCGCCGCCTAGATGCCCGCGTACCACTCGTAGCCCTGATCTTCCCAATAGCCGCCGGTCCCGCCGTAGAGGTGCGTGAAATCGGCGGCGAGCTCGATGCGGCGGACCCACTTCGCGCTCTTGTAGCCGAGCTGCGTCGGGACTTTGAGGCGCACCGGCGCACCGTGGTCGGCGTCGAGCGCCTTGTCGTTGAGATCGAGCGCGAGCAGCGCTTGCGGGTGCGCGGCTTGGTGCAGGTCGAGCGACTCGTAGTACGGCTGTCCGCTCTGATCGACGTCGAAGCAGTGGAAGATCGCGTATCGCGCGCTCGGCTTGGGCTGGGCCAGCGCGAGGACCGCCGCGAGCGGGACGCCGCGCCACTTTCCGATCGCGCTCCAGCCTTCGACGCAGTCGTGGCGCGTAATCTGGCTGCGGTCGCCGGCGGCGCGCAGCTCGGCGAGGGTGAGCTGCTGCGGGCGATCGGCGAGCCCGTCGACGATCAGACGATAACCGGCGAAGCGTTCCCGCACGAGCCGCGAATACGTCGTGTCGCTCGGCGTGTCGAGCCCGTTGACGCGGAAGTTCACGTCGATATCGCTCTCGCGATACTCGCGCGCCAGACCGTGCGTCCCGAGCACCGCGTGGTTCAGCGGCTCGGCGGCGAGCAGCACGCCCCGGAACGGACCGTACGTCAGCGAGCTCTTGATCGGCCCGCACGCGGTCAGGCCCAGCGACGCCAGCGACGACGCGACGAACAAGCGGCGCTTCACGGTCCGACTCCGTCGCCGTGCTTGAGCGTGTACCAGCCTGTCACCATCGAGCGCAGGTTGTTCCACGCGCCGGTGGAGAGCACGAGCGAAAGATGGAGGGCGAAATACGCGATCAGCACCGCCATCAACGTGAAGTGCCACGTCCGCGCGAACTGGCGTCCGCCGAGCAGCGGCGTCAGCCACGGCACGGCGGCATCGACCGCCGGCGAGAGCGCAAGTCCGGTGACGATGACGAGCGGAAACAGGATCAGCAGCACGGCGGTGTACGCGACCTTCTGCAGCGGGTTATAGGTGCCGTGCGGCGGCGGTTCTCGGCGCAAGTGCAGATAGTACGCCTGCATCGGCCACAGCTTCGGCAGATCCGACGGCCGCGCGATCCATTCGCGCAGCGTCCCGCGCGCGATCGCGGAGATCAGGTAGGCGACGTACGCGATCGCCAGCGCCCAGGCGAAGAAGAGATGCCAGCGCCGGCCGTCGGCGAGACTCTGCGGCCCGGGCAGGGTGATCCACGCCGGAAACGCGCGCTGGCTCTCCTCGCCCATCCCGTCGTCGGTGTATCCGAACAGGTGCGTCGTGGTGAAGGTGCGGCCGAAGATCGTCGTGGTCCCGACCGGCTGCCCGTCGACTTGCCGCGCGTCGAACGCCAGGACGCGCCGCTGCGGATTGCTCTTGTCGGACGCATCGAGATACGGCGCGGCGTTGAAGATCTGCAGGCCGCTCATCAGCAGCACGAGCATCGCGAGCGCCCACAGCCAATGCGTCGTGCGCGCCGTGACCGTGTGCCGATAGACCCGGTCGCCGGGCGTCACGGCGTCACGCCGGCTCCGCGAGCAGCGTGCGCACCGTGCGCTCGAGCTGCGTATCGTAGCCTTCGCCGACGTACGTCGCGCGCAGCTTCCCGCGGCGGTCGAAGACGAGCTGCGTCGGCCACGCGTCGACGCCGTACGCGTGCCAGACCCGGAAGCCGTCGTCGTAGACGACCGGCCAGCTGATCCCCTGATCGTGGAGCGCGCGCACCACGTTGGCGTGAACGTGCTCCTCGGGGAGCTCCGGCGCGTGCACTCCGACGATCGCGAGATCCTTCGGATCGTACGCCGCGCGGAGCTTTTGCAGCTCGGGGGTGACGTGCTTGCAGTTGATGCAGTCGAAGGTGAAGACGTCGACGATTGTCACCCGTCCCTGCGTCGGCGGCGGACCGGCGGCATTGGCCCACGGCGCGGCGCCGAGCACCGGTGCGAGCGAGGTCGCCGCGGCGAGCAGCAGCGTTGCGATCACGATAAAGCCTCCTTGGGGACGATGACGGTGCGGCCGGCGACGATCAGCCGGCCCGACTCGACGAGCTTCCCGATCTCCACGCTGACCGTTTCACGCGTGCTGCCGACCAGCGACGCGACATCGGCGTGCGTCAGCCGGACGTCGACCCGCAGGCCGCCTTTCACCGGGACGCCGTGCTCGACGGCGAGCTTGCGGTACAGATGCTCGATGCGGTCGCCGACGCGAGCGTAGGCGAGGTCCTCCATCGTCGACTGCGCGTCGTCGAGCCGTTCGCTGAGCACCTTGGCGACGTTGAGCGCCAGCGCCGGATCGCGCGAGAGCAGCGCGAACAGGTCGTCGGCGCGCGACGTGCACAGCAGCGCGTCGTCGACGACGACGGCGTGCGTCGTGCGCGCGCGGCGGTCGAAGAGGCTCTCCTCGCCGAACAAGTCGCCCGGGCCGAGCAGCGCGACGGTGACGTCCTTGCCGTCGGGCGTCTCGCGCACGATCCGCACCGTGCCGCGTTTGACGAAGTAGATGACGCGGTCGGAGTCGCCGGCGTCGAACACCATCGTGCCGCGCGCCATCTCGCACATCGTGAACAGGTGCTGGTGCTCGATGATGCCCTCCTCGGCCGCTTCGCGGAAGAGGCGGTTCTGCCGCAAGTACCAGACTTTGTTCGCGTCGTCGTCCAACGGACGTTCCTTCCGCAGGGCGGCGAACGCTTCGATCGCCGTGCCGAGTCCGCTCATGGCGGCGATCGTAGCATCCGCCTCCGTCTGGGGGCCGTAAGGCGGCTTACTTCCCCGCCGGGGCCTGGACGACCCGGACGAAGCCGCCCGGCCGGATCCACTTCGCGAACGCCGCCCGCAGCTGCTCGCCGGTGGCGTTGAGCTGGGCCGCAGCGGTGATGCGGTCCTGGTCGAGCGGACGTCCCGTCGAGGCGTAGCCGAGGAGCTGGCCGGCCAACCCCTCGTACGACTCGCGCCGAACCGGCAGCTCGCCGATCACCAGCGCCTTCGCCTTGAGCAGCCGTTCGGCGGGGAGCGGCTTCTTTTGCAGCGCGACGAGATCGTCCGTGACGAGCTTCGCGGCGCGCGCGACGTTCTGCGGATCGGCGCCGTACGAGACGCTGAACAAGCTGCGGTTGTGACCGCCGCTTAGCGACGATCCCACGGTGTAGACGTAGCCGTGCAGCTCGCGCAGATCGTGGAACAACAGCGATGCGTAGAAGCCGCCGCTGAGCGCGGTGTTGCCGAGCAGCAGCAGCGCATAATCGGGATCGTTGTACGTCATCGGCACCGTCTCGGCCAGCGTGACCTGCGACTGCACGCGGCCCGTCGCCGGGATCACCGCCGAGGCGGCCTTGTTCGGCGGCACCGCCGGCGGATAGATGTTCGGCTTCGGGCCCTCGGACTTCCAACCGCCGAAGGTCGCGTCGACCGCGGCGCGCGCCGCGGCGGGCGTCACGTCGCCGACGATCACGATCGTGGTGAGGTCGGGACGGTAGGCTTGGGCGTAGTAGTGCTTGACGTCGTCGAGCGTCACGCTGCCGGCTGACTGCGGCGTCGCGCTGCGGCGCGCCGGATCGCCGGGCGGATAGAGCGCCTCGACGAGCGCGCGGCTCGTCTTGTAGTCGGGACTCTTCACCGTCCCCGCGAGCGAGTCGACGGTCTGCTTCTTCACGATTGCGAACGCTTGCTCGGGCAGCGCCGGATGGAGCTCGTCGTCAGCCAGGAGCTGCATGCCGCGCTGAAAGTTCGGCGTGAGCACGTCGAGCCCGAAGCCCGTTCCGGCGCTGACGTTGGCGGCGATCTTGTCGAGCTCGGTTTGGTACGCGATGCGGTCGTAGGTCGTCGTTCCGTACGAGAAGAGACCGCCCAGGATGTCGTCGATGCCTTCCTTCCCCGCCGGGTCCTGCACGCCGGGATTGACGTCGACTGCGCCGCGGACCACGACCGTGTGCGAGATCGACGACGGCACGACGATCAGCTTGAGGCCGTTGGGGAGGGTCTGCAGCTCGGGCGTCACGGTCGCCTCGGGGACCTTCAGCTCGGAGAGGACGCGCTGCGCGAACGCCGGGAGCGGCTTGTGCTCGGTCGGGATGACGGTGTTGTCCTCGCCTTGCTTCGCGCCGAACGCGGAGCCCGCGGCTTCCTTCGGGGTCGCGATCGCGACCGTCGCCGTCGTGTTGTCGAACGCCGTGCGCAGGACGCGGTTGACGTCGTCGACGGTGACCTTCTGCAGTCCGGCGAGATCGTCATCGGGCGTGCGCTTCTCGACCGCCAGCGTTTGGCTCCACTCGTTGGCAAGACCGGAGATCGAGTTGCGCGCGAACTCCGCCTGCGCGACCTCGCGTTGCTT
>DASYFS010000305.1:0-16908 GCA_036498305.1 Candidatus Elarobacter sp. | reverse complement strand
CCCGCTTTCTCATCGGCATCATCGCCTGGGCACTGGCCGTCGGCGGGACCGCCTCCGCCGACCCGCCGCAGCCGTCGCGCACCGTCGTCTACGACGTGACGTCGACGCAGCATTGCTCGCACAACCTGTTCGGCCCGGAACACGCAACCTTGACGGTGACGATTCTTGGCGGGTTCGCGGACGGAGGGTTGGCCGTTAGAGTCGCGTTCACGGGCGAGGGTGCCAACCAACTTCCGTTCCAGCTCGCGATCGCGCCCGATGGGCGCTTGGCCTACAATCCGGAACCGTCGGCGACCAATCCGCTGTGCCCGGCGGTCGCGCTCGTCGTTCCGCCGCTCGCAGTCGGGCTCGTCGACGGCCGCCGCATCGCGGTCGGCCAGACGTGGACCGTGCCGGCGCGCTCGACGTCGCGGCTGTACGGCACGACGTGGTACCACGTCGACACCGTCAACGGCACGCACGCCGTCATCGTGATCACCGACCCCGGGCGAGCGCGGCCGCTGACCGGAACGATGGCGTACGCGACCGACACGTCGTTGCCGCTCAGCATCGACCTCGACAGCATCATCGGTCACGTGACCGCGACGCTGCGCAGCGACAGCCTCGCGAGCCGCTGAGTCAGAGTTCGCGTGTGATTACGGCGGCGGCACGCTAACTTCGCGCCAAGGCGTAGCCGTCGTGGCCCGTCACGATACGGCCTTCGAGCTCCAACTCCGTGAGGAGTGGAAAGAGCTCCGCCGGGGCGAGATTGAGGCGGTCGGCTAGGGTCGCGGCGTCGACGGCGCCATCGATGAGCGCCGTGACGATGCGCCGGACAGCCGGCGGGTCGTCGTCGCGGACGCTGCGAGTCGAGCGCCGCGCCACCGGAGCGGCGGCGTACGACGGCAGCGCCGCCAGCACATCGGCGAGATCCCGGACGAGCGTCGCGCCGTCGCGGATCAGGGCGTTGCAGCCGGCGGCTTTAGGGCGGTCGACGTCCCCGGGGAACGCGAGGACTGGGATCCCGCGGTCGGCCGCGTGGCCGGCCGTGTTCAGCGCGCCGCTGCGCTGCGCCGCCTCGATGACGACCACCGCGTCGGCGAGCGCGGCGATGACGCCGTTGCGCGCGAGGAATTGCCACGGTTCCGGATGGTTGTCCGGCGGGAACGGCGAGACGACCGCGCCGCCGCCCGCGACGATCCGGTTGCCAAGCTCCCGATGACGCGGCGGGAAGAAGTGCGCGTGCCCGCCGCCGAGGACGCCGATCGTCGGTGCGCCGGCTTCGAGTGCGCCCTCGTGGGCGGCGCCGTCGATCCCCAGCGCTAGTCCCGAGACGACGCAGATCCCCGACCGGGCCAGCGAGGCGGCGAGGCGCCGGGCGCGGCGGCGTCCCTCATCCGAGGGCGCGCGCGTCCCGACGATTGCGATGCTGGGGGCGGCGAGCCCGTCGAGCGATCCGGCCGCCCACAAGCCGTCGAGGCGCAGGCCCTCGATCCGCTCTTGCAGCGCCTCGGGGAAGTCCTCGCGCGGCACCCAGCGCCGCCCCGCGTCGGCCCGCGGCTCCGTCGAGAGCTCCACGCTGGGTCTTCACGCTCGGGCGCCCTCGCGGCAAGGGCGGCCGATCCTCCAAGGGATTCCGTATCGGCCCCCGTAACGGCCCGTGCGACCGCCGCCCCATGCTTGGGTCGGCAGCACTGAGGAGAGAGCAAGCAGCCATGGCAGCCGAAGCGTACTGCGTCAAGTGCAAGACCAAGCGCGAAATCAAAGACGCGCAACAGATCCAGATGAAGAACGGCCGCCCCGCGACCGAGGGCAAGTGCCCGGTCTGCGGGACGAAGATGTTCAAGATCGGGGCCGCTTCCTAGCGGCTTCGTTTTCGCCGCATATCGGGCTATACTGGACGGGCACCCACTACCGGTTGGGTGTCGGCTCGCCGACGGACCGATAAGGTTCGTAAGCGACCCGCCGCCCGAGGGGACTAGCCGACCTGCTCTGCCCGCATTGCCGCAAGAACGAGACGCGCGTCGTCGACTCGCGCGACGACGACAACTCCGTCCGCCGTCGGCGTGAGTGTTTGGGGTGCAAGCACCGCTTCACGACCTACGAGCGGATGGAAGCGCCGCGCCTGTTCGTCGTGAAGAAAGACGGGCGCCGCGAGCAGTACAACCGCGATAAAGTGCTGTCCGGCCTGCGCCGCGCCTGCGAGAAGCGCCCCGTCTCGGAGGCGCAGATGGAAGAGGTCGTCGCCGCGATCGAGCGCGAGCTCTTTGCCCGCGGTGAGAACGAGGTCTCGGGGAAGCTCATCGGCGAGAAGCTGATGGAGGCGCTCAAGAGCGTCGACGAGGTCGCGTACGTTCGCTTCGCGAGCGTTTACCGCGACTTCCGCGACGTCGCAAGCTTCAGGGCAGAGCTCGAAGGCCTGCTCGCCAAGTAGGGGTGAGGACGATGGAACGCAAGACGGCCGCCGAGTTTCCGCAAGCGCTGCTCGACCTCTTCGACCTCTACGTGCACGGCGAGATCGATCGCGCCGCGTTCTTGAGCCGCGCGAGCCGCTTCGCGGTCGGCGGCGTCACGGCGGCCGGGCTGCTCGCGATGCTCAAGCCGAACTACGCATGGGCGCAGCAGGTCCCCAAAG
This sequence comes from Candidatus Elarobacter sp., assembly GCA_036498305.1. Classification (GTDB taxonomy): domain Bacteria; phylum Vulcanimicrobiota; class Vulcanimicrobiia; order Vulcanimicrobiales; family Vulcanimicrobiaceae; genus Vulcanimicrobium. The sequence continues at coordinate 14,294 of DASYFS010000305.1, read as the reverse complement.
ACGACAAGCGGATCCGCGCCGAGTACGCGACCGTCGCTTCGCCGCAAGGCAACGGCTCGATCAAAGGCTACCTGGTGCGTCCCGCAGCGACCGGCCCCTATCCGTCGATCCTCGTCATCCACGAGAACCGCGGGCTGAACCCGTACATCGAGGACGTCGCACGACGGCTCGGGACGGTCGGCTACATGGCGTTCGCGCCGGACGGGCTGACGTCGGTCGGCGGCTATCCCGGCGACGACGAGAAGGGCGCGGCGCTCTTCGCGCAGGTCGACAAGACCAAGATGCTCGAGGATTTCCTCGCCGCCGCGCGCTGGCTGAAGGCGCGCCCGGACGGCACCGGGCGGCTCGGCGTCGTCGGATTCTGCTTCGGCGGCGGCGTCGCGAACACGCTCGCGGTCCGCATGCCGGATCTGAGCGCGGCCGTCGCGTTTTACGGCGCGCCGCCTGCCGCCGAAGACGTGCCGAAGATCAAGGCGGCCGTTCTCGTCCACCAGGCGGCGCTCGACACGCGCCTCGCGTCGACGTGGCCGAGTTACGACGCCGAGCTGACCGCGGCGCATGTTACACACGCCGGCTACGTCTACGCAAACGCGAACCATGGCTTCCACAACGACACGACGCCGCGCTACGACGACGCCGCGGCGAAGCTCGCGTGGGGGCGCACGCTGGACTGGTTCAACCGCTATCTGCGCGGCTGAACGACGGCATGCGATCGAGGTCAAAGTCCTCGACGAACGCATCCATGCCTGGGGATTGCCCCGCTACCACAGCGCGGATGCCGCCGCGATCGATCTGTTCGCGTGCGTCGACGCGCCGCTCGTTCTCGAGCCGCAGTCGCCGGCCCAGCTCGTCCCGGCGGGGATCGCGATTCACATCGGCGATCCCGGGCTCGCGGCAATGATCGTGCCGCGTTCGGGACTCGGGCACAAAGCGGGGCTGGTGACCGGCAACCTGGTCGGCATCATCGACGCGGATTATCTGGGTCCGATCATGGTGAGCGCCTGGAATCGCAACGGCCCGGGCTCCGAGCCGATCGTCATCAAGCCGGGCGACCGCATCGCGCAGATGCTGTTCGTTCCTATCGTGCGGGCGGAGTTTGCCGTGGTCGACGCGTTCACGCGTTCCACCGAGCGCGGCGAGGGCGGCTTCGGTTCGACGGGGGACGGTCACGGCTCGTCAAAGGTGGGCATCGATGGCTGAGGGGCCGCGATGAACGTCTACGTGGTTGGATCGGGTGCGGTCGGAACGTATCTCGGCGACCTGCTCGCCGGGATCGGAAACCGCGTCATCTACGCGCCGCGCTCGCTCGACGAGGTCGAGCCGGTCGAGGCCGACCTGGTGATCGTCGCGGTCAAAGCCTACGATACGCCGTCGGCGATCGCGACGCTCGAGCGCGCGCTCCCCGGCTCCGCTGCCGTGATCCTCACGCCGCAGAACGGCGTCGGCAACGAAGAGCAACTCGCCGCCGCGTTCGGCGCGCACCGCGTCGTCTCGGCGGCGCTTACCGTCCCGGTCGAGGTCGGCCCCGGCGGCCGCGGCGTCGCTGCGAAGGGCGGCGGGATCGCGTTCGCGCCGGTCGGCGAGGAGAGCCCGAACAACTGGATCCTGGCCGCATTCGGCGCGACCGGACTGCAGACGACGGCCGTGCGCGACTATCGCGCGCTGAAGTGGTCGAAGCTAGCGCTGAACATGGTCGCCAACGCGACGTGCGCGATCCTCGACGTCCTCCCCGAGCGGCTGGTTCGCGAGGAGGACGTGTTCGCGCTCGAGATCCGCGCGATCCGCGAGGTGCGCAGCACGATGAAGGCGCTCGGGATCGCGCCGATCGACCTGCCGCGTTATCCCGTCAGGGCGCTGCTCGCCGTCGCGACGATGCCGACGCCGATCGCGCGCGCCGTCCTCGCCGGCCGGATCGCCGGCGCGCGCGGCGAGAAGCCGCCCTCGCTGCTGCTCGACCTGCGCTCCGCGAAGCACCGCACCGAGGTCGAGTATCTCAACGGCGCGGTCGCGCGTGCCGCCCGCGACGCCGGCGTCGCGGCGCCGGTCAACGCCGCATTCGCGCGGATCCTCAGCGACGTCGCGCACATGCCGCAGCTCTGGGCGAAGTACCGCGAGCGTCCGTCGGCGCTGGTCGCCGAAGTGAAGTCCGAAACCGGCCGCACGCACGCCGCGTCTCTCGATGAGAAAGGCGAGGTCGAAGCGTGAGGCATCCCGACGTTCCGGAGTCGCTCGACGGGTGGGCGATCCTGCACCGCATGTTCCGCTTCGATCGGCGGCGGTGGGACCTGCTCGACCCCGGCCGCCGCACCGCGATCGAACGCGAGGCGCACGCCGCCCTCGCGCCGCTCGCGCGCGATCCCGATGCGGACCTCGGCTTCGCGCAGCTCCTCGGCCACAAGGGCGAGCTGATGCTGACGCACTACGCGCGCAGCTTCGACGCGCTCGGCGAAGCGCAGACGCTCGTCGACAAGCTCCCGCTGCGCGACTATCTCGAGCCGATGGAGTCGTACGTCTCGATCCTCGAGCTCGGCCTCTACGAGCACACCGCGAAGATCCACGCCGAGCTGCGCGACCGCGGCCTCAAGCCGCACTCCGCCGACTGGAACGCCGCTTTCGATGCGATGCTGCACGAAGCGGCCGCCGAGCCGCGCAACGCGGCGCGGTTGTGGGCGCGCATCCCGCAGCGCCGCTACGTCTGCTTCTATCCGATGAACAAGAAGCGCGTCCCGGGCGACAACTGGTACGCCGAGCCGTACGAGGCGCGCGCGAAGATGATGGTCGAGCACGGCAAGATCGGCCGCTCGTTCCACGGCCACGTCACCCAGGTGATCTCCGGCTCGATCGGTTTCGACGACTGGGAGTGGGGCGTCGACCTCTACGCCGACGATCCGCTGATCTTCAAGAAGCTGGTCTACACGATGCGGTTCGACGAGGCGTCGGCGCGCTTCGGCGAGTTCGGCCGCTTCTGGACCGGGATGCAATTCTCGCTCTCGGAGCTCGGCGTCTTCCTCGCGGGCGAGGCGTCGCCGGCGCTCGTCGCCGACGAGCCCGCGCTGCGCTGATGGCATTTCGCGGCTTCGATCACATCGATCTGCGCGTTCCCGTCTTGGGCGTCGTCGAGAGCTTCTACGACGCGCTGCTGCCGCGGCTCGGGCTCACACGAAAGTCGTACTCGTGGGTCGAGTTCGGCGGCTCGTCGTGGAACGACGCGACGCCGGAGCGCTACAACACCGTCGAGTACCACGAGGACGGCGTGACGGGCCGGCCGCCGCATTTCCTCGGGATCATCGAAGAGCCGGGGGCGCAGCCGGCGCGCGGGCGGATCGCGTTCGCCGTCGAGCTCGAGACGCTCGACGAATGGGAGCGCTGGCTGCCGACGATCGGCGCGCGCGAGATCGAACGTGGGGACGCCGAGTATCCGGCGCTGTTCTTCACCGATCCGCTGGGCACGCGGCTCGAGGTCTGCGCCCGCCGCATCCGCTCGTGAAGCTCGACGCGCCGCTCAAGCGCGATCAGCTGCTCGCGGTCTGTTCGCTCGCGCCGCGCATGGGCGACGGCTTCTGCGCGTGGTGCGCGAACGAGCTGCCGCCGCGGCGGCGCGTCTGGTGCAGCGACGGCTGCAACGACGCGTTCTGGGCGAACCACTGGTGGTCGGTCGCGCGGACGACGGCGAAGCGGCGCGACCGCTATCGCTGCAAGCGCTGCGGCAACCGCGGTCCGAAGCGCCCGACCGTTGCCGGCCATCGGACTCGCGCCGCGTACCTCAAGGCGATGCGGGCGTGGCGTGCCGAGAAGAAGATCGCGCGCCTCGAGGTCAACCACATCGATCCGGCGCTGGGGCGGCACGGGCAGCTCTCGTGCGTTCACCACCTCGAGAACCTGGAGACGCTCTGTCTGCCGTGTCACAAGGAACACACCGCGTCTACGTGGTCTCGGCCGCCGCAGCGTCGCGAGCGCGCAGCTCGCTGAAGCGCGGCGTCGTCGCGGGATAGGTTCCGTGCGGGTGAGCGCGAGAGTAGAGCACGGCACGGACGGCCAGATATTCGAAGTTCTCGTACAGCGACGGCCCGCGCGTCAGGCGCATCCGTTCGATGCACGGCTCGATGCGCTCCCAGAGATGTACGACCGGGCCGCAGGCGACGTCCAGGGTCGTTCGCTCGTCGAGCAGGCCGAATTTCACGTACGAGCCGAGCTGCTCGTACCAGTCGCACACGTTGAGCTCCGGGTGCCTGCCGCGATCGACCGTCCCTTCGAGCTCCGCCAGATAGGCCGGGTCCTTCAAGCGCTCCGGCAGCTCGTTCCGCACGTAGGCGACCCACGCGGTGAGCTGCGGATCGCGCCAATCTTCGAGGACCTGGAGCAACGCGGTTAAGGAGTTTTGACCGCGCAGGTGGCGGACTTGGCGCAGACCGATGAACGCCGTTGCGGCGATGACAATAAGCGTCACCGTCGAGACGACGGCGTTCCAGAGGCCAAGGTCGATCGTCACGTTGGAAGCTCCAGCGAGCGTTCGTTCGGCGATTCGCTTCAATCGCCGGCGCGACCCTCGCGGATGGGAAAGGGAAACCATGAGCACGACGGCCGAACGGTCAGCGTCGATCGAGACGCGCAATCCCGCCACCGGCGAGACCATCAAAGCCTATCCCGTCCACGATCGCTCCGCGGTCGAGACGATTCTCGACGCGTCGCGTGCCGAGGCGGCGCGCTGGCGCGAGACGTCGTTCGTCGAGCGCGGCGAACGCATGCGCGCCGCCGGGCGCGTCCTGCGCGAACGCAAGGCCGAGCTCGCGGCGCTCGCGACGCGTGAGATGGGAAAGCCGATCGCCGAGTCCGAGGCCGAGGTCGAGAAGTGCGCGACCGCGTGTGATTGGTTCGCCGGTAACGGTGAGGCGCTGCTCCGCGACGAGATCATCCCGTCGAACGCGACGCGCAGCTACGTCGCGTTCCGTCCGCTCGGCGTGCTGCTCGCGATCATGCCGTGGAACTTCCCGTACTGGCAGGCGTTCCGCGCCGCGGTCCCGGCGATGACCGCCGGCAACGTGGTCGTGCTCAAGCACGCCTCCAACGTCACCGGCTGCGCGCTCGCGATCGAGCAGATCTTTCACGCCGCCGGGTTTCCGGAGGCGGCGTTCCGCACGATCATCGTCTCCGGCAAGGAGATGGAGCCCATTGTTCTCGACGACCGCGTCGCCGCGGTGACGCTGACCGGGAGCGAGTCGGCGGGCTCGACGGTCGGCGCGCTCGCCGGGAAGGCGATCAAGAAGACCGTCCTCGAGCTCGGCGGCTCGGACTACTTCATCGTTCTCGCCGACGCCGATCTCGAGCGGGCAGCCGAGATCGGCGTCAAGTCACGCTTTCAGAACACCGGGCAGAGCTGCATCGCGGCGAAGCGCTTCATCGTCGAAGCGTCCGTCTATGACAAGTACGTCGAGCTGTTCGTCGAGAAGGCGCGCGCGCTGAAGGTCGGCGATCCGATGCTGCGCGACACGACGGTCGGGCCGATGGCGCGCCACGATCTCCGTGACGATCTCGCGAAGCAGGTGCGTGACACCGTGGCCGCCGGCGCGACGGCGCTGCTGGGCGGCGAGCCGCTCGCCGGCCGCGGAGCGTACTTCGCGCCGACCGTCGTCGGCGACGTCAAGCCCGGGATGCGGATGGCGGAAGAGGAGACGTTCGGTCCGGCCGCGGCGATGTTCCGCGCGCGCGACGCCGACGATGCGGTGGCGCTGGCGAACTCCTCGCGCTACGGTCTCGGCGGCAATCTGTGGACGCGCGACCTCGCGCGAGCCGAGAGACTCGCCGGCTATCTCCAATCGGGCAACTGCTTCATCAACGGGATGACCGCGTCGGATCCGCGGCTGCCGTTCGGCGGCGTGAAGAAGAGCGGGATCGGGCGCGAGCTGTCGGTGTTCGGTATTCGCGAGTTCGTCAACGTGCAGACGGTCTGGATCGGTCCGGACACCGGCGCGAGCGCGTCGGGGAGGCCGGCCGAATAGGCGGGCGAACCCCGCCCGCATGGGCCACGCGCATCCTCTCACCTCCGACCTCGGCGACGGGATAGTCCGGATCCGCCTGCCGATGGCCGGCAATCCGATGCGCTACATCAACGGCTATCTGCTCGCCGACGACGACGGCTTCACGCTCGTCGACTGCGGTTGGAAGGCCGACGACGTCCTCGCCGCGCTGCACGCGGGGCTCGCCGAACACGGGCGCACGCTCGCGGACGTCGCGCGCCTGCTGATCACGCACGTCCACTTCGACCACTACGGTTTGGCCGGAACGCTGATGCGCGCCGGCGTTCCGATGCTCGCGATGCATCCGAAGGATTGGGAGACGGCGCAGTATCACCTCACCGATCCGGTCGCGTTCGATCGCGAGGCCGATGCGTGGATCACCCGCAACGGTTTCGAAGCGGTCGCCGACGTCGAGGACGAGCTGCATCACCACCGCACCGAGCTCACGCAGCCGACGCACCTTTTGGAGGACGGCGCCGAGGTCGGGCGGCTGCGCGCGATGTGGACTCCCGGCCACACGCCCGGCCATCTCTGCTTCTTCGATCGCGTCACCGGCAAGCTGTTCACGGGCGACCACGTCCTCGACCCGGTGACGCCGCACGTCGGCGTGTGGCGTGACGGCCGCGGCAACCCGCTCGGTGCGTACGAGAAGTCGCTGCACGCCGTGGCGGCGAGCGGCGCGGCCGGCGCGTTGCCCGCCCACGGCGAGCCGTTCGCCGACGTCGGCGGCCGCGTCGACGAGCTGCTCGCGCACCATCGTCATCGCGAGCGCCAGATCCTCGATGCGCTCGAGCGCGGTGCGGCAAGCGCCGCCGCCGTCGCGGCCGCGCTGCCGTGGCGCCGCCGCGGCGATCCCTTCGAGCAGCTCCCCGACATGCACAAGCAGTTCGCGGTCGCCGAGACGATCGCGCACCTCGAGCACCTGCGTGCAAACGATCTCGTGACGCGCGACCTCGACGCGACGCCGATCCGCTACGCCGTCGCGGAAGCCGTTCAGCGCGTGTAGCGCGCGATCAGCGGACCGAACTGCGGGTATGCCGCGGTCAGCATCGCCCGCGTCGTGAGGTGGAAGTCGGCGAACTCGAACCCCGGCGCCACGTCGCAGCCGACGAGCGCGTAGCCGTCGGGCGCGTCGACGTGCGAGGCGAAGTACGCATTCGCGGCGATCGTGGTTTGCAGCGCGTCGCCTTCCCCGAGCACGACGCGATGGTGCGTCCCGCTCGGCGCGATCACTTCGATCGTCACCGGATCGCCGCGGTAGAAGTGCCAGGTCTCGTCGGACGCGAGGCGGTGGAAGGCGGAGAACGAGCCCGCGGTCAGCAGGAAGTAGATCGCGGTGCAGGCGCTGCGGACGGTGCCGCGTTCGGTCGTCACGCGGTCCGGGCTGCGGTAGGTCTCCCGGTACCAGCCGCCCTCGGGGTGCGGGGTCAAGGAGAGCGCGGCGATGAGCCGTTCGGCTTGCGGATGCACGGGGTTTGCTTCGAGGATGGCGTCCGAAAACCGCCGACGTCCGCCCGGTTTTCATGATACGCTACGGCGGCGATGGAGCTCGGGACGCAGCCGCAAACGGCGGACCACGCCGCGATGTACCGCATCGTGCTCGCGCGCGATAGCCGGTACGACGGCCGTTTTTTCATCGGCGTGAGGACGACCGGCGTCTACTGTCGCCCGATCTGCCGGGTTCGCACGCCGAAGCCGGCGAGCTGCGTCTTCTACTCGAGCGCCATCGCCGCACAGGCAGCGGGGTTTCGGCCGTGCTTGCGTTGCCGCCCGGAGACCGCGCCCGCGCTCGCCGCGTGGAACGGCACGTCGACGACGGTCGATCGCGCGCTCGCGCTGATCGCGTCTGGTGCGCTCGACGACGACGGCGTCGAACGATTCGCCGCGCGGCTGGGACTCGGCGACCGCCACGTGCGGCGGCTCTTTCGCGAGCATCTCGGCGTCACGCCGGTCGCCGTAGCGCAGATCCGCCGTGTGCTGTTCGCCAAGACGCTGATCACCGACAGCGCGATGAGCATGGCGCAGATCGCGACCGCGTCGGGCTTCGGTAGCGTCCGGCGCTTCAACGAGGCGATTCGCGGCGTCTACCGGCGTTCGCCGAGCGATCTGCGACGCGGGCGCGTCGCTCGCGATCACGGCGAACCCGTGACGCTGCGGCTCGCGTTTGCCGGAGCGTACGACTGGAACGGGATCGCGGCGTGGCTCGGCGCGCGCGCGATTCCGGGCGTCGAGACGATCGCCTCCGACGGCCGGTACGTGCGCGCCGTCTCGCTCAACGGAAAGCTCGGGACGATCGAAGTCCAGCCTCCCCAAGCCGGTGCGCGTGCGCTCGTCGCGGTGCTTCGGCTCGGGTCGCTCGAGGTGCTGCATCCGGCCGTCGAGCGCGTGAAACGCATCTTCGATCTGGCCGCCGACGTCGACGCGATCGAGACCCATTTGCGCGCGGACCCGCTGCTTGCGACATCGATCGCGCGCCGTCCGGGACTGCGCGTCCCCGGCGCCTGGGACGGTTTCGAGCTCGCGGTGCGCGCGGTGCTGGGACAGCAGATCAGCGTCGTCGCCGCCACGCGGCTCGCCGGCCGGCTCGTCGAGCGGTTCGGGACGCCGCTGCCGGAACGGCTGCGGACGGTCGCGGGCGTCGACGCCGTCTTCCCGTCACCGGCGCAGCTCGCCGGCGCGGACGTCGCGTCGATCGGAATGCCGGGCGCGCGCGGTGCCGCGATCCGCGGGATCGCGCAGGCCGCGCTCGCCGACCCGGCGCTGTTCGAGCCGTCGCACGATCTCGCGTCGTCCGTCGCACGGCTGTGCGCGCTCCCGGGGATCGGCGAGTGGACCGCGCAGTACATCGCGATGCGCGCGCTGCGCGAGCCCGACGCCTTTCCCGCCGCCGACATCGGCTTGATGCGCGGCCTCGCCGTCGACGGCGTGCGGCCGAACGCGCGCGACGTCGCGGCGCGCGCCGAGGCGTGGCGGCCGTGGCGCGCCTATGCGGCGCTCCACGTCTGGGCGCTGGACGCCGACCGGGAGAAGGAACGCTCGTGAAGCTCACCCTCGACCCCATCGATTCGCCGATCGGAACGCTGCTCGTCGCAACCGACGAGCGCGCCGTACGGATGCTGCACTTCGGCGACGACGCAGGGTCGGCGCTGCGCGCGCTGCGGCGCTGGTACGGCGACGTCGAGACGACCGAAGGCCGCGAACGGCTCGGCGTCCGCGAGCGGCTCGCCGCATACTTCGGCGGCGACTTCACGGCATTCCACGATCTGCCGCTGGCGACGAACGGCACGCCGTTCCAGGAAAAAGTGTGGAAGGCGCTGCGCAAGATCGCGCCCGGGACGACGCGCAGCTACGGCGAGCTCGCCGTGCAGATCGGCGCGCCCGGTGCGGCGCGGGCCGTCGGCCTCGCCAACGGCTCGAACCCGATCGCGTTGATCGTGCCGTGCCACCGCGTGATCGGCGCCGATCGCAGCCTCACCGGCTTCGGCGGCGGACTGCCGCGCAAGGCGTGGCTGCTGCGGCACGAAGGCGTTCCGTTCATCCCGGAACCCGCACCGCAACTGGGCTTGTTCGCCTAAACTGCCTCCACCGCAGAGGACTGACCTCTGGCGCTTGGGAAGCCTGGGAATTCAATGAAGCGGAGCGTCTTTGTCGTCTCCCTTGCGGGAGCATTCGGTTTCGGCGCGCGGCCCGCGGCCATTGCGCAAACCGCGAGTCCCCGGCCCGCGGCTACGGTCGAAGATTTGGTCTACGGCATGATCGTCGCGGGGGCACGCGCGGCAGGCGACGTGTATGAGGTTCACTATGCCGGCCTGGACAACGGGATGTCGCGGTCGGACATCAACAACTTCGACCTGCAATACGTCAACGTTCAGAAGCGGGCGAACGGGCTCTTAGGGGGCCTCAGCTTTCAGCTCGAGGTCAACAAGCTCGACATCCCGGTGCTCACTGCCGACGCGAACGCCGTCATGGAACAGGCCAAACTTCTCGATGGGTTCGTCGACGACATACGACGGCGGCAGGCGCAAGCCGGTCGCGGCGGCGGCCTGCTCTCGACGCTGACGTCCATCGTGCCATTGCTCAACCCGGTGCTCTCGGCGGTCTCGACGATCATCGGATTCAGCCAAGCGAGGGTGAAGCGCGACGCTGAATACCGGCAAACGCTGATCGCGCAGATCAAAAAGCACTATTGGGTCGACGTGAAGACCGCCGCCGCCACGAACGTGCCGAACGAAGCGCCGGAACCGCGGGCCTCGCAGGCGCCGTAATGCGCGCGCTCATCGTGGGTTGCACGCTGCTCGGCTTCGTCGCCGCAGCGCGGCCCGAAGCGACGAGCATTGGTCGTGCCGCGGCGCCCTCGGCTGACTTCTCCTGGTCGAAGACCATCCCGGTCGGCGAGTCACCACGCCATGCGGTCCTCACGCCCGACGGCCGAACGCTGTACGTCTCCAACACCGGCGGCGATTCGATGAGCATCATCGACGCGGCCACCGGCCGCGCGTGCCGGCTTACCGTCGGGCGATCGCCGGGATCCGTTGTTGGGAGTCACGACGGGAAACGGGTCTACGTTCTGGTCGAAGATGCGCTCGTCGTGCTGGACACGCGAGCCGTTCCGTGTACCCCGACGCAGCTCGTTCGGCGCGTATCGTTTCCCGGCCGCACCGACGACATCGCGTTGACCAAAGACGACCGCCGTCTGTATCTCACGCATACCATCGACGGCGGAGGCGGGTTCGCCGCCGGTGTCTATCTGTTCGAGACCGCCGCCGGCTCATTGCGTCGAGTCATATCCGACGGCTGCCCGACCGGAATCGCCGTAGCGAACGACGACCGGGCGCTGTTCGTGAACTACCAATGCGGCGGACCGGGCGGGTTCGGACGGTACGGCCCGGCCCATGACACGATCGGGATCTACGATCTTCCCTCGCACGCACCCAGAACGCTGATCCGCGATCTCGCGAACGTCGGTGGGCAACTGGCGCTCTCGCCGGACGGCCGAGAGCTGTGGGCGTACGGCGAGGACGCCTGCTCGCGGCCGGACTACGATCACACCGGGTGCCCCACGGTTCCCAGTCGGATCGTGAACGTCGTGCGCACCGACGACGGGACGCTGCTCAAGAGTTTTGGTTTCTCGCTCGAGGACTCCAACGGAAGAATCACGTTCTCGCCGAGCGGCACCGCTTTTGTCGGCGGCGGCTTCACGATCAAGGCGATCGCCGGCTCCGACCTCGAGTCCATCACGCGGATTCCCGTCGCCGGCGCCGGCGGCATCGCCTTTACCCGTGACGGAAAGACCGCCTATGTCACGATTCCCGGCCAAAACGTCGTGCAGGTTCTGCGCGCACGGTCCGGCTCGCAGATCGCCAACGCGCAGGTCTCTGCGCTTTCGGTGCCCGTCATCGAGCAGGCCGTGCTCGGCGACGCCCACTGCAGCGCGACGTCAGGAACCACTCATGACGAGACCTGCTATCGCGCCGCTCCGCAAGCCCTCGCGCTTGCGTTCAGCGAGCGTGGGATCGCGCAGTCCCGGAGCGGCGCGATCGTGAGGCCGAAGCTCAGCGAGGAGCCGTACTGCACCATCGCCGAGCGCGTGATCGCCGATGCGCCGCGCGGCGACGTGCGTCCCACCGCTACGACGGTGCTGCACCTGATGGACTTGCGAAAAAACCAGGAGCAGCTCGAGTTCAGCGGTCAAGATCCGCTCGTCGTCGTGCAGCACGAGTTCGAGCAGCTCTCGCAAAAGACGGTCGCCGAGAGCTCGGCCGACGACCTGCGCCGCCGCGCAATGCTCAAGGCGCGGCTCGAAGCTGCGCAGCGCGACGCGAAGCTCGTATTCCACGACGTGACCGGCCGTTTGCGCGTGCTCGACACCGTGAACCTCTCGAAGAACCTCGACGCGTCAACGGTCGCGCTGGCGACGGTCGTCTGCGAACACAGCTACCACACCGTGTTGATCACGCACAACGGGATCGTCAAGATGCACGAAGGCCTGGACCACGGGCAACCGGTGGGTCGTGCGGCGTTGCGGACGAAGGTCGCGGCTCTTCTGGACGAGATGCGCGACTCGTGCGCCGATCCCCGCCGCGATCCGAAGTCGGAAGCACGGGGCCTTTACGACATCGTCATCGGCGACTTGAGGGCGGAACTCGAACAGGCCCGCCGGCTCGCACCCGGCGGAAAGCTGACGCTCGTGTGGCTGTTGCAAGACGGCCTGCGCTACGTCCCGATGGCCGCGTTGTACGACGGCGAGCACTACCTCGTCGAGAACTACAGCAACTCGGTCTTGCTCAAGTCGAGCGAGCCGGGACCGGGACTAGACGACTTCAGGGCTCTTGCGGCCGGAACCGTTCACGGCGGCGGTGCCGACGGGCTGCGCGCGCTGCCGGGCGTCGCCGACGAGCTTGGTGGCCTCTTCTACGGCGAGAACGTCGCGCCGCAGCCCGGCAAGATGCCGGCTCGGGTCCTCCTCGATCCCGATTTCACCGCGGACTCGCTGCGCGCCGGGCTCTATCGGCACTATCCGATCGTTCACATCGCGAGCCACTTCGTCCTCAAGGAAGACGCCAAGTCCTCGTACTTGCTGCTGAGCTCCGGAGTGCCGTTGACGCTCGAGGCACTGAGCGACCCGCGCGAGTATCCGTTCGGTGCGGTCCAGCTGCTGACGCTCTCAGCGTGCAATACCGCGGCGCACCCGCTCGCCGTCCGAACGGTCGGAGACGGCAAAGAGATCGAGGATTTCGTCTTCGGCCTGCTCGCCGATCAAAGCGGCGCGCACAGCGTCCTGGCGAGCCTGTATAGCGTGGACGACGACAGCACGGACAAGCTGATGCAGCGCTTCTATCGTGCCCTTCGCACCAAGGGGACCTCGAAGGCGGAGGCGTTGCGGCAGGCGGAGCTGTCGCTGCTGCACGGCGACGTGGCGCCTCCGCCCGCACCCGGTTCGGGCGCGGCGGCCCGAATCGGGTGTGCCGCCGATTACGCGCGGCCGAAGTTCTGGGCGCCGTTCGTGCTGATCGGGAGCTGGCGCTGAGTCAGAGGCGCTCGAAGATCCCCGCGATCCCTTGGCCGCCGCCGATGCACATCGTCACCAGCGCGTAGCGGCCGCCGACGCGCTGCAGCTCCGCGAGCGCCTTGATCGTGAGGATCGCGCCGGTCGCGCCGATCGGATGGCCGAGCGCGATCGCGCCGCCGTTCGGGTTGACCTTCGCGGGGTCGAAGCCGAGCTCGCGCGAGACGGCGCAGGCCTGCGCCGCGAACGCTTCGTTCGACTCGATCACGTCGATGTCGGCGACGGTGAGCTTCGCGCGCTCGAGCGCGCGCTTCACCGCCGGAACCGGACCGATCCCCATGACCTTCGGGTCGACGCCGGAATGCGCGTAGGCGACGAGCCGCGCGATCGGCGTGCGGCCGTCGCGCTCGGCGGCGCCGCTCTCCATCAGCACGAGCGCCGCCGCCGCATCGTTGATCCCCGACGCGTTCGCCGCCGTCACCGTCCCGTCGCTCTTGAAGACGGGCTTCATCGTCGCGATCGATTCGCGCGTCGTCCCGCCGCGCACGTGCTCGTCGACGTCGAACAGCGTCGTGCCCTTGCGGGACTTGAGCTCGACCGGGACGATCTGCTCTTTGAAGAAGCCGGATGAGATTGCGTGTGCTGCGCGGCGCTGGCTCTCGGCGGCGAAGGCGTCCTGATCTTCGCGTGAGATGCCGTACTGCTGCGCCACGTTCTCGGCCGTGATCCCCATGTGCACGCTGTCGAACGGGTCGGTCAGCGCGCCGACCATCATGTCGAACTCCTGCGCCGGGCCCATCCGTGCGCCCCAGCGCTGCGTCGGGTTGCCGTAGAGCGCGCGGCTCATCGACTCCGCGCCGCCGGCGACCGCGATCTCCGCGTCGCCGAGCAGAATCGTTTGCGCCGCCGAGACGATCGCCTGGAAGCCGCTGCCGCACAAGCGGTTGACGGTGAGCGCTGCCGACGTCTGCGGGAAGCCCGCGTTCAGCGACGCGACCCGCGAGAGGTACATGTCCTTCGGCTCGGTGTGGATCACGTTGCCGAAGACCACGTGGTCGACGCGCCCGGGGTCGACCTTCGCACGCTGCACCGCTTCGCGTGCGACCGTCGCCGCGAGCTCGGTCGGAGGGATATCCTTCAAACTTCCGCCGTAGGTTCCGATCGCGGTGCGGGCACCGGCGAGGACGACGACGCTGCGTTCTGCCATAACCCTTTCAGACCACCGGCGCAACGAGAGCGTTGCGGGCCGCGACCCGCGCGTACCATCGGCCGGA
>DASYFS010000304.1:0-7278 GCA_036498305.1 Candidatus Elarobacter sp. | reverse complement strand
CCTCGACCGTTTCACCGAGACGCTCGAGATGGCGCCGTTTCTGCGGACGCCGGTCCGTCAGCTTTCGCTGGGCCAGCGGATGCGCGGCGACTTCGCCGCGGCGATGCTCCACGATCCGCCGGTCGTCTTTCTCGACGAGCCAACGATCGGGCTCGACCTCGTCGCGAAGGAGGCGATCCGCGAGTTCATCGCCGGCGCCAACCGCGATCGCGGCACGACGTTCATCCTCACGACGCACGACCTCGCCGACGTCGAACGACTCTGCCGCCGCATCGTGCTCATCGATCACGGGACGCTGGTCTACGACGGTGAGATCGAGGCGCTGCGCGACCGCTACGGGACCCATCGCACGCTGGTCGTGACGCTGAGCGAGCCGGCGGAGATCGCCGTCGAGGGCGTCGAGGTCGAGTCGCGGGAAGGCGGCGTCGTGCGGCTGCGCTTTGACCGCCGCGCGATCTCGGCCGAGGCGCTGATCCGGCGCGTCGCCGACCGCTACGCGGTGCTCGACGTCTCGATCGAAGAGCCGGACCTGGAGTCGATCATCCGGCGCATCTACCTCGAAGGGTACACCGACGCGCCGGGCGGCGGCGCTACGGTATCCGCACGATGAGCTGCGCGTGCACGTTCACGCCCGGATTTCCGAGCGACGACTGATGGTCGGCGTTGTCGCTGTGGTAGAAGGCGACGAGCTGCGCCCCGGGCGGAAGCTGCAGCGGCGTCACGACGGCCAGCTCGGCGTTGCCTTGCGGGTCGGCGGTGAAGCTGTTCTGCGCACCGGCCAGGTCGAGCGGCGTGAAGACCGGCGCCGTGCGCACGGCGAGCTGGCGCACGAAGAGGCTGTAGCGTCCGTTCGGGATGAGGCCGTGGAACGACGTGCGCACGCGCAGTCCCTGCGGCGTGGGGTCGAACGCAGCGGTGCCCTGCGCGGAGCGCCACGTGCCGAGCAGCGCTTTGATCGGATCGCCGTGCGCGTTGTAGAGCGGCGCGGCGTCGGTGTCGTTGTCGGCGGCCGGACGCAGCCCGAAGTCGTGACCGCCGTCACCGGGCAGCGCTTGCGCGGCTGCGTCGTGCACGAAAACTTGCGCCGGCTGTGACGTCGTCGATGCGTCGACCGGCTGAAAGAACACGGTGGCCGAGGCGAGGAGCACGGCTGCGAGCATGTCGATAATACGCAGCGAGGACGCCCGGCGTTCCCTCGGCGACGTGTTCGCGCCCTATCTCGCATTCGCGGCGAAGGCGTTCTCGCGTGAAGCAACCTACCGCATGGAGGTCTTCACCAACATCGCCTCGCTCGTCGTGCGCTTGTACCTGATGCGCGCGGTGTGGGAGGCGCTCTACCGGCAGAACGCGGCGCCGGCCGGCGTCCCGCTTCACGCGGTGCTGACCTACACGGTGATCGCACTGCTGATGTCGCTGGTCCTCGAGATCGACGGGACGCGCCAGATTCGCGAAAAGATCCGCGAGGGGACGATCGCGACCGACCTGATGAAGCCGATCAGCCTGCCGCTGTACTTCTTCAGCGACGGCGTCGGGATGACGATGCTGCACGCGCTGCTGATCGTTCCGGCGCTCGCGATCGCGCTGCTGATGGTGCACGTCGACGTCCCCGCACCGCCGGTGCTGGCCGCGTTCGCGTTGAGCTTTCTGCTCGGTTACCTGGTCAACTTTCTGCTGAACTTCCTGATGAACTGCGTCGCGTTCTGGACGCTCGAGACGTTCGCGGTGCAGTTGATGGTGCGCTGGGTCAGCGACCTGCTGAGCGGACAGATCGTCCCGCTCATCTTCTTCCCCGGCGTGCTCCAGCAAGTCGTGCTGGCGCTGCCGTTCGCGGCGATCTACTCGACGCCGCTGCTGATCTATCTCGGAACGATCCCGCCCTCGCGGTACGGCGTCGCCTTCGCGGTGCAGATCGGCTGGTGCGCGATCTTCGCGGTGCTGTCGGCGATCGTGTGGCGGGCCGCGCAGCAGCGGGTGGTCTCGCAAGGCGGCTGACCCGAACGCTTCGGCCCGCAAGGCGAGTGAGCGCAAGCGCACGAAGAGGGCAAGACAAGCGGTCTCTTTGGAGCTCGAAACATGGCGATTTCTCGACGCGTCGTCGCGCCCGCGGTTCTGTGTTTGCTCGTCATCGCCGCGGCGTGCAGCCGGCAGAGTGCTCAGACGACCACGGCGACGCCCGAGCCCTCGGTGACGGCGGCCGCGACGGTCGAAGCGAGCGTCGCCGCGTCGGCGTCGCCGGAAGCCGCCGCGAGCGGCGCGGCCGGCGCGTCGCCCGAGGCATCCGGAACCGCGACGCCGACCCCGACGCCGAGCCCGAATCCGAACCTTCTCTCGACGCAGAACGGCACCGTGCTGCGCTCCTATCCCGATATCAAGAACATCGATCCCCGCTCGGTCGTCGACGGCTTCGCCGGCGACACGACGGTGAAGGCGCCGTGGGTCTTCGTCTATGAGCTCCCCGGCGTCGCGACGCTGACCGGCGTCGGCGCGCGGCTGCCCGAGAAAGACACGCCCGACAAAGACGGCTCGACCGTCGTGTTCGCGGTCTCGACGAGCAGCGCGACGAGCGGCTTCTCCGACGTCGCTCGGCTGACGTCGAGCGCGAGCCCCCCTCCGTACGCGGCGACGCTGAACAACGTCCAAGCGCGCTGGATCCGCGTGACCTCGACGAGCACGGGAACCGCCACGCCGTTTGGGAGCATCAGCGCGCAGGGGACGCTCGCCCCTCGCCCGCCGTCCGCCGTGGTCGCCGGCACGTACGTGGAGTACAGAAACCCGTACGCACTGGGCGCGTTCGCCGCCGCTCCGAGCGAGGCGGATCCCTGGTACCTGCAAGTCGTCACCGGGGCGAACGGCACGGGAATCAACGGGCAGCGGTGTTACGACGGCAAGATCAGCGATGCGTTCCCGGGGACGTTCGACGGCCGCACGTGGCAGTGGAATCGCACGCCCGGCGACGGGAGCGGCACCTTCACCGCCAACGACGAGGGGACGATCCTCGTCGAGTGGGACGGCAGCCCGGCGTATTGGGTGCGCACACCGAAGCGCCCGAAGTGGTGCGGGCCGCAAACGGTGGGTACCGGTCCGTCGAACGTTCTCGTCCTCGACGCCGCGGACTTCGGCCTCTATCCGATCGACGCCGACAGTGCGAAGAACTTCCCCGGCTACCGCTTCACGCAGCTCGGCGCGGCGCAGGTCGATCAGAGCGCGCTCGCCGGTGCATCGATGGTCATGATCAACGGGCTGTGCGTCGGCGACGACGTCTTGGCGCCATGGCAAGATACGATGCTCGCACAGTGGGTCAGCGCCGGGCACAAGCTGTCGATCCACGACGCCGACATGTGCGGCAAGCCGACGCACTACTCGCTCCTCCCGTATCCGTTCACCAGCAACAATCCGGGCGCGCGAGGCGCGAAGGGCGATCGCCTGATCATGGTCGAGGACGACTCGCTCGGCACCTCGGATAAGACGGACAAAGCGCACTACTTCGACCCGCTGGTCTACGCGCAGAACGGCAACCAGCTCGGCGACGCCAACACGGTGACGACGCACGATCCGCACTGGTGCGGGCATCTGTTCGGCACGAACGTCAACCACGTCAACGGCTTCATGCAGATGTACGCGCCCTACGGCCAGGGGGTGTTCATCTACAACGGCTTCGATCACGACGACGACAACGTGCCGTCGTATCAGCGCGTCCGCGAGCTCGAGATCAAGCAGCCGATCCCGGCCGACCTGCCGTGCACGCAGAAGGCGTCCCTGGCGTTCATCATCCAGCCGAACCGCGACGCAACCTTCATCCCCGGCAAGGCGGTCAGCAAGCCGTTCGCGATGGAGCTGCTCGCCAACCAAGGCTGGAAGGGGCACATCACGATGTCGACCACCGGCGACTTCAAGGCGTCGGTGAACCCGAGCTCGTTCGACATCGACGGCACGACCAAGCCGCTGAAGATCGCGGTCGCGATCCCGGCCGGCGCGAAGCCCGGCACCTACGCGGTGATCGTCAACGGCGACGGCGGCAACGGCCAAAGCGCGCAGGCGACGATCACGCTGCGCGCGGCGATCCCGCTGGTCAAGCAGCTCAAGCAGCAGCGCCGTATCCGCATCTACGGGATCCACTTCGACGTCGACAAGGCGACGATCAAGCCGCAGTCGGAACCGGTGATCAAGCAGATCGCCGACGTGATGAAGCAGAACCCGACCTTCCGCTTCCGGGTCGAGGGGCATACCGACTCCGACGGCGGCGTGGCGCACAACCAGGTGCTCTCGCAGCACCGCGCCGAGTCGGTCGTCAACGATCTGGTGAAACGCTACCACATCGCGCGCTCGCGGCTGGTCCCGGTCGGCTACGGGCTCTCGCGACCGGTCGCACCGAACACGACGGCGGCCGGCAAGGCGCTGAACCGGCGGGTCGAGCTCTACCTGCTCAACGGGTGAGACGAATCAGGAGAACGACGAGGGGAAGAACTTCCCGCACGCCGCTCCGGCCGGCGTCCAACTACTGGTTTTCCAGCTGAGCCCCGGCGTGTTCTTGTAGAACGTGATGTCGAGCAGGCTGTAGATGAACGCCTGCAGCGTCCCTTCGATCCCGAACCCGTAGGTCATCGCCTCGAGATAGCTGCACAACGCTGATTGCATGCAGGCCAGCGTGTCGGCCGTGGTCCCGCTCAGCGGCTGCTCGACGCCCATTGCGATGCAGCGGAAGAAATCGGCGTAGAACTGGATCATCGTGTAGAGCGTCATGTCGTCGTTGAGACGTGCCAGGACGTACTCGACCTTGGCTTGGCCGGCGCCGTCGTCCATCCGGCCGACGAGGTCCCCGGTTGCGGGATCGAGCGCCCACCAGCCGGCGCGCTGCGCGCCGTCA
This sequence comes from Candidatus Elarobacter sp., assembly GCA_036498305.1. Classification (GTDB taxonomy): domain Bacteria; phylum Vulcanimicrobiota; class Vulcanimicrobiia; order Vulcanimicrobiales; family Vulcanimicrobiaceae; genus Vulcanimicrobium. The sequence continues at coordinate 2,414 of DASYFS010000304.1, read as the reverse complement.
AGCGCCACCGGACGCTGCGGCGCGATCGCGACTTGATGTTCGGCGAGCAGGTCGGAGAGCTGGGCGCGAGCGTCGCCGTCGAACGCGACCGCAGTCGTCGGATCGCCGGCGGCCGGTGCAACCACGACGAGCGGAACGTTCGCCGCCTTCGCGGCGTCGACGAGCGCCCGCGTCGCGCCCGGGCCCTGTGCGCCGATCGCGCGGCGCTCGACGGTGTCGCCGATCGCGCCCCGAATCGCGTTGGCGCGGCGGGCGGCGGCGGCATCGCCGCCGGCAACGGTCACGCCGTCGTCGACGACGTCGAACTCGATCCGGCCGCGCAGCGTCTTGCCGTCTAGACGCAGCGATTTGCGAACCGCGGCGACGGACGGGCGCGCGAACACGAACCTGCCGCCGGGGACGAGCGTCGCGGCGAGGCGCGTGCGGAGCTGCTGATCGCCGGCGGCGTAGCGCAGCGCTTCGATCGGGAACGCGTTCGCGGCGACCGCCGGCGGCGCCGGGAACGGGCCGCTGCGGTGCTCCGTCGCCCAGATCAGCAGCGGCTTCTCGCTCTGCACGTTCTCGATCTCGCGCCGGTCGATGAACGCGGTGTCGTAGTCGCCGGTCGTGACCAGCATCGTTTCGGTCACCGTCGCGGCGGCGGCGACGGTGCGCGCGTCGCCGGCGACGCGGTGGTAGAGCGTGCGGCGTGCGACGCGCGGTGCGTCACCCGGCATCGCGACCGCGAGCTCCAGGCGGACGGCGTCGAGCTCGGCGAGCGGGATTGCGTCCGAGGCCGACGACTGGCCGCCGACCGTCATGCTGGCGACGGCGCTCGTCACCGAGGCGAGGTCCTTCACCTTCGCGTCGGGGCTGCCGAGGCCGGCGACGACCGGCGTTCCGGCCAGATCGGTGATGTGCCGCGTGACGGTCAGCGCCGGCGTGCTCGCCTTCGCGCCGCCACGGTCGAGAAAGATACGCACCGTGAGCGTCGCGTACGCATCGTCCGGCAGGGCGGCGAAGGTCGTCGGATTCGCGCCGAGATGCGAGCCTTGCGGCGTCGACGGCAGCGCCGGGTCGAGATCGACCCAGCCGCCGTCGCGCTGTGCCTGCACCCACCAGTGCGTCCGCAGCGCCGCGCGCAGCGGCGAGACGCCGCCGGAGTTCGCCGCGATGATCCCGGCGCGCGCGAAGAGATCGTCGACGAGCGGCGCGGCGGACTGTGCCGCGGCGTCGATCTGCGCGTTCTCCGCGGCCTGGATCTTGCCGGCGATCGCGGTGACGTTCGGGTCCGCGGCCGCACCGTCGCCGGGATCGGGCGGTGCCGCCGGCGCGCGCAGCAGCAGGTCGACGTCGGTATCGGCCAGCGTGGCGCGCGCGTAGCGGATGGGGACGTGCTGTGCGTCGAGCAGCGCGGCGAGCAGCAATGCTTTGTCGGCGCTGCTCCCGGCACGCGCCATCAGCGTGCCGAACGCGCCGCGCATCGCGCCCGCGTACGGCTCCGTCGCGATCCCGTCGCGCACGTACGCGTAGGCAGCGTCGAGCGTCGTCAGCGACGCGGCGCGATTCGGAACGCGCGCGCCGTCGAGCGGCACTTTCGCCGCGAGCTGGTCGAGGTTCCCGACCAGCGTCGCCATCGTCGGATCGATCGTGCAGGTCATCGCGGCGGGCGAGGGAGCCGGCTTCGGGGTCGCGTTCGCCGCCGCGTTGCCGCCGCCGCCGAACGCGCCGCCCAGGCCGCTGCCGAGCTGGTTCGCGTGACCGGCGCCGGGCGCCCAACCCTCGATCCCCGCCAGCGGATTCACCGTCGGATCCGGGCACGGCGCGCCGCCGCCGGCAACGGGCACCACTGGGTTCACGGCAATCAGCTGACGGCAGCCGAAGGCCGCCAGCGCGAGCACGACCAGCAGCCCCGCGCTGCGGAACCGGCGACGAAACAGCGCGATCGCCGCGAGCACGAGCGCGACCAGCATCGCGAGCGGCAAGATCGCTAGCGAGTCCAGCACCGCTGCGCGCAGCCACCACGGAAGCGGCGGAAGCGGCGCGGCGACGGACGCGCCGTACAGAAAGACGACGGCGCCGATCAGCTTGATGACGAGCGGGAGACGCGTCCGCACCAGCACGACGGCTGCGGCGAGGCAGACCAGCGCGACGGCGACCGGGACGGCCCGCTCGATCATCTCATTTGCCGTGCTTGGTCGAGAGCTGGATGCGCGTCGTCGTCGCGTCCTGCGTTGCGACGATCACGGTCTGCGCGCCGTCGCTCATCTCGTTGGCGTACGTGCCGACCGTCTTGTTGTCGCTGGTGACGATCCCGTTCTTCCAGGCCGCGGGCAGGTGCGACTTGTACCAGTCCGAGACCGTCTTGGCGTCGTCTTTCGCATCGTAGACCTTGATCGCGAGCGACTGGCCGTTCTGCGACATCGTCATGCCTT
>DASYFS010000303.1:0-2717 GCA_036498305.1 Candidatus Elarobacter sp. | reverse complement strand
GGAAGTTGGGACCGACGGCCTGGTACTGCACCGAGGCCGTGACGGTCGCAATCTTGAGCCGCAGCCCGACGATCCCAGCGTTGTCGGTGACGGCCGGCGTCGTGTAGTAGTTCGGCGTGAACTTGCTGTTCGCGCCCTCGGCGAAGAGGATCGGATGCTGCGTCGCGCTGCCCAGCGCGATGAATGCGAGCGGCAGCTGCGCGTCGATCCCGAAGACGGTGTCGCTGATCACGCCGTAGCCGTTTCCGGCAGGGTTGCCGTTCGGCGCGGAGAGCGCGAAGTTGACGCCCTGCGAGTTGATCAGGTCGGCGAAATCGAAGATGCGGCTCAGCGAGAGACCGACCTCGGCGCCGGGCAGCCCTTTGATCTTCTGGTTCACGCGCGCGTTGACGTGATAGCGCTGGTACTGATCGTTGTTGTTGTAGGTCAGCCGAACGTAGGTGATCGAGACCGTCCCGCCGACCGCGAGCGGCGTCGTGAAGACGACCTGGTTCGTCTGCGCGATGTAGTACCAGCCGTTGGCCGGAATCGGGCACGCGCCGCCGGCCGCCACCGTCCCGGCGCTCGTGCACGCCGTTCCGTTGTACGCGCTGACGTAGACGGTTCCGGCGACGGCTTGGTTCGACAGGTACACGCCGAACGGGTTGCTGCTCACCGTGAAGGTGTCGGTCTTGAGCGCGCCGCTCGCAGCGCCCGGCGCGCCGGGCTGGAAGTACGACGTCTGCGGGCGCGCGACCGCGTAGAGGTAGTTGTTGTTGGAGAACTCGCCGTTGGGATCGGCGACGCCGGTCAGCGTGTTGATCAGCGTCTGATCGATGCGCGTCCACGAAAACTGGAACTCGGTGAGGCCATTGAGGACGCCGCCGATCTCGTAGCCCTTCTCGTAAGGCTGCACCGGGTTCTCGTAGCCGGGACCCTGCTGGGTCGCGTCGGGCGCGCGATAGGTCAGCCCCAAGCGCGACGACTTGAGGTTGTCGAGCTGGCCGTCGCGCAGATACAGGTTCGTCAGCGCGCCCGCGCGCGCGACGTTGACGACGACGTCGGGCTGGATCGAGTACTTCGCCTGCGGCGTGAACTCGCCGCCGTAATCGTAGTTGATGATGTGGATCGGGAGCGAGACGGTGAGGTTCTCGCTGACCGTATAGATGAAGTTGAGCTTGTCGTCGAAGCGGATCAGGTTCCCGGCGCCGGCCGCCTCGAGCGGGCTGTTGTTCGCCGGCGAGGTCAGGAACGCGCTGACGAACGGATCGGCCGTCGCGTGCGCGATCGTCTGCGGGACGCCGTAGCGCTGGCGGTACGAGTTGTTGTCGAGAATCGACCCGTGCAAGGCGATCGACTGCGCGAACTTCGTGCGCCGGTCGAGCGCGCTCAGCGCGTCCTCGAGGTTCGTGACGCGGACGCCGAGCGAGTCAAGCTCGTCCTTGAGCGCGTCGATCAGCTTCTGCAGCTTGTCGAGATCGGCTTTCGACGCGTAGCCCGCGCCGTTGGCCTGGAGCTTCGCGATGACGCGCGCGACCAGCACCGCCATCTCATAACGCGTCAGCGGGCGGTCACCCTTGAAGCGGCCGTCCGGATACCCTTCCACCAGCCCGTCCGCTGCGAGCGACTGAATCGCCTGATACGCCCAATGGTTCGATGGGACGTCTGCAAACGGGGTGGCGAAGACTGCGCGACCCGACGCCGCCAGCGAGCCGAGCGCAAAGCTCGCTGCTAGGACGAGGGTGGCCAGACGCTTCATCGGGTCCTCCGTGAACGGCGAAGCCGCGTCGACCGTCGGACCCGCACCGGCGCTAAGAGCCCGTCCCGGGACTGCTCCCTGGGCGGGCACGACGACGATGCGTCCGACACAGACGCATGCTGCGGTCAGTCTACCGAAGCGACCGGCGGTACTCCTCCCGGTGTGAAATCACACGGCGCCGAGGTGCCGCTCCGCGATGAGCAGCGCCGCATAGTCGTCGATCGGGCGATCCGGGAGCAGCATCCCGCGCGGCATGAGGCGGCGCCACCCGCGCGGCGGGTGGTCCTGGAAGAATCGCGCCCGGGCGCGCAGCGTCGTCTCCCGTTCGTCGATCATCTCGATCGGCAAGCCGAGCGAGCGCGCCACCGCGACGACCGCGGCGGAGTTCGTTCCCTGCCCGATCGCCGCCAGCTCGATCGGGTGCGCGGCGAGGATCTCGCGCAGCCGCGCCTCGAGCGCCTCGATCGGAATGATCCCCAGCGCCTCCGGCGGCGCGCCGAGCGCCGAAACGACGGCGAAGCCGCACTTGCGCGTCCCCGGATCGAGTCCCAGCACCGCCATGGCCGCCGCTTAGCCGCGCGGCTCGAGGTTGACGGCTAAGCTGAACGTCGCGGAGTGCGGAAACAAGTCGCCCTCGGAGCGCGCGACGAGCCGGAAGCGGCCTTTCACCCGGACGATCTGGGCCGCCGCGGCCTCGACCTTCTGCGGATCGAACCCGCTGGGAAACCCGAAGAACGGGTACGGCATCCCGCGCTCGGAGAGCGACTGGAACGCTTTGCTCTGGATCGCGGCGTAGTCGGCCTGCGTCAACGGCCGGCCGCCTTCGACGTCGACTTGGGCGATCTCGTCGCCGTCGGAGTAGAGCCGCTTGTCGGGCCACGATCCGAACGAGATCGAGATCGTCTCGCCGCGGAACAGATTCTGCGAGGCGACCGGCAAGAAGAGCAGCGGATAGGTGCCGTCGCCGACGGCGGTCCAG
>DASYFS010000302.1:0-3009 GCA_036498305.1 Candidatus Elarobacter sp. | reverse complement strand
CGGCAACTGCGTCCTGCACCGTGCGCTCGAGCGGCAAACCGTAGTCGCGCAGATCGGAGAGCGCGCCGCTGCCGAGATCCTCGACGACCGGAACCCCGGCCCGCGCGCCCAGCGCGACGAGCTGCGCCGGCGTCACGTCTTCGGTGAACCCGTCGATCCGGTAGTTCGACGGGTGCGCGCGCAGCAGCAGCGCGGTGCGCGGCGTCAGGGCACGCGCATAATCGTCGATCCGCACCTTGTTCGTCGCGCCGACCTCGACGAGCTGTGCGCCGCTGCGCGCGAGGACGTCGGGGAGCCGGAAACCGCCGCCGATCTCGATCAGCTGACTCCGCGCGACGATCACCTCGCGCGCGCTCCCGTCGGGCGCGCGCGCGAACGTATCGAGCGCGAGCAGCACCGCCGCCGCGCAGTTGTTGACGACGAGCGACGCCTCGGCGCCGGTCGCCGTGCGCAGCAGCGCGCCGAGGCGATCGTAGCGCGAGCCGCGCGTCCCCGCGGCGAGGTCGTATTCGAGATTTGACGCGTCGCCGGCGGCGGCTGCGATCGCTTCGAGCGCCTCGGCGGCGAGCGGCGCGCGCCCGAGGTTCGTATGGAGCAGGATCCCCGTCCCGTTGAGGACGCCGACGAGTCCGTCGCGCGACGCGGCTGCGAGCCGCGTCACCGCGTCGTCGACGATGCCGGCCGCCGTTGGCGTAACCGCCGCGCGGCGCGCCGCGTCGAGCGCGGCGACGACCTGCGCTTTCACCGCCGGTGCTCCCAAAAGCGCGACGAACCGCGCGACTTGCGGTTCGTCGAGCACTTTATGGACGGCCGGGAGGCCGCGGCGGTCGATCAGGAGTGGATCAGGCGGCGACGAGATGCTTGTCGAGCATCGACTTGATCTGGTTCTCCGGAACGAACCCGACGATGCGGTCGACGGCCTGACCGCCCTTGAACAGGATCAGGCACGGAATCCCCGAGACGCCGTACTGACCGGCGAGCGACGGGTTCTCGTCGGTGTTCAGCTTCACGAACTCGACGCGACCGCTGAGCTGGCCGGCGATCTTCTCGACGACGGGCGCCAGCATCTTGCACGGGCCGCACCAGGGGGCCCAGAAGTCGACCAGCACGGGCTTGTCGGAGCCCAGCACGGTGGTCTGGAACGTGCTTTCGGAAACGTCGGGTAATGCGCTCATGATATCGGATTCAATCCTCCGGGCTCTCTGACCCTGGGCCAGGGTCGACGGTTTCGGCGCGGAAGGGCGAACCGTGCGCCCGCCGATCCTGCTCGCCGCCGTCGTCGCCGGGACCGTGATCCTGAGCGCGACCGTCGGCTCGAGCGCCGTCGACGTGATGCCGCAGCGGACGTGGCGCGCGCTCGTCGCGGCGTCGCTCGGCGCACGCAAGGTCGTCGTCGACGAAGACCCGACCCTCGCCGACGAAGCGCGGTGCCGCGCGGCTCACGCGAGCCACGCGGTGCTGGCGACCTTCGATCGCGCTCCGCGACTGCCCGGCATGGCGCAGGACCCCGACCGCGTCTACGCGATCGCGCGCATCGCCGTCCGCAACTGCGCGACCGGCGCCGTGCTGCCGTTGCGCGTCATCACCATCGAGAGCGATCCCGGGACGCACCAGTGGGAGCGGTCGGTGCGCGCGGCGCTGGGCCGCGCGCTCCTCACGCCTTCGCCGGCTCCTCGCCCGTAATCTCGGCGACGGCCTTCGCCGTCTGCCCGAGGTTGGCGATCGCGATGACCTCGTCGCCCTCGGAGAGCCGCTGCAGGCGAACGCCCTTCGTCGAGCGGCCGGCGCGGCGGATCTGGTCGACCGGGATGCGGATGACCTGGTTCCCCGAGGTGATCATGAGCAGCTCGTCCTCGGGCTTCACCATGATCTGATCGACGACGTAGCCGATCTCTTTCTCCTTGGCGAACGCCTTGACGCCCTTGCCGCCGCGCGAGGTGTGGCGGTAGTCGTCGATCGGCGTGCGCTTTCCGAACGCGTGCGACGTCACGATCAGCACCTCGCGGCGCTCGGGCTCCACGACGTCCATCGCGACGACCTCGTCGCCCGGCGCCAGCGTGATCGCCTTGACGCCGCGGGCCGGCCGGCCCATCGGCCGCACGTCGGTCTCGTTGAAGTGGACCGCCATCCCGTCGTGCGTCGCGAGGATGATGTCGCGGTGGCCGTCGGAGAGGTCGACCGCGAGCAGCTCGTCGCCCTCGTCGAGGCCGATCGCGATCAGCCCGTTGCGGCGGACGTTCTCGAACTCGTCGAGCTTGGTCTTCTTGATGACGCCCTTGCGGGTCACCATCACGAGGTATTCCTCGGTGTCGAAGCGGCGCACCGGGAAGACCGCGGTGACGTTCTCGCCCGGCGGGAGCTGCAGCAGGTTGACCAGCGCCGTTCCGCGCGCCTGACGCGTCGAGTCGGGGATCTCGTAGGCGCGCAGCCTGAACGCCCGGCCCTTGTTGGTGAAGAACAGGACGTACTGGTGCGTCGACGCGATGAAGAAGTTGCGGACGACGTCTTCTTTTTTGAGGTTCGCGATCCCGATGACGCCGCGCCCGCCGCGGTTCTGGGCGCGGAACGTGTCCACCGAGACGCGCTTGATGTAGCCGCCGACGGTCGACGTCACCACCACTTCGGTGTCGGCGATGATGTCCTCGATCGCGAGCTCGCCCTCGAGCGCCTCGACCGGCGTGCGGCGCGGGTCGCCGAAGCGCTTCTTGAGGTCGAGCGTCTCCCGCTTGATCTCGGCTTCGATCAGCACGTTCGAGTCGCGCAGCTTGGTGAGCTCCGCGATCGACGCCAGCAGCCCTTCGTACTCGTCCGTCAGCTTCTGCCGTTCGAGCCCGACGAGCGCGCGCAGCCGCATGTCGACGATTGCCGCCGCCTGCGTCTCGGTGAGGCGGAAGTCGGCGAGGTCGGCCGGGACGACCGACGCGTCGAACGTGAACGCCGACGACGATGCCCGCTGAACCATCTCGCGGAACGACGGCGAGAGCTGGAAGTGCTCTGCGCCGAGCGACT
>DASYFS010000301.1:0-10307 GCA_036498305.1 Candidatus Elarobacter sp. | reverse complement strand
CGCCGGCGCGCCGCTCGACGACCCCGCGCTCGACGTCTTTTGGGCGGCGTGCTGCGAGCTCGACGTCCCCGTCTTCATGCACCCGCACCACGAGCTCGGCGGCCCGCTGAACGCGCTGCCGTATTATCTCGGCAACTTGTGGGGCAACCCGTCGGAGACGGCGCTGATCGCAGCGCGGCTGATCTATGCCGGCGTGTTCGAGCGCTTCCCGCAGCTGAACATGATCCTCGCGCACGCCGGCGGAACGCTCGCCGCGATCGCCGGGCGCCTAGATCACGGCTACGGGGTGCGGCCCGAGACGAAGACGATCCCGAAACCGCCCAGCGCGTATTTGCAGAACGTCTACATCGACACGATCACGCACGACGACGCGATGCTGGCGTATCTTGCCTCACGCCTGGGCCCGGAGCGCATCGTCGTCGGGACGGACCGGCCGTTCGACATGGGAATAGACGATCCGCGCGGCATCGTAGCGTCTATCCCGAACCTGAGTGACGAGCAGCGCGCGCTGATCCTCGGCGGAAACGCGATCGGCTTCCTCGGCCGCAACCTCAGCGCTTCCGGCGCGGCTTCGCCTTCGACGCGATCTGCTTCATAACGGCCGGGACGCCGTCGAGGAACGCCGCCGTCAGGCCGGTCACGATCTCCTCGACGTCCTCGGGGATCTCCAAGCCGTAGATCCACTTGCGGATCCCGATGTAGAAGATGCTGGCGTGGAGCCCCCACACCAGCTCGAACTCGAGCTCGGTGATCGGCATCTGCGAGGGCGTCGGGAGCCCGTGCTCGCGGCGCAGCTCGCGGATCACGCGGGTGTAGATGCGATCGCGCACGAGCGTGAGATAGCGGCTGTTCAGGTTCGTCCCGCGCAGCCCGGCGAACATGAAGATGCGAATCCACTCGTAGGTCAGCATCGCTTTCGAATAGTCGCGATACAGCGCGATCACGCGTTCGCGGACCGGGCGGCTGCGGTCGTCGAGCAGCTCCTCCCAGTGCGGGTCCCAGCGGTTGAGGTAGACTTCCTGATAGACGCGATCGATCAGCGCCTCTTTGTTTGGGAAGTAGCGGTAGAGCAGCGGCTGCGTGATGCCGAGCCGCTTCGCCAGCTCGCGCGTCTGGCCGTCGAAGCCGACCTCGCAGAAGTACGCGACCGCGCCGCGCGCGATCAGCCGCTCGCGCTCGTCGGCGGAGAGCCGCTTGCGCGGCGGAGGCTTCGACGTCGCCACGCTAGGTGATAGGGCGATAAGTCCCCGTGGTTCCTGTCGGCGGTCTCCGCGGAGCCCGGCAGCGCAAGGAAATAGGTTTCACCGCGTGAACACCTCACGACCCCCGGCGGGCGCCGCCGGCTGCCGTTACTGATCGACCGATAAGGGCGCGAGGCGGGGGTGGAGAGCGGGATGAGGCTAGGTTACTTCACGATGCCCCTCCATCCGCCGGCGCGGAACTATACCGAGGTGTTGCGCGAGGATCGCGAAGCGATCGTCCTCGCCGATCGCCTCGGGTACGTCGAGGCGTTTGTCGGCGAGCACGTGACCGACATCGCCGAGCCGGTCACGTCGTGCACGACCTTCATCGCCTCGCTCATCGACGCGACGAAGCAGATCGTGCTGGGGACGGGGACGGTCAATCTCCCGAACGCGCATCCAGCGCAGGTCGCGGCGCAGATCGCGATGCTCGATCACCTGCTCGAAGGCCGGTTCTTGTTCGGGATCTCCCCGGGCGGATTGCTCTCCGACGCCGAGGCCTTCGGGAACCTCGAACGCGACCGCACCGCGATGTTCGTCGAGGCGATCGACATGGTGCTCGCGCTGTGGGCCGGCGAGGCGCCGTACGATCTTACCGGCGAGTACTGGTCGATCACGACGCGGCGCACGATGAACGCGGCGACGGGGCAGGGCAGCATCGTCAAGCCGTATCAGCGCCCGCACCCGCCGATTGTCGTCACCGCGGTCGCGCCGTTCTCGAAGGGCGTCGTCTCGGCCGCGCAGCGCGGCTGGACGCCGATCTCGGCGAACTTCCTCCAGCCGCCGTGGGTCGCGTCGCATTGGCCGAAGTACGTCGAGGGTTGCACCGCCGGCGGACGCGACGCGAACACGGCCGACTGGCGCGTCGCCAAGAGCATCTTCGTCGCCGACGATGACGCGACGGCGCAGCGGTACGCCAAGGGCCACGACGGTCCGTACGCCTACTACTTCCGCTCGCTCATGACCAAGCTGATCGGCAACGGCCGACCCGAGCTCTTCAAGCACGACCGCTCGCTGCCCGACGAGGCGATCACGCTCGACTACGTCCTCGATTCGCTGGTCATCTGCGGAACGGTCGACTCCGTCGTCGAGCAGCTGCTCGCGTTCCGCGAGCGGATCGGCGATTTCGGGACGCTGCTGTACGCAGGGCACGACTGGGCCGACCCGGCGCTCGCGAAGCGCTCGATGGAACTGATGGCGACCGAGGTGATCCCGCGCGTCAACCGCGCGATCGACGCCGAGCGCCGCGCCGGGTGACGGTACGCGCCGGCCTGATCGGCCTGGGGATCATGGGGTCGGCGTACGCCGAGCATCTGCTGAGCGCCGGCTTCGCGACGACCGGCTTCGACGTCGCGCCGGAAGCGCTCGGCACGTTCGCGAGTCGCGGCGGTGCCGCGGCGCGGACGCCGGGTGAGGTCGCGGCATCGTCCGACGTGATCGTCAGCGCGCTCGCCTCGACCGACGCGCTCGAGGCAGCGTTCTTCGGGCGCGGCGGCGTCGCCGAGGCGGCACATTCCGGAACGATCGTCGTCGAGGCGAGCACGTTCTCGCTCTCGGTGAAAGAGCGGCTGCGCGAGCGGCTCGCCGCGCGCGGCGCCCGCGTCCTGGACGCCCCCGTCAGCGGCACCGGAACGCAGGCGCGGGTACGGGATCTCGCGATCTACGCCAGCGGCGACCGCAGTGCGTACGACACCGCGCTCCCCGTCCTCGATGCGATCGCGCGCGCCGTGCGCTACGTCGGCCCGTTCGGCAACGGCTCGAAGCTGAAGTACGTCGCAAATTTGTTGGTGACGATCCACAACGTCTCGACCGCCGAAGCGATCGTTCTCGCCCAGAAGGCCGGACTCGACCTGCACGCGATGCTCGAGGTGATCGGCGCCGGCGCGGGCAGCTCGCGGATGCTCGAGGTCCGCGGGCCGCGGATGGCGGACTGCGAGTACGACGATCCCGGGATGAAGGTCGACGTCTACCAGAAGGACTTGGCGATCATCGAAGAGTTCGCGAACGCCGTCGGCGCGCCGACGCCGCTGTTCTCGCAGAGCGCGCTCATCCATCGCGCCGCGCTCGCGCAGGGGCACGCCAAGGACGACACCGCCTCGGTCGCCGAGGTCCTCCGCACGATGGCCGGGCTCTAAGGCGTGCAATTCTATCTGCAGAACGCGCTCGGCGGCCTCGCCTACGGCAGCCTCCTGTTCCTGATCGCCTCTGGCCTGACGCTGGTCTTCGGCCTGATGCGCATCATCAACTTGGCGCAGACGGCGTTCTATCTGCTCGGCGCGTACGTCGGGCTCTCGCTCGTCGATCACGGCCTCAACTTCTGGCTCGCCAGCGCCGGCGGCGGCCTCCTCGCGATGGCGCTCGGCCTCGCCGTCTACAGCGCGTTCCTCCACCGCTACCACGCCGATCCGTTGACGTCGCTGCTGCTGACGCTCGGCTTCGCGCTGATCCTCGACGATCTGATCCTCGCGACCTGGGGCGGCGATCCGCACTCGATCCGCGCGCCGTATCCGCTCGACGGGTCGCTCACGTTCGGAACGCTGGTCTTCCCGGTCTACTGGCTGGCCGTGATCGCGATCAGCCTCGTGATCGCGGCGGTGATGTTCCTCGCGCTGCAGCGCACGATGCTCGGCGTGATGATCCGCGCCGCCGTCGACGATGAAGAGATGGCGCGCGGGCTCGGTGTCGACGTCAACCGCGCGTTCTACATCGTCTTCGCCGCCGGCGCGCTGATCGCCGGGATCGGCGGACTGCTCGGCGGCCCGATCACCAGCGCCTATCCGGGTCTCGACGGCGAGCTGCTGCCGCTCGCGTTCGCGGTCGTCATCGTCGGCGGGATGGGAAGCCTCACCGGGGCGCTGGTCGGCAGCCTGATCATCGGGCTCGTCAACGCGTTCGGAAAAGCGATGTTCCCGGAGCTCTCGTACTTCACGATCTTCGTCCCGGTCGCGCTGATCATGGCGTTCCGGCCGCAGGGCTTGTTCGGGAGAAAGGTGTGAAGACCGCGATCAGCCGGCGCTGGACGATCGCGATCGCCGCCGGGCTCCTGATCGCGCTCGTGCTGCCGAAGGCCGGCATCCCGACGTTCTTCGTCTCGCTGCTGACGCAGACGTGGATCATCACGATCGCGGCGATGAGCCTCGATCTGCTGATCGGTTTCGTCGGCCTGGTGAACTTCAGCCAGGCGTCGCTGTTCGGGGTCGGCGCGTACGCGGTCGCGATCGCTGCGACGCAGCACCACATCACCGGCTTTCTCCCAGGGCTGCTGCTCGGCATCGTCGCCGCCGTCGCGACCGCGGCGCTGTTCGGTCTGGTCGCGCTGCGCGCCGAAGGGCCCGGCTTCATCATCATCACGATCGCGCTCAACGAGATCGTGTGGGGGCTCGCGTACCAGTGGACGTCGGTCAGCGGCGGCGACAACGGGATCACCGGGATCACGCGCCCGGCTGTCGGACCGTTCGACGTCTCCTCGAACAGCGGCTACTACTATGTCTGCCTGGCCGCGTTCGTGCTTTCGTTCGCGCTGCTGATGCTGCTGGTGCGCTCGCCGTACGGCCTCGTGCTCAAGGGCGTCCGCGAAACGCCGCGCCGGATGCGCGCGCTCGGCTACAACGTCTGGTTCTACCGCTATAGCGCGATGCTGATCTCGGCGGCGTTCGCCGGGATGGCCGGCGTCCTCTACGCCTGGTACAACCAGTTCGTCGGGCCGGTGAACCTCTCGCTGGACCAGTCGACGCAGTTCCTGATCGTCACGATTCTAGGCGGGATCGGGACGCTTTACGGCCAGCTCTTCGGCGCGCTCGTCGTCGTCTTCCTCAGCAACGAGCTGAGCGCGGTGACGCAGCGCTGGATGCTGGTGCTGGGCATCGTCTACTTCGTCGTCGTGATGTACGCGCCCGGCGGGCTCGTCGTGCTGGTCCCGCGGCTGTGGGCGCGGCTGCGCGGCAGGCGCGTCGCGGTCGTCCCGACGGAGCCGCTCCTCGGCGCGGAGGAACCGTGAACGGCGACGCGTGCCTCGCGCTGCGCGGCGTCACCAAGCGCTTCGGGAGCCTCACCGTCCTCGAGGACGTGAACGTCGAAGTACGCGCCGGCGAGCGCTGCGGCATCATCGGCCCCAACGGTGCCGGGAAGTCGACGTTGTTCAACATCGTCGCCGGCGAGCTCGCGCTGACGCGCGGGAACGTCGCGTTTCTCGGCCGCGATGTGACCCGCCGCAGCGCGCACGCGCGCGCGCGCATGGGGCTGGCGCGAACGTTTCAGACGACGACGCTCTTCCCGAAGCTCACCGTCATCGAGAACCTCATCCTGGCGCTGCAGGCGCACAGCGGCGAACGCTTTCAGATGCTCGCGCCGCTGACGCGGCAGCGCCATCGCTACGATGAGGCGCTCGCACTGCTCGAGCGCGTTGGGCTGCGTTCCCGCGCGGACGAGAACGTCGCCGCGCTCGGGTACGGCGAGCAGCGGCAGATCGAGATCCTCCTCGCGATCGCGCAGAAGCCGAAGCTGCTGCTCCTTGACGAGCCGACGGCCGGGCTTGCGCCCGCCGATGCGTCGCTGGTCACCGAGATGCTCAAGCGGGAGCGCGCCGGGATCACGATGGTGCTCATCGAGCACGACATGGGCGTCGTCTTCGACGTCGTCGACCGTCTCGTCGTCCTGCATCACGGCCGCGTCGTCGCCGACGGCCCGCTCGACGCCGTGCGCGGCGATGCGCGCGTCCAAGAGATCTACCTGGGCGGGACGTTGTGAGTCTGCTCGCCGTCGAGGACATCCATACCTATTACGGCCACAGCCACGTGCTGCAGGGCGTCTCGCTCGAGGCACCCGAGGGCGCGGTGACGGCGATCCTCGGCCGCAACGGCGTCGGCAAGACGACGCTGATCCGGTCGATCATCGGCTTCACGCCGCCGCGTACGGGCCGCGTCATGTTCGGCGGGACGCCGATCGAACGGCTCCCCTCGCACGCGATCGCGCGGCGCGGGATCGGCCTCGTCCCGCAAGGGCGCCGCATCTTCCCGTCGCTGACGGTGAAGGAGAACCTCGCCATCGGCGCCGTTCCGGGCCGCGAAGGGCGGTGGAACTACGAGACCGTCGGCGAGCTGTTTCCGCGCATCCGCGAGCGCTCCGCGCATTACGGCGGGCAGCTCAGCGGCGGCGAGCAGCAGATGGTCGCGATCGGGCGCGCGCTGATGGCGAACCCGATCCTGCTGCTGATGGACGAGCCGTCGGAAGGGTTGGCGCCGTTGATCGTGCAGGAAGTGATGCAGACGATGCGCCGCCTCAAAGAGACGGGGCTCGCGATCGTCCTGGTCGAGCAGAACCTCCCTCTGGCGCTCTCGGTCGCCGACCGGGCGCACATCATCAGCAAAGGGCGCGTCGTGTTCGGCGGCGACCCCGAGGAGATCCGCAGCGACGCTCAACTGCGTACGAAATATCTCGGCATCTAACCCGCATCGGAGGATCGATCGATGAGGCTCATCGCAAGACAGATCGCGCTGCTCGCCGTTTTCACGACGGCGCTGCTCGCGCTTCCGGCGCCGATGGGCGCCGCCGAAAGCGGCCCGATCAAGGTCGCGCTGCTCGCGCCGACCTCGGGCTCGGCGGCCGCCGCCGGCCACGACATGGTCGCCGGGTGGACGCTCTATATGAAGGAGCACGGCGACAAGATCGGCGGGCGCAGCGTCGTGACGACCGTCTACGACACGAACTCGAACGCCGCGCACGCGCTCGATCAGGCCCGCCACGCGGTCGAGCAAGACGGCGCGCAGATGATCGTCGGGCCGTATCTCGCCAACGAAGGGCTCGCGGTCGCGCCGTACGCGGTGCAGCATCGCGTTCCGCTCTTTCTGCCGACCGTCTCCGCCGACGATCTGTCGCAGCGCCAGGCGAACGCGTTCATCATCAAGGTCGCCGGCTGGTCGTCGAGTCAGACGACGCACGCCGCCGGCGAGTGGGCCTACGAGCAGGGTCACCGCCGCGTCGTGACGCTGGCGAACTCCTATGCGTTCGGTTACGAGAACGCGGGCGGCTTCGCGCAGACGTTCACGATGAAAGGCGGAAAAATTCTCAACCAGCTCTGGGCGCCGCTCGGGACCGCCGATTACACGCCGTACATCTCGCAGGTGCAGGCGGCGAATCCCGACGCGCTCTTCGTGGAGATGGTCGGCGCCGACGCGGTCCACTTCTTGCAGCAATGGAGCCAGCTCGGGCTCAAGAACAAGATCCCGCTGATCGCGAACGAGACGACGACCGACCAGTCCAACATCCGTTCGCTCGACCCGAACCTGGTGATCGGAATCACGAGCTTCGGTCACTTCGCCGAAGGACGGGACGCGCCGGCGACGCGGGCGTGGATCGACAAGTACGGCAAAGCCGAGGGCGTTCTGCCGTCGTACATGGCGACGTCGTTCTACACCGCGGCGCAGTGGATCGCCACCGCGGTCGGCAACGTGCACGGTAACATCAGCGATCCGGGGACGCTGCTGCGCGCCGTCCGCGAGATCAAGCTCGCCGACTCGGCGTTCGGGCCGATGGCGCTCGACCAGTACGGCGCGCCGATCGATAACGTCTACGTTCGCAAGGTCGTGGCGACGACCGGCGACGCCGCCAAATACGCGAAGACGTGGAACGTCGTCGTCAAGACGTATCCGCACGTCTCGCAGTTCTGGACGTGGAAGATCGGCGATTACCTCAAGCAGCCCGTCTACTCGCAATCGTTCCAGGGGTACACGAAATGATCGCAGCCAAACGCTTCGCCTGGCTCGCCGCGGCGGCGTTCGCCCTCGGCACGCTCGGCACGGGATCGGGCGCCGGTGCGCAAGCGAAGACCGTCAAGATCGGCTTCCTCTATCCGGTCACCGGCGTCTTCGCCGCGCCCGGGAAGTATATGAAAGAGGGCCTCGAGCTCTACCTCAAAGAGCACAACGACATGCTCGGCGGGTTGAAGGCCGAGGTCATCGAGGCCGACGACCAGGGGAACCCGTCGGTCGGGTTGACGCAGCTGCGCAAACTCGTCGAGCAAGATCACGTCGACGTGGTCTTCGGGCCGCTCTCGGCGGCGGTCGGCTCGGCGATCGTGCCGTATATCGAGCAGCATAAGATCGCGGCGGTGTATCCGATCGTCTCCTCCGACGATCTCACGCAGCGGACGCCGTCGGCGTACATCCTGCGGACGGAGTGGACGAGCAGTCAGCCGACGCACGTGCTCGGGTACTACGCGTTCCGGACGCTGAAGTACAAGAAGGTCGCGACGATCGCGTACGACTTCAACTTCGGCTGGGAGAGCATCGGCGGGTTCGTCGACACGTTCCAGCGGCTCGGCGGGAAGGTCACGAAGCAAATCTGGACGCCGCTGGTGACGTCCGACTACTCGTCGTATCTGTCGGCGCTGCCGCGCGACGTCGATGCGGTTGCGTGCAGCTTCTCAGGTGCGGCGGCGGTGAACTTCATCAAGCAGTACAAGGCGTTCGGATTGAAGATGCCGCTGCTGTGTCAGGGGAACACGACCGACGAGAGCACGATTCAGGCGAGCCCGGATGCGGTGGGGATGATCACGGCGCTGCAGTACAGCGCGGCGTTGCGGACGCCGGCGAACGCACGGTTCGTGGCGGAGTATACCCGCGCGTATGGGCACGAGCCGTCGTATTACGCCGAGGGAACGTATGTCGGGGCTGAGTATCTCGACCACGGGATCTTCGTCGCGCACGGGAACACGCACGATGCGCTCGCGTTCGTGAAGGCGATGCGCGGGGTGCGCGTCACCGATGCGCCGCGCGGGCCGGTGCACTTCGACGATCGGGGGAATCCGGTCGAGGCGATCTACATTCGCCGCGTCGAGCAGGTGAACGGGTCGCTGCAGAACGTGGTGATCCAGACGTTCCCGAACGTGTCGCAGTTCTGGACGTATGAGCCGAGCGAGTATCTCAAGCAGCCGGTATACGACCGAACGCACCCGGCTTGTAACGGCTGCTAACACCGGCTCGGAAGGACACGCTCACGCGCGCGTCATCCCGAGCTTGTCGAGGGACCCTCGTCTGGGTGCGAGCGTAGCCGAGCGCCCGCCACCCTGCTTGCCTACCGCCACGGTTGGGGGCCGGGCCTCGCCTACGCTCGGTCCCGGCCACGGAGGTCCCTCGACAAGCTCGGGATGACCGGGGGGCTGCGTCGAAAGGGCGTCAGGTGGCGAAGCTGATCGAGCGTGCTTCGGGGCTCGGACCCGATGCGACCCCCGAATACCGCGAGCTCATCGAGGGCTGGGAGAAGAAGGCGGCCAAGGCGCCGCCCCGCACCGACAAGGGCTCGGGCGCGGTCGATCGCACGATCTCCGACGTTCCTTTGAAGACGCTCTACGGACCCGAGGACGTCGCGCACCTCGACCTGTCCCGCGATCTCGGCGTCCCCGGCGAGTACCCGTACACCCGCGGGATCCACCCGACGATGTACCGCTCGCGCCTCTGGACGATGCGCCAGTTCGCCGGCTTCGGCAACGCCAAGCAGACCAACGAGCGCTACCATTTCCTGTTGTCGCAGGGGCAGATGGGGCTTTCCGTCGCCTTCGACATGCCGACGTTGATGGGCTACGACTCCGACAGCCCGAAGGCACTCGGCGAGGTCGGAAAGTGCGGCGTCGCGATCGACTCGCTGCGCGACATGGAGACGCTCTTCGACGGCATCGATCTCGGCGCGATCACCACCTCGATGACGATCAACGGTCCCGCCGCGATCGCGCTCGCCCAGTACATCGTCACCGCCGAGAACAAAGGGACGCCGCGCGCGAAGCTCGGCGGGACGCTCCAGGCCGACATCCTCAAAGAGTACATCGCGCAGAAGGAGTGGATCTTCCCACCGGCGCCGCACGTGCGGATCCTCGTCGACATGATCGAGTTCTGCACGCGCGAGATGCCGAAGTGGAACACGATCTCGATCTCCGGCTACCACATCCGCGAGGCGGGCTCGACGGCGGCGCAGGAGCTTGCGTTCACGCTCGCCGACGGCTTCGCGTACGTCGAAGGCGCGATCGCGCGCGGCCTCGACGTCGACGCGTTCGCGCCGCGGCTGTCGTTCTTCTTC
>DASYFS010000300.1:0-3590 GCA_036498305.1 Candidatus Elarobacter sp. | reverse complement strand
GGCGATGGTGCTCGTGCTCGTTCTGCTGGGAGCGGCGCCCGCACCACGGGCGCCGCTTTTCGCGTATGCCGCCGCGCTGCGCGCGTTCGACCCCGCACTCGACGCCGAGCACGCACTGCTGCTCGCCGATCGCGTCATCCGTGAAGCCGACGCGGCCGGCCTCGACGCGCGGCTCGTCGTTGCGCTCGTCGCCGTCGAGTCGTCGTGGAATCCGGCCGCGATCTCGCGCGCCGGCGCGCGCGGCCTCGGGCAGCTGATGCCCGCGACGGCGGCGTCGCTCGGCGTCGATCCCGACGATCCGCTGGCGAACCTGCACGGGACGGTGCGGCATCTCGCGGCGCTCACGGCGCGCTACGAACGCTATCCGCCGCAGGAACGCTACGTCCGCGTGCTCGCCGCCTACAACGCCGGGAGCGGCGCGGTCGCGCGCTACGACGGCGTGCCGCCGTACGCCGAGACGCGACTATACGTGAGCCGGGTGATCGTCCTGTGGCGACGGCTGTGCGGGCTCTGAGGCGCCGCGGGGCTCCGCAAGCTTCTCGCTGACCGTGTCCGGCGGCTCCGGATCGGGGGCCGGCGGATCGGGGTGCTCGACCGAGGGGCGCACCGTGTCGTACGCCGGCGTCGCGTCGGCGACGGGCTCCGTCTCGGACGCCGGCGTTTCGTACGCAAGCGGATCGTAGGCATACGGGTCGGCGACGTACGGCGGCGGATCGGGCTCGGCTGCTCGCTCCATCTCGCGGATGAAGGTCTGCGACGTGTTCTGGACCTCGCGCGTGAACTGCCCGACCTTTCGCAAGACCTTGGGGAGTTGCTCGGGTCCGAAGAGCAGCAGGGCGGCGGCGCTGAGCAGCGCCATGTCGGGGATGGAGAGCATAGGGCGGAGGGTTTCTTCCCGGTCCCGCGCAATGCGTCATGCCCCGCGGTCGAGCGTCGTCCCGAGCCTGCCGAACGGAAGGACGACCAGCCCGCGGAGATCACCGAAGGCCGGCCTCACCCCTGAAGATCATCTATACTCGCGGGAACCGGACCGAGACCCTGGCCTCCATAGCGACGCTGAGGAAGATTCTCAACCGGTTCGTCGCGCACCGCGTCTTCTACGAAGTGAGTTCGCGCAACAAGCGCGGGCACGAGTTCTTCTCTGCCAAAAACACCTTCGTGGTCGGCTCGATCGAGATCGTCAATCGCGACTATCTGACGATCACGATCTTCGATGCGAACAATCCCTCGCACTCGATCGAGATCCTCAACCCCGCCGCGATGCGCATCTACGACGACACGCTGGGCAAGGGGTTCGCGGTGTCGTTCCTGAGCGAAGGCTCCGGCGGCGTCGAGTCGCGCTGCTATCTGCGCGATGAAGGCGAGGACGGCGACGGGATCAAGGAGCGCACCGCGCTCGAGAAGATCACGCTCCCGCAGCTGTTCGAATACCTCGAAGACATCACCAGCGCCGACGTGATCGGGACGAAGACGATCTAGAGCTCGCTGACCGCGATCGCGACGCCTTGCGGATCGGAGCCGACGATCGCGAGCAGCTCGCGATCTTTCACCGCTTCGGCGGTGAAGCCGATGACGAGGTGCTTGGCGCGATACGACTCGGACGCGCGACGCGCGCCTTCGAGGAACAAGTGGTACGCGTCGGCGTCGAGATACATCGTGCGCGCGCCGTCGCGCGAGCGGAACGCGAGCGTATCGTAGCGCTGGAACGGCGGGCGTTCGCGATCGGGCAACGGACCCTCGGGGAGCTCGAACACTTCGGGCAACTTCTTCGCAGCGTCGAGCGCGGCGCGATCGATGCGCGGCTTCGGGACGAGCTCGGCGATCTTCGGGCCGACCTGCGGATCGTCGAGCAGCGCGAGCAGCAGGTGCGGCGGCGCGACGAACTGCGCGCCGTTCGCGATCGCGATCGAGACCCCGCCGCGCATCACGTCGACCAGGTCGGAGGAGAGCCGGACGTGCTCCTGTTCCATCAGCGGCGAGAATTGCGGCTCTCGAGCCTGGTCGCCTTCCGCAGCATCCGGACTGCCTCGCCGCGCTTCCCGCTGCGGTGGAGCGCGACGCCGAGATTGTGGTAGGCGGGCGCGTATTCGTCGTCGGCGACCAGCGCCGACTCGTAGTGGACGATCGCCTCGGCGATCGCCCCATCCTCGAGCAGCAGGTTGCCGGTGGTGGTGATCGCCGCCGCTGACCGCGGCTCCGCCTCGAGCGCCACGATGAGCTCCTCGATCGCGGCGGTGCGGTTGCCGCGGCGAACGGCGACGATCGCGAGCTTGTTGCGCGCCGCGGCGACGTCGGCCGGCCGCGCGGCCTCCGCGAGCGCTTCCCGGAACGCCGCCTCGGCCTCGTCCAGCCGGCCGCGCTCAACAAGCCGCTGCCCCCGCCCCAGCGCCCCCGGCGCGGGCCGGCCCGGGAGCAGCGCCCGCAGGCGGTCAAAGAA
The DNA here is from genome assembly GCA_036498305.1 of Candidatus Elarobacter sp. Lineage (GTDB taxonomy): Bacteria > Vulcanimicrobiota > Vulcanimicrobiia > Vulcanimicrobiales > Vulcanimicrobiaceae > Vulcanimicrobium. The sequence goes on along the minus strand of DASYFS010000300.1, from coordinate 1,153 downwards.
GGCCACGTGCCAGTCTTGCACGTCGACGTGCTCACGCTCTTTCCGGAGATGTTCGCCCCGGTCGTCGGCCTCTCGATCGTCGGCCGCGCGATCGAGCGCGGCCTCATCGACCTGAAGATGCACCACGTGCTCGACGCGCTCGAGCCGGGAGAGCGGGCCGACGAGCGCCCGTACGGCGGCGGTCCGGGGATGGTGCTGCGGATCGAACCGCTGGCCCGGATCCTCGACGCAATCGTCGCGGCGGCGCCCGCTGACGAGCGCCGGAAGATCGTCCTGACCTCGGCGAGCGGTCCGGTCTTCCGCCACGCCGACGCCGCAGCGTGGGCGGAGCTGGACCGCCTGATCCTTATCTGCGGGCACTACGAGGGGGTCGACGAACGCCTCGGCGCGCTCTACCCGGCCGAGGAGGTCGCCCTCGGTGAGTTCGTCCTCACCGGCGGCGAGATCGCCGCGATGGCGTTCCTCGACGCAACGGCTCGCCTAGTCCCCGGTGCGATCGATGCCGAATCCGCCGCCGCGGAGTCGTGGGTCGACGGGGAGCCCGACCATCCGGCGTATACACGGCCTCCGACGTTCCGCGGTGTCGACGTCCCGGCCGTCCTCCTCAGCGGCGACCACGCGAAGATCGCCGCGTGGCGGCGCGAGGAGTCCCGCCGGCGAGCGATCGTCAGGCGGCAGGCTTCGGAATAAACGCCGCCGTCGCTACCGCCGGACCGGTACCACGACCGGCTGCTTGGCAGTGCGCACCGTGACGTTCGCCGGGATGACGCGCGCCGTGATAGGCAGCGTCGCCGATTTCCACGTAGGGATGTTGTCGCATTTCGCGCCGGATCCGGGCCGCTTGAACTGCACTGCGTCAAAGACCGTCGGCCCCGGCTGGTCTGCGTCGAACTTGACGTCCATACAGGAGTTCGCGCTCCGGAGCTGGCCGTTGAGTCGATAACCGGTCGTCCCTCGTTTTGCCGCCAGGTTCCTAGCGGTGGTCAGGGTGTTCCCGGGCACCATCGGAGCCGCCGTCGCCTGCGCGGCTGTAGCGAGCACTACGGCGGCCGCAGCTGCGGCGATCCGGAACGACATGGCACCCTCCCCAAGCGGTCGAAGCGCTCGTCGTTCTCCCGAGGAGGGCAAGCACCTTGAACGGTTCCGCGGCGCC
>DASYFS010000299.1:0-8679 GCA_036498305.1 Candidatus Elarobacter sp. | reverse complement strand
GATCCCCGAGGTGATCGGGTTCAAGGTCACCGGCAAGCTGCGCGAAGGCGTCACCGCGACCGACCTCGCGCTGCAAGTCACGCAGATGCTGCGCAAGAAGGGCGTCGTCGGCAAGTTCGTCGAGTTCTACGGCGCCGGACTCTCGTCGCTGCCGGTCGCCGACCGCACCGTCATCGGCAACATGTCGCCGGAGTACGGCTCGACCGTCGCGATCTTTCCGATCGACGCGCTCACGCTCGACTATCTGCGCCTCACCGGCCGCAGCGACGAGCAGGTCGCGCTGGTCGAACACTACGCGAAGGCGCAGGGGATGTTCCGCACCGACGGCTCGCCCGAGCCGCGCTTCACCGATACGCTGCAGCTCGATCTCGGCGACGTCGTGCCGAACCTCGCCGGCCCGCGCCGTCCGCAGGACCGCGTTCCGCTCGGCGACGTGAAGTCGACGTTCACCGCGGCGCTCGACGAGTGGATCGAAGCGCGCGACAACGCCGCGAACGGCAAGCAGATCGGCCGCTTCGAGAGCGAAGGCGGCGGCGGCACCGCGGTCGCCGCGCGTCCGCGCACCGAAGTCTCCGACGGCGCCGTCGTGATCGCCGCGATCACCTCGTGCACCAACACCTCGAACCCCGCGCTGCTGATCGGCGCCGGCCTGCTCGCGAAGAAAGCCGTCGAGAAGGGCCTCGCCGCGGCGCCGTGGGTGAAGACCTCGCTCGCGCCGGGCTCGAAAGTCGTCACCGACTATCTCCTCAAGGCAGGGCTGACGCCCTACCTCGACCAGCTCGGCTTCAACCTCGTCGGCTACGGCTGCACGACGTGCATCGGCAACTCCGGCCCGCTCTCGGAAGAAGTTGCGCATGCCGTCGCCGAGCACGACATGGTCGTCGCGGCCGTGCTCTCCGGCAACCGCAACTTCGAAGGCCGCATCCACCCGCAGGTGCGCGCGAACTATCTTGCGTCGCCGCCGCTCGTCGTCGCATACGCGCTGGCCGGACGCATGGACGTCGATCTGACGACGGAGCCGATCGGCCGCGGGAAGAACGGCGAGGACGTCTACCTCAAGGACATCTGGCCGACCAGCGCCGAGATCGACGAGGCGATGGCGGCGTCGGTCAACGACGCGCTGTTCCGTCAGCGCTACGCCGACGTCTTCGCCGGCGACGCGCGCTGGGCGTCGATGAACGTTCCCGCCGGCGAACGCTACGCGTGGGACGAAAAGAGCGAGTACGTGAAGCGCCCGCCGTACTTCGACGGGATGCCGAAGCAGCCGGCGGCGGTGCAGGACATCAAAGGCGCGCGCGTCCTCGCCGTCCTCGGCGACTCCGTTACCACCGATCACATCTCGCCCGCGGGGAACATCGCGCGCTCGTCGCCCGCGGCGAAGTATCTCGTCTCGAAGGGCGTCGATCCCGCCGACTTCAACTCGTACGGCGCGCGGCGCGGTAACCACGAGGTGATGGTCCGCGGCACGTTCGCGAACATCCGGCTGCGCAATCTGCTGGTCCCCGGCGTCGAGGGCGGCGTCACGCGCTATCTGCCGGCGAACGAGCAGATGTCGATCTTCGACGCCTCGGAGAAGTACCGCGCCGACGGAACGCCGCTGATGATCCTCGCCGGCAAGGAGTACGGCAGCGGCTCATCGCGCGACTGGGCGGCGAAAGGCCCGTATCTGTTGGGGATCAAGGCCGTCATCGCCGAGTCGTTCGAACGCATCCACCGCTCGAACCTCATCGGGATGGGGATTCTGCCGCTGCAATACAAGGACGGACAGAACCGCGAATCGCTCGCCCTCACCGGCGAGGAGACGTTCGCGATCGAAGGCGTCGCAGCGAAGCTCGAGCCGGGGATGACGGTGAAGCTCACCGCGACCGGCGACGGCGGGAAGGCGAAGACGTTCGACGCGCTGCTGCGCATCGACACGCCCGACGAGGCGGACTACTACCGCCACGGCGGCATCTTGCAGTACGTGCTGCGCTCGCTCGCGAGCGCGTAACCTCGGCCGCTACTGCGGCGACGTCGCGACCTGGCCGACGAAGCCCGTCTGCACGATGACGGCCGTCGTCGCGCCGGGCGCGACGGAATACAACGTCGAGGGCGTCGTATACGTCGTCCCCGTCGGATGCACGATGACGTACGCGGTGCCGCCGCGATCGACCGCGATGCTGGTGATCGTTCCCGGCGGACCGGGCGGCAGCGTGCGGCCCGGCGGCGCCGCCCCGAACGCGCCCGCGTTCCACACGCCGACGGCTCCGTTGTACACCGCATAGAAGTTTCCGGCTGTGTCGACCGCGACCGGCCCGGTGGCGTTCGGGTTGGTTGCGAGCGGCGCGTTGGTGACGAGCGAGTACATCGAAACGGCGCCGAGCGTTCGTACGTACGGCGTCGGGCCGGCGGTACAGGGAGCGACGTAAACGCGTCCGGCCCCATCGGCTGCCGTCCAACACGGCTCGGGCGTCGTCGGGAGCGTGTCGACGATCGTATAGCCGGGTCCCGCTAGACGCAGCACCGAGACGGCAGTGGCACCTTGCGTGTACATCGTGCCCTTCGCGTCGAACGCCCCGAGGCTGCCGCCGCCGCTGAGGACTTGCGGCACCGGTCCCGGCGTTCCATCGGGCATGTACGTAACGAACTCACCGCGATCCAGCCACAGCACGCCCGACGCGTCGAAGGCGATGCCGAAAGCGGCGATCGGCTGCGCGGTGTAAAGGACTGCTCCGGCGCGATCGTACGCGGTGATCGTCACCGGCGTCCCGCGCGTTCCGCCGAGCGTCGCGTACGCGATGCGGTCGGCGCCGGGTGCGAGCGTCGGTGCCGGAACCGGCACGGCGGTAACGGTGAGGACCGATCCTCCGCCCCCGCCGCCGCATCCCGCGACGGCGAGCGCGCCGAGCAGACTCATCACCCGCGAGAATCGCATGTCCGGCATTGCGACGAAGCGCCCGCCGCCCCCCGCCGCGGCTCAGGGGAGCAGCCAGAGCCGTCCGTTGCGCTCGTCGAGTACGGTGGTGAACCGCCGCAGCACCGGAACGCCGAGATTTCCGAGCTGCGTCGGATCAGCGAGCGCGCCGGTCGTCATCGTGTCGAGGACCATCGGAACGTCGTGCAGCGTGACGCCGCCGAGCCGCAGCGTGCGCGCGGTCGCGAAGTAGCCGACCGTCGCGCCGCCGATCCCGCTCCCGGTCGTCATCAGCCGCCGCACGCGATACCGGCGCGCGAGCTGGTGTTTGCGGACGAACGGCGACATCACGTCGAGCGCCACCCCGCTCCCGGTGTCGATCGCGATCGCACCGCGCAGCCCGTCGACCTCGCCGGCGACCTCCGGCCCCGACGGCGCGAAGTCGATCGGAATCGCGCGTCCCGTGACGCCGAGCTCTGCCGCGCGCCGCGCGAGCCGCACGACGTGGCGGTGGAAATCGAACGCGACCGCGAGCCGCTGCAGCAGCTCCTGGCCGATCGCGCCGTCGATCCCGGGACCCGGCCGATCGTCGACGACCGCGAACGGTTGGTTCACCAGAACCGCGGCGCCGATCGCCACGCGCCTCACCGTCGCGTAGCGCTCGCGCACGAGCTGGGGCCCGACGCCGCCGCTTTTGTCCTCGCCGACGGTGCGCAGTCCGATGCGCGCTGCGGCGGACGGTATCAAATAGTTCGTCGACCCGGAGTCGAGCAGCACGTGCAGCGGCGGCCCGGCGCCGATCCGGATCGCCACGACGGGCGTTTCGCCGGGAAGCGTCATCGGAACCGTGGCGACGCCGCTGAGCCGAACGTCGTCCGGGGGCGGCGGCGGCCCGAACGCGGCGGCGACGACGTCGTGCGGGAACGTCACGGCGCGCACGTGATAGCGCCACGTCGCAAACGGGCTGCTCTGCACGATCGTGTAGGGAACCGTGACGCCGCGAACGCTGCGGAACGCGCCGAAGGTCGTGCGCACCGGGTCGACGGCCGTTTCATCGTCGACGCTGCGTACGCGCCCGCGCCGGTCGAGCGTGACGTCGATCGGTCCAGATAGTCCGGCGTATCGGATGCGCACCGTCGCACCGTTCGGTCGGCGTGCGAGCGGCACGACGATCGCGCGCTCAGGGCCGGCACGCCCGAACAAGTGCGCCCACGCGAGCGCGTCGCGTCGCGCTTCCGCGTTTCCGATCACCATCGGCATCCCGGTCGCGTCGGCGTGCCATGCGCGCGCGCCGTCGAAGCCGTCGATCGTGGAGAGCGGTCCGGCCACGACGCGTTCGAGCGTCCGTCCGGTCGCGCGATCGATCAGCAGCGTCGCGGTACCGTGAACGCCCGAACCGGCGACGTCGGCGTCCATGCGCACGAACCGCGGCGCGCTTGCGAGCGCCCGCAGCACGCGCGGCTCCGCGGGCTGCGCCGCCGCGTTTCCGGGGAACGCCGCGAGGGCGACGATCGCAGGCAGGAAGGCTCGCGCTGCGGACGGGAGGAGGCGGCGATGATTCCGCATCACGTCGTCCTTCTGTCCTTCGAAGGTCCGGACCGCTACGCGTCGATCGGCGGCCTGGGGACGCGCGTGACGCAGCTTGCACGTGCCCTCGGCGCGGCGGGCCACCAGGTGCAGCTCATCTTCGTCGGCGACCCGCATGCGGCGCCCGTCGAGCAGTTCGCGCCGGGCGTCACGCTGCGGCGCTGGTCGCAGTGGCTCTCGTCGGAGCATCCGCGCAACGCCTACGACGGCGAGCCGGCGAAGATCCACGATTGGGAAGTAAGCGTCCCGCGCTGGGTCATCGACGAGATCCTCGTGCCGGCGCATGCCGTGGGCGAACGCGTCCTCGTCATCGCCGAGGAATGGCAGACGGCGAACGTCGCGATCGCGATCGACCGTTTGGCGCGCGAGCGCGGCGCGCGCAACTCGCTGACCCTGATGTGGAACGCGAACAACACCTACGGCTTCGACAAGATCCATTGGCCGACGCTGACGCGCGCCGCGGCGATTACCTGCGTCAGCAAGTTCATGAAGTTCGAGCTCGCGCAGTGGAACGTCCCGGCACTGGTGATCCCGAACGGCCTCGACCACGCGTTGCTCGCCGGTGCCGACAAAGAGCAGACCGCCGCGCTGCGCGCCGCGTTCAAGGACCGCCCCACCTGCGTCAAAGTCGGCCGCTTCGATCCGGACAAGAACTGGCTGCAGGCTGTCGACGCGCTCGCCGAGCTGCGCGCCGGCGGTCTCGATGCGCGGCTGATCGTTCGCGGCGGCAAGGAGGCCTACGGCGACGTCGTGATGGGCCGCGCCCGCGACCGTCACCTCGCCGTCGAGCGGCTCGCATATGAAGGAAGCGACTGGCGCGAGTTCGCGCGGCTGCTCTCATTCGTCGAGGCTCCCGTCGTTCACGTGCGCGCCTTCCTCGACGAGGCGACGCTGTACGCGCTCTACGCCGCCGCCGACGCGGTGCTGGCCAACAGCGGGAAGGAACCGTTCGGCCTGGTCGGCCTCGAGGTGATGGCGGCCGGCGGGATCGCCGTCTGCGGCGCGACCGGCGAAGAGTACGCCGAGCCGTTCGTCAACGCGATCGTCTGCGACACCGCCGACGGCCGTGAGCTCGCGAGTTACCTGAAAGCACTCTTCAACGACCCGCCGCTGGCGCGGACGCTGCGCGCCAACGGCGCCGAGACGGCGACCCGCTACACGTGGGAGAACGCGCTCAACGCGCTCGACCGCAAGATCGCCTACGTCGATGCCGTCGCGGCACGCTGAAGAGAAGCTCGGGGCGCTCCTCGTCACCGGCGGAAGCCGGGGGATCGGCGCCGCGGTCGTGCGCCGCGCCAGCGCCGCGGGCTACGACGTCGCGTTCACGTACGTGCGCGACCGCGCGGCCGCGGACGCGCTGATCGCCGAGGTCGCCGCAGACGGACGTCGCGCGATCGCGATCAAGGCCGACGTCGCCAAAGAAGACGACATCGTCGCCGCGTTCCTCGCCGCCGACGACGCGTTCGGCCCGCTGAAAGCGCTCGTCAACAACGCCGGGATCATCGGTGCCGTCTGCCGTGCCGCCGACGTCGAGCGCACGATGCTCGAGCGGCTGTTGGCGGTGAACGTCACCGGCTCGCTGCTCTGCGCGCGCGAAGCGATCCGGCGGATGTCGACCGAGCGTGGCGGCGACGGCGGCGCGATCGTCAACGTGTCCTCGCGCGCCTCCGGGCTCGGCGGCGCGGGGACATACGTGCACTATGCCGCCAGCAAAGGCGCGATCGACACCTTCACCATCGGTCTGGCGCGCGAGGTCGCAAGCGAAGGGATTCGCGTGAACGCCGTCTCGCCAGGGATCATCGACACCGAGATCCATGCGCCCGGCCGCCTCGAAGCGCTCGCGCCGACCGTCCCGATGCGGCGCGCCGGCTCCGCCGCCGAGGTCGCCGAAGCCATCGTGTGGCTGCTCTCGGCGGAGGCATCGTACGTCACCGGCACGATCGTCGAGGTCAGCGGCGGACGCTAGCATGACAGCGTCGGAAGAGCACGTGCAGGTCGGGATCATCGGAGCAGGCCCGGCCGGTTTGATTCTCGCTCATCTCCTGCAGCGAGCGGGAATCACGTGCAAAATCCTGGAGTCACGAAGCCGGCAGTATTGCGAAGAGCGCGTGCGCGCGGGCGTGCTCGAGCAGGGGACGGTCGACGTCCTTACCGCAACCGGGTTGGGCGAGCGGATGCGGCGGGACGGCATCGTTCATCGAGGAACGACGCTTCGGTTCGACGGCGCAAGTCACCACGTCGACTTCGAGGACCTCACCGGGCGCGCGATCACGATCTACGGTCAGGCCGAGGTCGTGAAGGACGCGATCGCCCACCTGATCGATGTCGAGGTCCCGCCGCAGTTCGAGACGACCGCGGTCGCGATCGAGGACCTCGAGGCCGACCGCGTCCTCATTCGTTCGACGAATGCGGATGGGACGGCGGCGAACCTCCGCTGCGACTTCGTCGCCGGATGCGACGGTTTCCACGGCGTCGCACGCAAGGCGATACCGGCCGGCGCGCTGTCGACGTTCGAGCGCGAGTATCCGTTCGCGTGGCTCGGCATTCTGGCCGAGGCACCGCCGCCGCATCACGAGCTCATCTATTGCAGCAGCGAGCGAGGCTTCGCCCTTTTCTCATGCCGCACGCCGGCGCTGTCACGACACTACCTGCAGTGCTCGCCCGATGAGGATCTGAGCGAGTGGAGCCACGAGCGAATCTGGGACGAGCTCGAGGCGCGTCTTGCCGGCGAGGATGCCCCGCGCTTGCGGCGCGGGCCGATCCTCCAAACCGGCGTAACGCCGATGCGTTCGTTCGTCGTCGAGCCGATGAACCACGGACGGCTGTTTCTCGCGGGCGATGCGGCGCACATCGTTCCGCCCACGGGCGCCAAAGGGATGAACCTCGCCATCGCCGACGTCGTAACGCTCGCAAACGCCTTCGCCCAATTCTTCCACGGCGGGTCGCGCCTCGCGCTGGAGACGTACTCCGAGACCTGCCTGAAGCGGGTCTGGCGGGCGGAGCGGTTTTCCTGGTGGATGACCTCGCTGCTGCACCGTTTTCCCGAAGCGACGCCCTTCGAGCGGCGTTTACAGGCCGCGGAGCTCGAGTACGTGGTGAGCTCGCGGGCGGCGCTCACCTCGCTTGCCGAGAGCTACGTCGGCCCCCCACTCGACCTGGGCGAGCCCTTCCTCTCGCCGGGCCGGCTGCGCGATGTGTCGTAGCGCCGTTTTGCCGGTTATGGTATCCTGACGCGTCGCCCCGTGCGACGACCATCCGCGCGATCTTTCGAACGTCGATCGTATTGCGCTCCGTTCGAAAGAATCGATGCAACCGAATTTTGACTCGCTGGGCCTGAGCCCGGCGCTGCTGCGTGCCGTGACGGCGCTCGGCTACACCACCCCCACGCCGGTCCAGGCCGGTGCGATCCCAGCGGCCCTGGCCGGACGCGACGTCCTCGCCAGCGCGCAGACCGGGACCGGGAAGACGGCCGGGTTCGGCCTCCCCCTCATCCAGCAGATCGCGGAGCTTCCGCGCCGCCGCACCCATGCGCTCATCCTCGCGCCGACGCGCGAGCTGGCCGCACAGATCGCCGATGCGCTGACCCAGTTCGCGCGCGGCAGCGGCATCCGCGTCAGCGCGGTCTTCGGCGGCGTCGGCTACGGCCCGCAGAAGAACGCGTTCCGCCAGGGCGTCGAGATCATCGTCGCGTGCCCCGGCCGCCTGATCGACCACATCCAGCAAGGGCTGCGGCTCGACGACGTCTCGCTGCTCGTCCTCGACGAAGCCGACCGGATGATGGACATGGGCTTCCTCCCCGGCGTCCGCCGGATCGTCGCGAAGCTCCCGGCCCGCAAGCAGACCCTGTTCTTCTCGGCGACGATCGCCCCGGAGATCGCCAAGCTCAGCCGTGAGCTGCTCAACGACCCGGTGCGGGTCGATATCGCGCCGAAGAGCGCGGCTCCGACCGCCGAGGGCATCACCCACGTCGCCTACACGATCGATCAGCAGCGCAAGACCGACTTGCTGGTCGAGCTGCTCAAAGACAACAACATTTACAGCGCGATCGCGTTCACGCGCACGAAGGCGCGCGCGAACCGGCTCGCGCTCGCGCTCGAGAAGCAGGGCGTCGGTGCCGATCGCATTCACGGCGATCGTTCGCAGGCGCAGCGCACGCGTGCGCTGGCCGACTTCAAGCGCGGTAAGCTGCGCGTGCTGGT
>DASYFS010000298.1:0-12729 GCA_036498305.1 Candidatus Elarobacter sp. | reverse complement strand
TCGCGACGCCGTGCAGCACGCTCGAACAGCTGCGAGCGGTCGCCGCGTTCTGCACCTTCGCGGCGATGGGCAGCGAGCCGCCTGCTCCGTCGACCCAGCCGGCGCTTCAGCTCTCGCTGCTGCCGCCGGTCGCCTAACCGGTCGGTGCGCCGTTCCGGGCGAGGCCCGCGCAGCGCGCGCATCGGCCGCTGACGACCAGCGTCGCATCGACCCCCGAATAGCGGTAGTCTTGCGCGATCGCCATCGCGAGCGCGACGACCTGCGGCGCGGGGACGTTCACGATCTCGCCGCAACTCGCGCACACCAGGTGGTGGTGCTTGTCGAGCGCGGCCTCATAGCGCGCGGCTCCGCCGTGGGCGAAGACCTGCACGAGTCCGATCGCCCGCAGGATGTCGAGCGTGCGGTAGATCGTTCCCAGGCTGACGGCGGGGAGCGCCGCGCGAACGCGCTCGTGGATCGCCTCCGCGGTCAGGTGGGCGCCGTCTTCGAGCGCGCGCAGGATCGCCGCGCGCTGCTTCGTCAGACGATAGCGAGTTTGAAGGAGTCCTGCATCGACGCCTTTGGAGTCGGTCACTGACCCATCCTCCGCATGTCCGAAACCCTTTATCCCCCTTGGGGTACCGGACGATCGCAGCGCGGTTTGACGCTGTTCGCCCCCCATGCTACGATCCGGGGGTTCTCCCCTTCCCCGTGATCGGGCCCCGGTATAAACGGTAATGTGGAATAAGCTCAAGAGGCCGTTGCAAGCGGTCCTCCTTGTGGCACTCGTCGGACTCTGCGTGTGGGCGATCGTCCCGATCCAGCAGAAGATCCACTTGGGCCTCGACCTTCAGGGCGGTGCGCGCGTCCTGCTCCAGCTCCAGACAACGCCCGAGGTCCCGAAGATCACGCCCGACGTCCAGAACCAAGTGGAACTGGTCGTCGATAAGCGCGTGAACTCGCTCGGCGTCTCTGAGCCCGTGATCACCAAAGTCGGCACCGACCGGCTGCTGGTCGAGGTCCCGGCGCTCAAGAACTCCGACGAACTGGAGAACCTGCTCAAGAAGGTCGCCGTTCTCGAGTTCAAGATCGTGCCGCCGCAGGTCAGCCAGCGCGCTCATGCCGACAAGAAGTACGCCAACGACCCCAACGGCGCGTACAAGGACTCCGGCCCGGTGGTCTACACCGGCGCCGAGCTGAAGAGCGCGCAGCCGGGCTTCGGTCAGGGCGGAGAACCGCAGGTCGACTTCACGACCAAAGACCCGACGAAGTTCGCGAAGATGACGCGCGACAACATGCTCAAGCTGATGGGCATCTTCCTCGACAAGCAGTTCGTCAGCGACGCGACGATCGAAGGGATCATCTCGACCAACGGGATGATCCACGGGTCGTTCACGGAAGAGCAGGTCGCCGAGCTCGCCAACGAGCTCAACGCCGGCGCGCTCCCCGTCCCGACGACGATCATCTCGAAGGACGACGTCGGCGCGACGCTCGGTCAGGAAGACTTGCAGAAGTCGCTGTGGGCCTCGATCGTCGGCCTGGGGCTGGTCCTGGTCTTCATGGCCGCCGTCTACCGCTTCCCAGGCGTCCTCGCCGACATCGCGTTGTTCGTCTACGTGCTGATGCTGCTCGCGCTGCTCTCGGTAGCGCACGCAGTGCTGACGCTGCCGGGGATCGCGGGCTTCGTGCTCTCGATCGGTATGGCGGTCGACGCCAACGTCCTGATCTTCGAGCGCATCAAGGAAGAGCTGTGGGCCGGCAAGTCGCTGCGCGCAGCGGTGAAGATCGGCTTCCAACGCGCGTTCAGCTCGGTGTTCGACTCGCACTTCACCACGATCGTCGGCGCCGGCGTGCTGTACATGCTGGGCACCGGCACGGTGAAGGGCTTCGCCTACACGCTCTTCTGGGGGACGGCGTTCTCGCTGCTCACCGCCGTCGTCGTCACGCGGTTCCTCGTCGACCTGTTCGTCGACAACAATCTCGTCACGTCGAAGGCTGCCTGGGGTGCGGGCGGTCAGGGCTTCGCGGCGAAGCCGGCGTCGGCGCCCGCGAAGGCAGGGGCGTAAATGTTCTTCCGCCGTCTCAACTGGAACGTCGTCGGATGGTTCCGCGTCGTTTCCGCGATCTCGTACGCGGTCATCGCGCTCGGCATCGCGATGATGATCTTCAATTACGTGAAGACCGGCGAGCCGCTGCGCCTGGGACTCTCGTTCACCGGCGGCACCGACGTCACGGTGAAGTTCAAGGCGCCGACCGACAAGCAGAAGATCGTGCAGGCGCTCGCGAGCGCCGCGGTTACCGACGCGACGATCAACACGCTCTCGAAGCCCGGTGAGCCGGCGAACGAGCGCTGGACGATCGAGACGCAGCACGATTTCGGCAACGCCTCAGGGCCGCTGTGGAACGCGCTCAACACGGTCGCTCCGGTCGACCGCAGCGCGTCGTCGATCTCGACCGTCGGGCCCTCGCTCTCGCACGAGTACCTGATCAACGCCGCCAAGGCGCTCGTCATCGCGATCGCGATCCAGTTCATCTATATCGCGTTCCGCTTCGGCTGGAACCTGATCTTCGGTTGGGTCATCGTCGTCGCGCTCGTTCGCGACTCGCTGATGATGATCGGGATCTACGCGCTTGCCGGCCGCCGCGTCGACGACGCGTTCCTGGCCGCCGTGCTGACCGTCATCGGCTACTCGGTCATGGATACGATCGTCATCCTCGACCGGATCCGCGAGAACGTCAAGCTCATGGACGGCAAGCCGTTCGACGAGATCGTCAACACCTCGATCCTGCAGACGATGACGCGCTCGGTCAACACGCTCGCGACCGTCGTCATCACGCTGGTCGCGCTGCTGGCGCTCGGCGGCCCGTCGCTGAAGAACTTCGCCTTCGCGCTGCTCGTCGGCATCGTCTCCGGCGGCTACCACTCGATCTTCTACTCGGCGCCGCTGGTCGCGGTGCTGCAGAAGCGCGCCAAATCGCGGCGCGTCTTCCGCGGCTCCTCGCTCGAGCAGCCGAAGACCGTTGCCCAGGCGCGCGCGCAGAACGCCGCCGCGGCGCAGCGGGACCGCGAGGAGATCGCCGCGCTGCGGCGCGCGCGCCGCGAGCGCGAGCGTGACGGCGCGACTCGCCGCACGAACCAGCCGCCGCGCTACAAGCGCAGCCGCGACGAGCAGGATCTCTCGGCGTATGAAAACCGCAACTTCGGCGTCCCCGAGAAGCCGAAGCCGCAGCCTGCCGAACCGGTGGCGGAGACCGAGCCGGAGACGGAGATCGATCCGCTCGACGCGCAGGCGATGGGCCTGCACGACGAGGCGCACGAGCTCGGCCACGAGACGATCAACCTCAACCTCGGCGACGACGAGCACGGCGTGACGACGCCGAGCGCGGCGCCCGAGCAGAAGCCCACCCCGTAGCGGTGGCGGCGGCGAAGCGCGGCGGTACGCGCCGCCCGCCGCCGACGCGCTCCGAAGCCGCCTTCCTCGCGCTGGTCGCGCAGTTCGAAGGCGGCACCGACGCCGCCCCGCCGGCGCCGTCCGGCGCAGCCGATTTCGTCGCGTCGCTCTACGCGCGCGCCGACGACTACCTCTCGCGCGATCCGTACGCCACGATCGGCGACGCGACCGGCTTCAACACGAAGGTCGTCGGCGTCACCTTCGACGGGCGTGACGACTCCGTCGGCGGCATGCAGGTCGGGTTTCCGCTCGAGCTGCGGCGCGACGCCGCAAATCCGCACGATCCCAACGCCGTCGGCGTCTGGTACGGCCAGCTTCATCTCGGCTACCTGAAGCGGCCGATCGCGGCGCGGATCGCGCCGAACATCGACGCCGGGGAACGCTATGCGGCCGAGGTGACGGCCGTGACCGGCGGCGGTTCGCGCGCGACCGGGCTCAACATCTACGTCACCCGCGAACGGGCCGCACCGCCGCGCCCCGCGCGCGACCGCGGTGAAGTCTCGCGCGAGGACGTGCTGCGCGCGCTGATCGGTGAGCGGCCGCTGCGGGAGGCCCAGCGTCTGGTCCTCGACCGCCTCGACTCCGGACGCAACGTGCTCGCGGTGCTCGGTACGGGTCGCGGGAAGTCGCTGTGCTTCCAATATCCGGCGGCGGTGCGCGCGCTCGAGTCCGGCGCCAAGACCGTGGTGCTGTACCCCCTGCGCGCGCTCGCCAACGATCAGTACGAGGCGCTGATGCGGCGTCTCGAGCCGCTCGGGCTGCGGATCTTTCGCGCGAACGGCGCGATCGACGCCGGCGAGCGCGCCGCGCTCAACGACGCGCTCGAGAACGGGACGTGGGACCTGATCTGCGCGACGCCGGAGTTCGTGCAGTTCCACCTCGACCGTTTCCGTTCGACCGTCTCGCAGCCGTCGCTGATTGTCGTCGACGAGGCGCATCATCTCGCCGAGTCGACGCACCGCGCAGCGTATCAGCGGATCGGCGCGGCGATCGAGGCGCTCGGCTCGCCCCAGGTCCTCGCGCTGACGGCGACCGCGGGCGATGCCGCCTTCGCGAAGATTCGCGAGACGCTGCGGATCGACGCGTGGGTCATCGATCCGACGGTCCGCGAGAACCTGCACGTCGTCGATGCGCGCAACACTCCCGCCGCCGACAAGGTGGGCTACATCGAACGCTTCGTCGCCGCCGGCGGCAAGGCGATCGTGTACTGCAACTCGCGCAACGAAGCGACGAAAACCGCCGAGAAGCTGCGCCGGGGCCTCGGCGACGTCGTGGCGTTCTATCATGCCGGCGTCGCGAGCGCCGAGCGCGCACAGGTCGAGACGTACTTTCGCGAAGGCGTGCTGCGCGTCGTCGTTGCGACCTCGGCGTTCGGCGAGGGGATCGACCTCCCGGACGTGCGGCATGTCTTCCTCTATCACCTCAACTTCGACTTCACCGAGTTCAACCAGCAGTCGGGCCGCGCCGGGCGCGACGGCGACGACGCGACGATCCACCTGCTGTTCGGCGAGAAGGACCGCAACATCAACGACTACATCATCGACCGCGCGGCACCGCGACTCGAGACGCTGCGGACGCTCTACGCGGCGCTGAAGCGAATGGCGTCGGCGGAAGGCACGCTGCGGCAGACGTACGTCGACATGGCTGCGACGCTCGACCTCGACCGCGTCGACGCGTCGACGATCTCGGCGGCGGTCCGGATCTTCGCCGATGCAGGCCTTGTCGAGACCGGCGACGACGACGACGGGCGCTTCGTTCGCTTCCTGCCGGTCAGCGGCAAGGTCGACCTCACTGCGGGAGAGCGCTATCTCGAAGGCGAGGCCGAGCGCGAGGCGTTCGTACGGTTCGCCGGGGTCGTCCTCACGGCGCAGCCGGCCGTACTCGAAACGCTGATCAACAAGCCGATCTATCCGAGCGGCGTTCCGCTCGTGCGGTAGCCGTAGAACCAGTCGGTGTCACCGTAGTCGTCGGGGCGCCGAGCGCGCAGCGCGGCGTCGCGCTCGGCGTGCTCGTCCAAGTGCCAGTAATCGCCCCACGCCCGCGCGAGCGCCTGCACGCGGCCGGTGCGCTCGACGCGCGCGGTTTCATAGGCGCGGAGCGCGTCCCCGACCTCCGCGTGCGCGTCGACGGCCTCGGCGAGCGCGACCGCGTCTTCGAGCGCTTGGCACGCGCCTTGCGCGAGATACTGCAGCATCGGATGCGCGGCGTCGCCGAGCAGCGTCACGCGGTTGCGGGTCCAGCGCGCGATCGGCAGCCGGTCGAACATCGGCCAGCGGCGATTGCGGTGAATCTTGCCCAGCGCCGCCTGCACCAGCTCCGTTGTCCCTTTGAAACGCTCGTCGAGCTCGTCCGGCGTCCCCCAGTCGTCGCTTCCCGCACGGTAGCGCGCGCTCTTGAAGACCGCGACCTGATTGTAGAGCTGCCCGCGCCGGAGCGGGTACTGCACGAGGTGCATCTCCGGGCCGGTCCAGAGCATGACGTTGTCGAGCCCGGCGTGACGCGACACCTCTTCGATCGGGATCGCGCCGCGGTAGGCGACGTACTGCGAACAGATCGGATCGCCGTCGTCGACGATCGCTTTGCGCGCCGTCGACCACAAGCCGTCGGCGCCGATCGCAAGCACCCCGTCGTATACGCTGCCGTTCGCGCAGCGCACCGTCACGGCGTCGCCTCCGTCGTCGATGGCGACTACCTGTCGTTCGGTGTCGAGCACGATCTTCGGGTGCCCCTCGCAGGCGTCGAGCAGCGCCGCGAGCAGGTCGCTGCGATGCATCACCAGGTACGGGTAACCGTACCGCGCGCGGAACGCTTCGCCCAAGTCGAGCGCCGTGAGACGTTCGCCCGAGCGCGCGTCCATCCACAGCATCCGTTGCGGGAAGACGGCGGTCGGGCGGATCGCGTCGAGCACGCCGAGATCGTCGAGCGCGCGCGACGCGTTCGGCGCCAGCTGAATCCCGGCGCCGATCTCGCCGAACTCCGCCGCCTTCTCGAGCAGCCGCACCGCGCGGCCGCGCCGTGCCAGCCCCAGCGCGACCGCGAGCCCGCCGATCCCGCCGCCGATCACCAGAATCTCGCCGTTGCGGCTCATGCGCCGCACCCGTAGCGCACGCCGTTCACGATCACGTAGCCGGCGGCGCCGCCGCGGTGCGTCGGGCAGTGCGTCTCGTGGATTCCGGCGACGTACGGCCGCTGCCGCGCCGAGGTGTGGAAGTATTGCCCCAACGCAACGACGCTCGCTCCGCGCGGCGCCGTGACGACACCGTCGAGCGCGTCGTTGGTCACCACTTCGACCAGCGCGTACGTGCCGCCGGGGAGCGGCGCCCGGACGGGGATGAGCTCGTGGCCGCCGTGCGGGCCGCCGCGCTGCGGGCGCGACGACGAGAGCGTCGTTCCGCAGACCATCACGCCGTCCGCCGGCTGCGGCTCGTCGCGCGCGATGAGGCCGGCGAGCGTCGCGTTCACCTGCGGCGTGCACGACGGCGGCGGCTGCGCGTCGCCGCGCGCGCACCCCGCGGACGCGGCGATCGCCGCGCACGCGAACGCCAGCACCGCGTGCCGGAGCGTCACGGCGTGAGTTCCCGGAGCAGCGCGTCGACGATCGGCGCCGCGCGATAGCGTTCCGCCAGCGCGCGCGCTCCCGCACCGAGGCGCGCGCGCAAGGCCTCGTCGCCGAGCAGCTCGGCGAGCGCGCCGGAGAGAGCGGCCGAGCGAGCTTCGTCGCCGCGTTCGAGCGTCACCGCACGACCGTTCTCGCCGTCCCGCAGCCACGCCTCGATTCCGCCGGCGGCGAACGCGACGACCGGCCGCCCGCGCGCGCACGCTTCGATCCCGACCAATCCGAACGGCTCGGCCCACACCGACGGCACGGCGACGAGCGCAGCGCGATCGATCGCGACGCGCAGATCCTCGGCCGCAACGGCGCCCGGCAGCTCGATCGCGACGCCGCGGCGTTCGGCGCGTTCGCGCGCGGCGGCGCGCTGCGGGCCGTCGCCGAACGCACGCAGGAGCGGCCGGCGCGACGCGGGCAGCCTCGCGATCGCATCGATCAGCGTGAGCAGTCCTTTCTGCGGCACCAAACGGCCGGCGAAGACGACGGACGCCGGCGACGCCGCCGGCGCGATCGACCCAGCGAACGCATCGTCGGGGAGCGGCGGCGCGATCTCGACGATGCGTTCGCCGGCGATCCCGCACGACGCGGCGCGATCGGCGACGTACGCCGAGTTGACCACGACGGTGTCGGCGGCGGCGATCGCGTCGCGCAGCCGGCGTCGCTGCGCGATCAGCGTCAGCGTGCGGGGCCGCGGGCCGTACGCGCAGCCGTCCGTGAGCGCGTGGAGGACGCACGCCGCTCCGAGCGGCGCGGTGCAGTTGCTTCGACTGCGCGGAAAGACGCGATCGCCGTTCGGGCAGAGCGGACGATGATCATGGAGTTGATACATAAGGCGCGGCGCGGCTCGCAGCGCCTCGACGATGCCGGCGTCCATCACGTTCACGGCGATCGCGGCGTCGGGTGCGAACGAGGCGGAGATCCGTTCCAGACCGGCGCGCGCGCTCGCATCCGGCGCCTCGTGCTCGGCCGACCACGCGAGCGCTTCTGCGGTTATCCCCGAAGGCGTCGCGTCGAGCCGGCGCGCGACGACGAGCAGCTCGGCGCCGCGCGCCTGCAGCGCGGGAAGGACGGTCTCGAGATAACGCTCCATCCCGCCGGCACGACCCAGGTGTTCGGCGGCGACGAGAATCTTCACGAAGGGGAATGCCGGGATCGCACGGTCGAATGGTCGCTTCGATGCGAGGACTCCGGGTGCTTTCGCTCCTCGCCGCTTTCGTCGCGCTCGCGGCATGCGGTGAGCAGCATCGCGCCGCGACGACGGCAACGGCTGTGAACCCTGCGCCGAAGGATGCCGACCTCACGCCCGTCGTCGAACGCTTCTACCAGCTGGTCGAAGGCGGGCACTGGCCGATCGCGTACCGGATGTTCTCGGAGCGCTGGCGCGCACAGCACACGCAGGGCGCGCTCGAAGCGATGTATCACGGCGCGGCGAACGCGGACGTTCAGGTGCGGCAGAGTAGCGGCCGCACGACCGTCGCTGCCGTCACGCTCCCCGCGCACGACGGTGCACCCGCGCGCGCCTGGCGGGAGACGCTGACGTTTCGCTGGGACGGCACCGACTGGACGATCGACGGCATCGCGCGCTAGGCGCCGGAGAGCGAACCCCGGCGCGCGGGGATGAAGCGCTGTCCCAGCGCAACGAGCGCGCACAGCAGGGCGACGTCGAGTGCGGCTTGTACCGGGGCGCGCTCGGCGAGGCCGGCGAATTCGGTGATCGCGATCGTGAAGCCCCAATCATCGATCTTGCCGCCGAACGGCGCGACCGTGCCCGCTGCGGCGATCGCGACGGAGAGCGCGGCGAGGACGCGCAGCGCGAGGTCGGCGCTCGCGCTGCGTTGAGCTGCAAGCACGGGGCCGAGGCCGATCCCGAACACGAAGGTGAGGTCGACCCATCGCCGTTCGCCGAAGCTCGCCGAGTTGATGAAGTTCTGCAGCAGCACGATCGTGAGCAAGTACACCAGCGCCGTTGCTCCGACGGCCCAGGCCGTGCGCGCACCGAGCAGATTCGCGCGCGGCAGCAACACGAACCCGTATGCCGCGGCCGCCATCACGGGCGAGAACAGGAACAATCCCCGCTTCCCTGCGATCAGGTTGAAAACGGAACCGGCGTACTCCGCGGGTGCATAGGGATGGACGCGTTCGGCGCTCAGCGCGTGCAGTGGGAGCGATGCGTCGGTCCAGACCTCGCCGTTGAACGTCGGCGGGATCGGGCTGCCGGTGATCTCCAGATTATAACCGACCTCTCCGGCGACGATCGGAAACGCCGCCGCGAGCGCGAACGACCAATGCCGCAGCGGCGCCGCCCACAGCAGTACGACGACCACGGCGGCGAAGACGACCGCCGCAACGTCGAACGCGACCGCGAGCGCAAGGAAGAACCCGCCGAGCGCAGCGTCGAGGTCGCTGCCGCGCCGCGCGCGCACGAGGTGGTAACAGCCCGCCAGCGCCGAAGCGCCGCTCGGGACGTGGTTGCTGAAGACGACGGCGTACGAGAGCGCGAGCGTCGCGGTGCCGGTCAGCCCCGCCACCCCGAACGCGACCCGCTGCGAGAATCCGAGCAGCCGTTGGAATGCATACGCGTACGCGCATCCCAGCGCGAAGAAGATGCCGACGGAGAGCAACGTGATCAGGTAGACCGCGGCCATCGGCGTCGTGCGCAAGCCCACGCCGAGGGGTGCGACGGCGGACGCGACGCCCGCACCGAGCAGCGGGAGAAGCGGCGCCTTATCGGAGTACGTCCGGCCTCGCACGCGGATCTTGTCGCCGAGGCCGGCGGCCAAAGGCGAACCGTCGATCGCGACGGTACGGTTCGTCGTCAGCGCGTCGACGGTCGCAAACCGCGAACCGTCGTTCCAGCCGAGGATGTGCGACTTCGTGAGCAGCGCGCAGAGGACGAACGCCGCGGCGGCGACGAGCAGCACCGCGCGCCGCTCGCTCATTGCGCTCCCAGCACCATCGCCCGCGCGTAGGCGTCGATCGTCGCGACGGCGTGATTCTCCCAGGTGAACCGGCCCAGCCGGCGGTCGAGGGCGTCACCGCGGTCGCGCGGCGGGCTTTCCAGCGCGTGTACCACGGCGGAGCGAATCGACTCCGGGTCGGCGGGATCGGCGTAGTCCACGTGCGGCCCGAAGTACTCGCGCTCGCTGCCGCGGTCGCCGACGACGATCCGCGCGCCGGTCGCGGCGGCTTCGAGCGACGAGAGCCCGGGTGACTCGAGCCACGACGGGTGCGCGTGCACGGCGGCCCGCGCCATCAGGCGCAACACCTCGGCGTGCGAGACATGCTCGACGAACCGGGTTTTCGGTGTCGCCCACCGCTTGCAGAGCGCGAGATAGTCGGGGTCGTACGCACGGCCGAGCAGCGTGACCTCGACGTCGACGTCGCGCAGCGCGTAGAGCAGCGCGGCTTGATTCTTCTTCGACTCGATGCGGCCCGCGCAAAGGACGCCGATGCGCGTCGCGGGACGATCCTCGGCGAACGCGTCGTCGTCGACGCCGAGCGGCGCGACGACATACCGCACGCGCGTAACCTTGAGCCGCTCGCCATACAGGAACGCCTCGATCTCGCTGGCGGGAAGCACGACTTCGGCGGAGAGGAGCAGCGATCGCTGCACGGCGAGACGGCGGTCCGCCGCCGTCGCCGCACGCCCCCGCCAGCTGAGCTCCGCCTCGCGCTCCCGCGCCCGCGCCAGTCGTCGCTCGACGCGCGCCGGATTCGACTCCGCGAGGGCACGCTCAACCTCCGGCGCCATCGCGAAGTACGTTCGCAAGTCGAGCCAGATCGGCGAGAGCACCAGCGGGACCCCCGCTGCGCGAACCGCGGCGATCTGCGCCGCGGCGCGCTGCGGCTCGAAGATTCCGAAGATGTGTGCGACGTCGTACCCGCGCGCGTCGGGCGCGTCGCTGGCGACCACGGTGACGTCGAAGCGCATGTCGCGCAGCGCACGGGCTGCGTTCTCGGCATGGACCACATCACCGCCGGGTTTCGCCGCCGCGTCAGCGCGTACGATCAGCAGCGCCCGCACGGCCGCGCCTAGCGCCCCGCGGCCTCGCGGAGTACCGCGAGCGTCTCGGCGGTGCAGCGCTCCCAGGAGAACAGCGCTGCGCGCTCCGGCCCGCGCGCAGCGAGTTGCGCGCGCGCCGCGTCGTCGCCGGCGAGCGCGCGCAGCGCGTCGGCCCAGGCGTCGGCGCTGCGCACCGCGTCGACCCACACCGCCGCGCCGCCGCCGACCTCCGGGAGCGAGCCCGCACGTGCGGCGACGACCGGCGCGCCGCACGCCAGCGCCTCGAGCAGCGGAAACCCGAACCCTTCATAATAGGATGGCACCGCGACCAGCATAGCACGGCGGTAGAGCGCATGGAGCGTCGCGTCGTCTCGGGCATCGACGACGACGCCGCCGGACGGAAGATTCGCCGGAGCACGCGTGAACGCGAGCACGACGTCGCTTCCGCCGAACGCGCGATCGTACGCGGCGATCAGTGTCGCGGTATTTTTTCGCTCGTCGTGCGCGCCGACGTGCAGCACGTAGCGCCGCCCGCGCAGCGCGACGGGGAGCTGCCCGCCCGGTTCCGTTGAAAAAATCGGATCGACGGCGAGCGGCGTCACGACGATGCGCTCCGGCTCGACGCCCATCCAGCGCTCGACCTCGCCCGCAGTGAACTGCGATTGTACGAGGATGCGGCGCGCCGTCGTCGCGGTGCGCACGAACGGCGTCTGCTCGCGGGCGCGCTTCCGCGGATCGGCCGCCGGAAATGCGAAGGGCGCCGCGTCGTGGACGGTTGCCACCGACGGCACCTTCGTGCGCAGAAATGTTCCGTTCCACGGAAACCACACGACGTCGGCGTTGCGGGGGATGCGCCGCCGCACGTCCACCCGCGCCGCGCCGAGCAGCCGTGCGATCGCGGCACGCTTCGGAAACCAATCGCGGACGACGAGCGTGAACGCGAAGTCAGGGTCGCGCAGCGCGCGCGAAAGCACCGCTCGGGCGTAGCGGCCGATCCCGCGATCGTCGCGGGTCAGGTTGTGCGCGTCGACGGCGACGCGGACGATACCCATCGTCCGGTCGTACGCGCGCGGTCAGCCGTGGCCCTTGGGGCAGTCCGGAAGGTCGGTGTATCCCTGCGGGTCGCTGTGCCCGATGATGTACTTGATCAGCGGATCGAACGTGCTGGTATCGGTCCCGTCCGGCGGGCGCTTCAGCGTGGTGGGGAAGTCGGGGTTCTTGAGGTTCGTGCTCGACCACGGGTCGGTCTGCTCGCCGTTCGGATAGATCCAACGGTACGGAAACTTCGCCTCTTCCTTATGGCCGTCGCCGAAGGTGACGATCGCCTTCACCGGCTCGTACGCGGTGCCGTTGCGATAGTCGGGCGGCGCGAACGGGATGAACTCGACGACCCCGCACGGCACGTTGGCGTTGACGGCACCGTTGCCGTTCCCGCTGTCGCCGGTGCCGTTGCCGCCGAGGCCCCCGCCGACCCCGGCGACGTTCCCGGTCCCGGCCCCCGTCGACGTCCCCGCGCCGCCGTGCGCCTTCGGGTTGGCGTACGTCGTCGCGTGGACTTTGGCGATCGCGCGGTGTGCGCCGCCGCCGCGATGCTTCGCCGGATGACCCTTGGCGCGGCCCGCGACCTGCGCGACCGGCGCCGGCGTGACGCGCGGCGGGATCGTGACGCGCGGCGGCGGCGTCGG